>JAYVEF010000280.1:0-57935 GCA_043748965.1 Burkholderiales bacterium
CTCGGCGTTTTGCCGCACCGTCTCGGTCAGCGCCTCCATCGACGAGGCAGTCTCTTCAAGCGAACTGGCCTGCGACTCGGTACGCGAAGACAGATCGGCGTTGCCGGTAGCGATTTCACGCGAGGCGACGCCAATGGTTTCAGTGCCGCTCCTGACCTGGCCCACGGTCGCGATCAAGCTGACGTTCATGTCCTTCAGTGCCTGCAACAACTGACCAGTCTCATTATTGGATGTGACGTATATCTGCTGCGTCAGGTCACCCGCCGCGACTCCCTTGGCCAGGGCAACAGCGCGATCGAGAGGCCGGCAGATAGCGCGAATCAGCCACCAGCCCATGGCTGCCGCAAGCAAGACGCCCAACGCGATCGTTATCACCGAAATGTTGAGCACCAGTGTGTAGCGGCGCTGACCCGTTTCAAAATCAGCTTTGGCACCATCGAGCTGGAGCTTGATCATTGCATCGATATCTGCTTCAAGAGGAGCATACAGCTGGCTCATCGGCCCCTGCAATATCTCGGTCGCCATTTGGGTATTTTGCGAGCGCATCGCGTCGATTGTCGGTTTCAACCCCTGGTCGAGAAACTTGTCGCGATCGACTTTCAGCTTCAGTGCCAGCTGTTGCTCGACGCCGCTCATCGGCAGTGCAAAAAAAATTGCCGACTGTTTGGAGATGAGCGCGACCCGGCGATCAACCTCGTCCATTTTTTTGGTGACCGCGGTCGGTTCGCCGTTGAGCGATTCGGCCAGATCCATCCGGTTGCGGTCAATCCCGCGCACGATCTGATCGATCTGTCCGATCGGCACCATGCGTGCTACGTACAGATTTTTAAGCGCGTCATTGGACTGACTTAGACTAGTCAGACTCACCACACCGCAGCCAATGAGCAGCAGCGAGAGCAAACTGATCACGACGATCAGCAACGATTTGATGGTTATATTGCGAAACATGCCTGGTCTCCTGCCGGTGTCGTATGGTGCTTATTATTTTTTAATCGCTAACGGTTCGGTGCCACTGACTGATGCCACCGCGTACAAAGGTCCGTCTGGCTGAACGGAGGACGGTGCGGTTTCACCTAACTGAAACAGATCAAGCAGCGATTTTTTCAATCAGGCCCATCTCCGATGACGACATCAGCTTATCGATGTCGATCAGGATCAGCATGCGCTCGTCCAGCGTGCCTAGACCGATCAGGTAATCGGTATTGAAAGCCGTGCCCATTTCCGGCGCGGGCTTGACTTGATCGGCTGACAACGTGATCACGTCCGATACGCTGTCGACCACCATGCCCATTACGCGCCCGCCGATATTCAGAATGATCACCACCGTGAACTGATCGTAGGTTGGTTCACCGAGATTGAACTTGATACGCATGTCGACGATCGGTACGATGATGCCGCGCAAATTGACTACGCCTTTGATAAATTCAGGCGCGTTGGCGATCCGGGTCACGGCTTCGTAGCCACGAATTTCCTGCACTTTCAGGATATCGATGCCGTACTCTTCCTTGCCGAGCGTGAAGGCTAGAAATTCATTGCCGGCGATATCGCTGGTTGACTTGGTGCCTTGCACCTGTGGGTTGATGTGTGCAGCGCTTGACATGGTGTAGTCCGATCAAAAAAACGTCAGGAAAAAATCGATTCGTCAGCAAGCTGACGGCTGGAGCGCAACAGCGCGGCGACATCGACGATCAGCGATACGCCGCCGTCGCCCAAAATAGTGGCGCCAGAAATTCCGACCACCTTGCGATAATTCGACTCCAGGTTTTTGACAACTACCTGCTGCTGACCGACCAGATCGTCGACAAACAGGCCAGCCTTGCGGCCTTCTGATTCGAGAATCACCACGATCCCTTGGGACGGGTCGGTAAAGCGGGGTTCAATGCCAAACATCTGGTACAGCGGAATCAGCGGCAGGTACTCGCCACGCACCTTGATGACCCGACCCTGCCCGCTAATTTCCTTGACGTCGATCGGGCGGGGCTGCAACGATTCGACCACGTAGCCGAGCGGCAGAATATAGACTTCTTCGCCGACTCGAATCGACATGCCATCTAGAATCGCCAATGTCAACGGCAACGAAATCGAAATGGTGGTGCCGAAGCCTTTGGCGGAACGAATATCGACGATCCCACCCATGGCGGTAATGTTGCGCTTGACGACATCCATGCCGACGCCGCGTCCTGACACATCGGTAACGGTTTCGGCGGTTGAAAATCCCGGCGCAAAAATCAGCTGCCAGACCTCGGTGTCGGTCATCGCGTCGGATGCCGCCAGACCGTTCTGCTCGGCTTTTTGTAAAATCCGCGCGCGGTTCAAGCCACCACCATCGTCACTGACTTCGATCACGATATTGCCTCCCTGGTGGCCGGCCGACAATGACAGCCGGCCGGTTTCGCTTTTGCCACCAGCGGCGCGCACGGCCGGCAATTCGATGCCATGGTCGATACTATTGCGTACCAGATGCGTCAGCGGATCGACGATGCGTTCGATCAGACCCTTGTCGAGTTCAGTGGCTGCACCATGCGTCACGAACTCAACTTTTTTACCAAGCTTGGCGGCCAGGTCACGCACCATGCGCGGAAACCGCGAGAACACGTAGTCCATCGGCATCATCCGGATCGACATCACGGCTTCCTGTAAATCACGGGTATTGCGGGTCAGCTGCGAGACGCTATTCAAGAGCCGCTCGTGCAGCATCGGGTCGAGCGAATCGGTTCGCTGCTCGATCATCGCCTGAGTGATGACGAGCTCGCCGACCAGGTTAATCAGTTGATCGACTTTTTCAATGCTGACGCGAATCGAGGTCGATTCGGCAGACGCCACCTTGTCGCTCTCCCGACGCTGTGGTGTGCGCCGATCGTTCTCCACGAGTACCGCGCCGGAGAGTGTTTCGACTGAGACTTCGGTAATTGGCAGTAGGTTCTGTTCGGCTTCGGATTTTGGTTCCGGCGGCGCTGCAATGGGCGCCGGCGGTTCGAACGTATCGAAGAATCCATAACCCTGCTGCTGCTCCTGCGCCGCCACCGCCGCTGCGTCCTCGGTACTCGATGGGGCTGCGCCGCCCGGCGTCAGATTGCCGAAACGAGCATCCAGCGGCTCGAAAAATCCATAGCCGCCACCACGATCAGGCTCGCTCGCGACCGCGCCGACCATACCGGGCAGCGGTACCAGCGGTGTGATGGTCAGCGCGGTCGGATCCAGCACAAAGGAGCAGATCGCGATAATCGCCTCGGCGTTCTCGCTGGTCGCCAGCTCGAATACGGTACGCTGGTCACGCATGACCGAACGCGTGATCACACCCAGCAAACCGAGCTCGCTTGCCAGCGCGGTGACGTCGCGAGGCGCGGTCACCGGCAGCTCGATCCGAAATCGATGGGTATAGCCAGCGGCGACGGCGCTAGTGTGCGCCGCCATCGACAGCGCTGGCGGCGGCGTCGGTGTGGGTGGCATCGGCACGTCACCTTCGGACAGTGATTGCAGCAGCATGCGTACGTTGCCGACCGCTTCCTGATCGACTGCGGAGCTGAGACGGTGACCATCGAGCTGCATCTTCAGGATATCCTTGGCGCTCAGAAAGGCTTCGACATGTTCGGCTGTCAACGCCATTTCGCCTTTGCGAATTCGGTCCAGCAGTGTCTCGAGAACGTGTGTGACGTCGGTCAGATCGGTAATGCCGAAAGTCGACGCACCGCCCTTGATCGAATGTGCCGCCCGAAAAATCGCATTCAAGTCTTCCGGATCGGGCGCGTTGACGTCGACTGCCAGCAGCAGCTTTTCCATCTCCGACAGGAGCTCTTCGGTCTCTTCGAAAAACACTTGGAAAAACTGGCGCATATCAATTGTCATGTTGAAGCTCCGTACCTTGTGGATTCTTGCGCGAACAGGGCGTCACCCGAATACTCCGACGACCAACGCAACATCGGCTGCCGCGCTCACAACGCTTTGCGCAACTGGCATGCAGCACATCAGCCGATCACTTTCTTGACCACTTCGGTCAGGCGTTGCGGATCGAACGGCTTGACCAGCCAACCATTCGCACCAGCGGCCCGACCTTTGGCTTTCATCTCGTCACTGGCTTCCGTAGTCAACATCAGGATCGGTACCCGCTGATAAGTACCCAGTGCGCGCAACGAACGGATCAGCGTCAATCCGTCCATGCGCGGCATGTTCTGGTCCGTCAGCACCAGGTCGAAGACCTGTTCCTTGGCCTTGTCGAGACCGTCCTGACCGTCCACCGCTTCGGTCACAAGGTAGCCGGCAGCCTTCAGGCTGAACACCACCATTTGTCGAAGTGAGCCCGAATCGTCCACTGCAAGTATTGATTTCGCCATTTGCGCTCCGCTTTACAGTCAAGCTGTTTTGATAATTTTTAAATCGACGTGTCGACCGCCGGTTCAATCCCGCTGCGCCGTCATCGAGACGATGCCGGCGTCCTAAAATAATTCAACGTCGCCGCTTTCCATGTGGGTCTGATTGACCGCCTTACGCAGGGTGTCATGTAACTGCATGCGGCGTTCGTTGATTGCTGCGTTGGTCTGATCCAATAACAATTCCAGTGCTGGCAATTCGGTGTGTGGTGCAATTCTGGCAGCGGTTTCGCTCAGCAGCGCCAGTACCTCGCGTACGCCGCTGACATGACTGCGTGAGCGGTCGATCAACTGATTGGTCATGTCCTGAAACTGTAATCCGGTGACGGCCGCATTGACATGCTGACCGATGGTCCGACGGATATTCTTCAGTTCGGCAAGTTCTTCGGCGTTCGGCACGGCACCCCCCAGCAGGCGATCGACCCCCAGCTGCTGAGCGCTGATGGCAGCATGGATCGCCATAAAACTAGCGCCTAGTTTTTCGATTGCTTCGGTCAGCAGCAAAGCGGTCTGGGCCAAGTCGGTTTCAACCTCGGTGAGATGACCGATGCCCTGCTCTGCGACACTGCCGAGCAGTTCTCCGACACGCGAAACCAGCGCGATGGATTGAGTCATGAAATGGTCCTCCCGGCAATCAGTTCAATCGGTTCAAAGAAGCAAGGCATGGCTGACATCAGGCACGTAGGCATTATCGGTGTGGCACGGTTGACGGCGCTGCAACAGCGGACACATTCTGCGCTGCCGCTGCTGCCGCTGCATCGGTTGCGGCGTTCTCGCCGCCGACGTCGATCGAGCGCGCGCCTTCGTTGGCGGCGGCGTCTTCCGCCTTCTTGTTCATGACGGTAATACTGATCCGGCGATTGATGGGATTCAGCGGGTTGTCTTTGTCGTAAAGTACCGCCGAGGCCAGCCCGACTACGCGCAAGACCTTGCTTTCATTCATACCGCCAACGATCAGTTCCTGGCGTGACGCGTTGGCACGGTCGGCCGACAACTCCCAATTGCTGTAGCCTTTTTCACCACTCGAATACGCCGACGCATCGGTGTGGCCAGACAGGCTGATCTTGTTCGGTACGTCGTTCAGCGAGCGGCCGATTTCATGCAGGATTTCTTTGGTATACGGTTGCAGCTCGGCCTTGGCGTTAGCGAACATGGGGCGATTTTGTTCATCGATAATCTGGATCCGCAGACCTTCGCTGGTAATGTCCAGCAGGAGCTGGTTACGGTACTTTTTCAGTGTCGGGCTTGATTCGATGACACCTTCGATCCGCCCTTTCAACAGCTTCAGCTGGCCAGCTTCGATTTTTTCCATGGCTTCTTTGGCAGCCTTGATGTTGTAGGTCTTTTTTGGCGCTACCGTATCGCCCTTTTTGACCTGACCGTCCTTGCGTGTCAAATCCTTGCCGCCCCCCTGAATCACGCTGGAGCTGTCACCGCTACCCGAGCCACCTTGCATGGCCACCGTGAGAGGCGTCTGGAAGTATTCGGCGATGCCCTGCAGACTGCCTTTGGTAGTTGAGCCCATCAACCACATCAGCAAAAAAAACGCCATCATCGCCGTGACAAAATCCGCATACGCGATTTTCCAGGCACCGCCGTGCGCGCCACCAACGACCTTTTTGATGCGCTTGATAACAATCGGACGGTTGCCTTCGTCAGCCATGGTCGGTTCCGTCGTAGGGTTTCATAAAGTCTGCCCGCCTATTTCGATTTAGTCAGCTTGATGTGTTCCTCGAGCTCGCCGAAAGACGGCCGCTCGGTCGAAAACAAGACTTTCCTGCCAAACTCTACCGACAACGCCGGCGCGTAGCCATTCAGGCTCGCCAACAGCGTGACTTTCATGCACTGATAAATTTTGGACGATTCGTGCAGCTTTTGTTCCAGCAAGCCGGCCAACGGCCCAACAAAGCCGTAGGCCAGCAAAATCCCCAGAAATGTACCAACCAGCGCGTGGGCGATCAGGATACCTAGTTCAGCAGGCGGCAGGCCGACCGATTCCATTGTATGCACGACGCCCATGACAGCTGCAACGATACCGAATGCCGGCAAGCCATCACCGATTTTTGCGACGCAATGGACCGGGATTTCGCCTTCGGCGTGGTGAGTTTCGATTTCATTGTCCATCAAGTTTTCGATCTGGAAAGCGTCCATGTTCCCGGACACCATCAGACGCAGATAATCGGTCAGAAATTCGACCACGTGATGATCATGCAGAATGTTCGGGTACTTGCTGAAGATGGCGCTGTCTTCCGGTTTTTCGACATCGCTTTCAATCGACATCAGCCCTTCTTTGCGGACTTTGGTCAGAATTTCGAACAGCAGCGACATCAGGTCCATGTACAGCGACTTGGTAAATTTGGACCCCTTGAACAGCGTCGGCAACGCCTTCAAGGTGGCCTTCATCGACTTGCCGTTATTACCGACAAAAAAAGCACCCGCTGCAGCGCCACCGATCATCAGCAGTTCCAGCGGTTGCAGCAACGCTGCCAGATGGCCGCCGCCCAGCGCAAAGCCGCCGAATACCGACAATATGACGACTACATAACCAATAATTACCAGCAAGCGGTGGTCTCCGGGGTCGCAACCGGGCGCAGGCGCCACGGCAATGGGTCGGTCACTGTTCGTCGCGCTCGTACGTCGGTGAACACGGCAACGATTTGACGAAAAGTGGGCTCGGTTTTACTACGTCCGCAATTGCAAAAACTTGAGTCAGACCGCGTTAATAATTTACCACAGGTAATTCTGTGCTTGCGCGCGCATAAACGATATTGCGGACTATTTCTGCGAAACCAAATGGAACGTTAATCGAAAACCATGGAAGTGCTGCATCGACGAGACACTATCGGTGAACCCAGCCATATAAATAGCGCGCGCCAGCGCGCGGCTGGCTGCTGAAGTCCGGTGGATGGTCGTCGATTGTGAATTCGTAACTCAGCAACAGCGTGCCGGGTCGCATCTCTGCGGAGGCTTTAAGCCATAGCGCTGGCATCGCCGCTGGCGACAGGTAGGCAAATACCACGTCATAGGCCGAAAAATCCAGCGAGTGATAGTCGCCGCGCATCAGTCGTGCCGGACTGCACCGCTGGCGCGCGCGCAGTCGGCTGACCAGCCACGGCAATGGCGCCAGTTCGATGCCGCTGACAATCCACTCGGGGCGGCTTGCCGCGAGATGCAGCACCAATCCACCAATTCCGCTGCCAATATCGATGACTTGCTTTGCACCCGGCGGGATGTGTGCAATGACAGCATCCCATACCACCTGCCCGGATAGATACAGCGGCACCTGAGTTTGATAGGTGCGCCAATACACCGTGAGCAGAAGCAAAAATAATAGTAAATAAAACCATGGCGATATAGACAGCGAACTCGCTGCGAGCAAAGCAGGCGCAAAGACAAACTGCAGCGGCCACCACCACCAGCGCATGCCCCGCCAATACGACAGCAGTGCCGCCACGCTGCCGACGCCGACGGCCAGTGTCATGGGCATGATGCTGACATGACGAATGCGCCACAGCGCGACCTGCAGCGCCAGCATGGAGACCACGCCAATGCACTGCAGCGCAAGCGCTTGCGCAGCCGGCTTGGTCAGGGCGGAAGGTGGCGTGAAGGTGGCAATCGGCAAACGGGGTCTCGCTAGAGAAAGTTCCTGAGCGAACCATCATGCCGCCACCGTCAGGCGATGGCAATAGCAGCTTGCGCCGCTTCTTTGGCTTTGCGGGTCTTGCCCGCCCGCGACGGCATATGGCACAGGCCGCACACATACCCGGCGTTCAAATCGTGCTGATGCACCACAAACTTACCGGCGCATTGCGCGCAGCAGGCAGTGCCAAGCATTTTGCTATCAAAAAACCGCACCAGAGTCCAGGCACGGGTCAGCGACAGAACCGGCTCATCGGACCCCTCCGGGCCCATCTGTTCCAAATATAGTGTGTACGCCTTTTGTACCGCTTCGATTCCGCTGACGTGGGCGTGTTCCTGCAGAAATCGGTAAATATTAATGAACAACGACGAGTGCACATTCGGCTGCCAGGTAATGAACCAGTCGGTCGAAAATGGCAACATGCCCTTCGGCGGTGAGACACCCTTGAGTTCCTTGTATAGCTTCAGCAAGCGTTCGCGCGACAGCGAGGTTTCCGATTCGAGTAATTGCAACCGGGCTCCCAAATTGATCAATTTGATCGCAAGCTGAATTTCGCAAGATTCGGTAACAACGCTTTTCTTGGCCATGATGATCTCGGTACATTGAAAGGGTGCTGCGACGACCCGCCGACAACGGTGCTGGTCAGGCGATTTCTTCGACAGCTTGACCAGCCATCAGAATTGCTGCGTGCGATTGCGACAGCGCGCGGTCCTTGTTGTAATTAGTCAGCATGCCGAGGATTGCGCCATCATCGAAGCGAAAGCGCGCCAGCATCATGCTGGTGCCGGACAGTTTCAAAATCTGGGCATTATTCAAGCCGGCGATCAGCTCAGCGATTTCGCTGCTGATGCCAAGGCGAAAGATCGCGGTAGCGCGGTCGGCCCGGATCATTTGCTGCGCCAGCATCAGGTAGCCCAGATTGGCATCGCGGATTTCAGCCATCATCACGTTGGTATCCATTTGTCTCATCCCTTGCCGTTGTTCCGTCCGGCGGTTTTGCCTGGTCGGTGAATGCATCATGAACGGACGAACTAAGGGGTGAAATAGGCACTAATCGGTATTTCTTGACGGAAACGGCGACGTGCCACGTGACAGCGTTTGTCTTACAAACGCGGTTCTGCGGCAGACTCACAGCGTTGGAAACGCCGCGGGAAGTGTTGCTGGGCTTGGCTTTGCCGTTCCTGTACCAAAAAGCAAAAAGACGGCAGAGCGGGTGAAGCAGACTATTTTTTTAGGTAATTTCAGGTAGTAACCGGGCTAAACCGACGCCAAAAATACATAGCAAATTCATAATATATCTTTGAATTTTACCTCCATTTGTCTCATTTACGGCAAGAACCCATCAAACTTTAGGGCGAAGTCAAAATAAATCTCGAATTCGATTGACCAGTCATTCCAAGATTAACGGTAGCGCGGTGGGAAAATTTAGGGCAGCCGTCAAAAATAGTTCAGCAGTCTCGGTAGGGGGGACGATTGGTTCATATACAGGACGACGGCGATTCGCAGTCAGTGCGGCGTTGGTGCACTTTCACAAAGCGGGATCATGGTGGGGTCAAGTGCCAAAGTTTGTGACCCTATTTTCTGCGATGCGCAACAAACATAACGCTCTGCGTCGGCATCCTGTTCTAAAGATGGCGTTCAAGGTTAAAAACTGGACGGAGTACAAAGATATCTCGTAAATCGGGTGGCAATTTTTCGAATTTTTTAATTATGAAACAATGCGAACTGCAAGAACGTCCGGAGCCACCGAATTTAGATTGGCAACATTTTAGGAGCCTTGAATACAGCGATGGCAAATCATTCAGGGAACAAAAGGACGCCGACTGGCGCAGAGGATACCTGTTTTAAGGTAAGTGTAATAACGCTAATCAACTATCAAAAAAAAAGCGAACCTCGGTTCGCCTTTTTTGCCAGATTAACTGTGCGCCAGCGGCGCAACTGCCGGCACTGCGAGCGGATTAGTCATGTTCTCCGGCTTCAATGCCTCGATCCATTTACGGATCCGCCCCGCATCTGCCAGGCGCGACTGCTTGCCTTTGGAATCCAGAAAAACCATCACGATCGGGCGACCTTCGATATTTGCCTGCATGACCAGGCAGCGCCCTGCTTCGCTGATATAGCCGGTTTTTTGCAGGCCGATTTCCCAGCTCGGATTGGCCACCAGGTGATTGGAATTAGAGTACTGCAACGGCCGTCCGCCCGGTTCCACAACGTATTTGGTATCAGTTGAATACTGGCAGATGATTGGATGCTGGCGCGCGGCGATGACCAGCTTGGCCAGATCATGGGCACTAGCCACATTGTGGCTCGATAGGCCAGTCGAATCGACGTAGTGCGTATCGTTCATGCCCAGTGCCTTGGCCTTGGCGTTCATGGCCGCAACAAACGCTGGCAAACCGCCCGGATAATTACGTCCCAGTGCGGAGGCTGCGCGGTTTTCAGAACTCATCAACGCAATGTGCAGCATGTTGCTGCGCGATAGAATCGAGCCGATATGCAGGCGCGACGAACTGTTTTTTTCATGGTCGACGTCGTCGTTGGTGACTTCGATCATTTCATCCATGTCCTGGCGTGACTCGACCACAACCATGCTGGTCATCAGCTTGGTGATCGAGGCAATCGGCAGGGCGACATTGGAATTTTTTTCAAACAGTACTTTCGAACTGGATTGATCTAGCACCAGTGCCACACTCGACTTCAGATCGAGTGGATCGCGGGTCAGATTCAGGCCGGCCAGATCACCAGCGCTGATCACAGCAGGAACCGCCGGCACTACCGGGCGCAGCGCGACCCGTTGATAAATGACATGGCGGCGACCGTGCAGCGACACAACCTTGCGTACCAGTCTTTCGTTCGCGGCCAGCGACGGTTCTCCCGCGACTGCCAGACTATGGGCGTGGCCACGATGGTGTTTTTTGGCGGCGTGCTTGTGCGCGGCGAGCGCGCTGGTGCCCGAGGCCAGGCACAGCGTCAACAACAAAAAGGTTAGCGCGGGTTTTGACATCAGTGTCTCCGTGACTTCGGCAAGGGTCAATCATCTTGCAGTGTAGCAAAAACAGGATAATTCACAAGCGAATTAGGTAGTTAGCGCAAACTATTAAAGAATTTTCTAACCGACAATATCAAGCCGATAAGCCAATCGCAACTGGTGGTGGGTTCAAATGGCTCTAACCCTGCGCCAAGATGTCACGCCATTGGCGTTACCACCGCATCATTTCTGGTATCGGCTAATCGGTCAGAAACTTAACGAAGCCGGCAGCTGGTTCTCGCTCGGTCACGAGCGTATTTTCAATCTTGTCAAGGTCAGCGTAGCCGAGCGACATACCACACACCAGCATTTCATCAGGGCCCAATTGCAGCTGCTCGGTAATGATCCGGTGATACTGGGTGAACGCAGCTTGCGGGCAGGTGTCAAGCCCGCGTGCACGTGCCGCGATCATCACGTTTTGCAAAAACATACCATAGTCCAGCCACGATCCCTGCTGCATGGCTCGGTCGATGGTAAACATAAGACCGACCGGGGCATCAAAAAATTGATAATTGCGTCCGTGTTGTGCATGCATCCCGGTCTTGTCGTCCCGCGTCAGTTGCAGCAGCGCGTACAGGTCCCAGCCAACCTTGCGGCGCCGGTCGATATACGGTGAACGCCACTGCTGCGGATAATAGCTGTATTCCTCGGTGTGCAGCCTGGCGACTGCCGGATCGTTATGCACCGCAATAATGGCGTCCGACAGGCGCTGTTTGGCGGCGCCGGCCAGTACCACCACTTTCCAGGGTTGGGTGTTGGTTCCCGAAGGGGCGCGTGCGGCAACTTCGAGGATTTGCAGAATGTCTTCGTGCGCCACCGAAGTGGGCAGAAAGGCTCGAATCGAGCGCCTTGAGATGATGGCGTCATCGACGTGTTGCTGTTGCGTTGTGTGGATCATGGCTCGGTTGTATCGATGATGGTTAGCAAGGAGGATAGCAATTGATGCATCGGCACCGGCATTGGCGTTGGCCGACGACCCTCGCGCTCAACGCAAACGTGCACCAAATGTCCCTGGGCTGCTGCATGATCGTCGTCGTCGCGAAAGATTGCGATTTCGTAGCGGATGCTGGACGTGCCCAATCGAGCCACCCGCAACCCGGCGGTGACGCGATCCGGGAACGCTACTGACGAAAAATAATTGCAACCGGTTTCGATCACCAGTGCAATCACGTCGCTGCCGTGAATATCCAGAACGCCTCGACTGATCAGCAACTGGTTGACGACCGTATCGAACCAGCTGTAATACGTGACGTTGTTGACGTGACCATATGCATCGTTGTCGCCCCAGCGGGTGGTGATCGGAAGAAAGTGACGATAAGCAGCGCGCTGCTCCGGAGGTTGCCGCATTATTTCCTCACTACAAAAGCCACGCCGATAACCGCCAGCAACATCCCGGCCAGACCGATCAGACTGAAGCGTTCACCAAACATCAACCAGGCCATCAATGCGGTGGTGGGCGGCGTCAGGTACAGCAGACTGGTGACGCTGGTCGCGGCGCTTTTGCGAATCAACGCGAATAGTAAAAAGATCGCGCCGATCGACAGTGCAAATATCGACCATAACAGCGCGCCGATGAACTGCGCGGTCCAGTGCACCTGTAACAACGCCGGTGACAGGTCTTCGAGCCAGATTGCGAACGGCAGCAACACCAGTGCAGAGGCGACAAACTGGATCAGCGTGCCGGTACGCAAATCGAAATGCGCACAATATCTTTTTTGATACAGGGTACCGACTGTAATCGACACCAGCGCCATTAGGCTCAGCAGGATGCTCGACGTCGACAAACCTGCCACGCTGATTTTGTTCGCCACCACCAGCCCGACACCGCACAACCCGAGCCCCAGCCCGATCCATTGCTTACCCCGCACCGATTCGCCGATCAGCGGTGCAGCAAACGCGGTCAGAATCGGTTGCATGCCAACGACCAGTGCAGACAAACCAGCCGGCATACCGAGCTTGATCGCGCACCAGACGCCGCCGAGATAACCGGCTTGAACCAGCACCCCGGCCACCGCAATGTGGCGCACTCGACCGGTCGGCCATGGCGCGCGCATCAGCAACACCAACGGGACCAACACCAGCAGCACGCCACCAAAACGCAGGAGCAAAAACGTCAGCGGCGGCGCAAAGGGCAAACCGAACCTCGCCACCACGAAGCCGGTACTCCACAGCACTACGAATAACCAAGGCATCGACGCGAGCATCGACGCGGTAGCCGCAGACTGCGCCGCGGGTTTGATTTCAAAACCTCTGGACATCATACGATCCGATCGCTGTGCACCCCAGCCGGCGTGGCAATGGACCACAGTGCTGCGTATTGCGCGGCGATTGCCACAGTTTGCAAATGTACTGCAACGGTATCATCGACCACGCGGCCGTAGCCGCCTGCCATTGCGATCGCTACCGGAATCCGGCGCTGATACGCATGCTCCAGAACCATTGTGTCGCGCTGTGCGAGACCACTCAGGGTCAACCGCAAGCGCCCCAGACGGTCGCCTTCGTGCGGATCCGCTCCGGCCAGAAAGATGATCAACTGCGGCGAGCAGCGCGAAAACATCGAATCAAGCGCCGCTGCCAATGCTTCGAGATAGGTTTCGTCGATTGTGCCATCGGGCAGGCCGACATCGAGATCGCTGACTGATTTTACAAACGGAAAATTCCGCTCGCCGTGCAATGAAAGGGTGAACACCGAGTCGTCGTGCGCCAGGATAGAGGCTGTTCCATTGCCTTGATGGACATCCAGATCCACCACGGCGACCTGGCAGGCGCGACGTTCTGCTTGCATCAGGCGGGCGGCGATAGCTGCGTCGTTAAAGACACAAAACCCTTCGCCATGGTCCGCATGCGCGTGGTGGGTGCCGCCAGCCAGATTGACCGCGACACCGTCCACGAATGCAGCACGGCACGCGGCAATGGTGGCGCCGGCGGAACGGCGTGAGCGTTCGACCATTGCTGCGCTCCAGGGAAAACCGATCAGCTTTTGCTGCGATTGAGTCAGATCACCGCAACTGACGCGGCGAATATAATCCGGTGCGTGGGCCAGCGCCAGCACCCCGTCGCTGGTGCTGGGGGCATCCCGAAAGTCAATTGCCCTGCAGCCGGCGTCGACTGCAGCGCGTTCACGCAGCAAACGGTATTTCTGCATCGGGAAGCGGTGCCCGGCAGGCAGCGGCAAGACAAAATGATCGCTATAGAAAGCTTTCAAGACAGACAGCCCGGCAACATCAGAGTGTCGGATGGTACCACCGGTGCAGGACGATGGTTCTGCCGCATATGTGTCTGGCCGCGTGACGTCGATCGCACCGTCAAAATCAAAACATTAAATATTTCCTGTGTGCACCGCACCAAATTATCCTTGACATAACACAACGAACCCTTAGAATGATTCGTGTTGCAGCGCACAACAAGATGCGATGCAGGCAGGCCTGAATTCGATCCCGTCGATGCGTGGCATCAGTGCGTTACGGCGGGTGGGGGATTCAAATCACGCATTACGTTGACGGAAATCATTCCAGACCAATACAACAGGAGAACACCATGTTTACATCGCCAGAGCAATTTTCCGCTGCAACCAAGTCCACATTCGAAGCACAGATCGCCATGATGACGGCGCTGACGCAAAAAACTTTTGCAGGCGTCGAAAAACTGATCGAACTGAACATGACGGTCGCCAAGACTTCAATGGAAGAATCCAGCGCTGCCGTAAAGCAAATGCTGGCTGCCAAAGACCCGCAGGAGTTTTTTGCGATGAATGCAGCGCAAGCGCAGCCAGGCGCGGAAAAAGCGATGTCGTATGTGCGCCATGTCGCCGGTATCGCCTCCGAAGTGCAGGCCGAATTTACCAAAGCTGCAGAAGCCCAGATTGCCCAAGCCAGCCGCCAAGTGGTGGCATTAGTCGACGAAGCCAGCAAGAGCGCGCCAGCCGGTTCCGAAAACGCGATTGCCATGTTCAAGTCGGCGCTCGGTAGCGCCAACGCCGGTTACGAACAGATGTCGCGCTCGACCAAGCAGGCTGTAGCAACCATGGAAAGCAATGTCAACAACGCTGTGACGCAGATTTCGGAAGTCGCTACCAAAACCAGCCGCGCCGTTAAAAAATAAATCTCTGCGGTGAGGCCGTTGCATCGGCCACTCAGGACAGAAATCAGCGCGACACGGAACAGCAGGTTTCCGACGCGTGATTCCGGTGCTGTCATCTCCTCACGATCATGCAGTACCGATTCATGCCCCGACCCGTTTGGGGCATCTTTTTATTCTGTCAGTTGATCCACGATCCGTAGCAAACGCGCCGAATCGGCCGGCGCGAGGAGCGCCGGCAATTCGCACAGCGCGATCAAGCGCTGTGCTGGCGTCGGCAATGCAGTCCCTGATTTCAGTGACGACTGCAATACTTCGACCTGTAGCTGCAAGCGCTCACGCGCGCACTCGGGCGGGCTTTCAAGCGACAAAACAATCTCGGTGCGTAGCAACTCCTTTAGTAAATCCGCGCGATTGGCCAGAAGCTGGGCGTGGTACGCCGGAACATCTTCCTGTGGCGTCCTCAATGTCTGGTTCATCCGCCGGCACAGTGCCTGCTCGAGCGGTGTCCGGTCAGCGCCGAAACCCTGCCATTGCGACCGCACCGAATCTACCGGCGCGCCTGCGACCAAGGCCACCTCGGCTTGCTGACACAATGCCAGCTTGTCGCGTAGCGCCAGTCTAGCGGCCTGTTGCAGCGTCTGACGTGCGATATCGATGCGGTGGTTCAGTCCGATGACCGCCGTACGAAAACGTGAGTCCACTGCCGCCTCGGCGCTACGCGGCACGGCGCCAGCGCGTGACCAGGCTTCGGCACTATCACGCAGCAGCGTCGGTAGATGCGGTACCGCGGGAACATCGGGCAGGCCTTCAGCGAGCGCCATCTCAAGCGTAGTACACAGCTCCTGTTTGACCATCAGATTCTGCTGCCGCTCGGCGTTCGCAGTCACAGCCACCTCCTTACGACGGGCAAACACCACATCGCAGGAGACCCTGAAACGGAGCCAAAGTTCTTGCTCCTGGTTGCGCTCGAGCGGCATGGAGCGTGCACATTCCTGCCAGCGTTCCTGCAGTGCCTTCAGTGCGTCGAGCGCACCCCGCTCGGTAGCGGAGAGTTGCGAGACTTCTTCGATCAGCTTTTCGCGCCGTTTGGCTTCCTGGTCGCGTACGGCCAACAGCGGTGCGCGCAAGCGTTCCAGTGCATTGTTGAATTCGATATCCAGACGCTTTTTGTCACGGCGGTCGGTACTACCGAGTCGCTGCCAGTTCTGAGTACAGCGTTGGCAGAACTGCGCCAGCGCCTTCCAGTCGGTCGGCGTTTCAGGCAACTGGTCCGCGTAGCGACCGATTTCAGCGATCAGCACCGTTGCGGCCGCCGCATTTTTCTGACGCTCGGCAGCTAGTTTTTCGAAGTGGGCAGCGACGGGTGCGTAGGCGGTGGTGCACGCTGCATCGAAGCCTTGCCACAGCTCTTTTGGTGCCGGCCCGGCTGAGACGTCGAGCGACTTCCAACGCTCACGCAACGAGCCGATTTTTTTGGCCAGTTCGCTAACCGAGAGCTGCTGTGTTCCCAATGCTTCCGCAGCTTTTTGTAATTCCTCGCGTGAGATGTTGCCACCCCAGCGCGCCCAACCCTGCAGTCGCCCCAATTCGGCGCGCAGGCGACTTAGCTGGGCGGTTTGCGCGGCATTGGGACGCGATGGGCTCGAGTCGAGTGCGCGAATGCGCTTGTCCGCTTCGGCTGCGGATTGCAGCAAACCTTGTTCCAGCGCGTCTTCCATGGACTGCAGAGCTGGCGCAAACAGCGCCTGTTGTGCGACCGCGTCCGGCGCTGGCGACACATTTTTCGGCAACTGCACGGTCGGCGCAGGCCGGGCTGCGATAACTTGCTCTACAAGCACATCGAAACGTTGCTGGCTGGACGGGTCAGCACTGGACGCCGGCAATGCAGCCCAGGCACGCTGCAAGGTAGCGCGCTGATGCAACGCTGGCGCCAGCGCCTCCCACTGATCCAGCAATGTGGTGCGACTGGCACGCGCCGCGTGCTGCTGTTCGAGCACCGAAAGCGTACTCCGCAACGCCTGCGCCGCTTCGGTACACTGACCCAGCAGCTGCTTGGGCAGTGCACCGACTTCGCTGGCACCGCGACAGGTTTCCAGCGTCCCTTCTATGTGCGCCAGCCTATCGCGCACTGCATCGATCGGCAATTCCAGCACCTGTTCTGCCAGCTGCTTCAAGTTGGTCAGTGCGTCGATTGCAGCGCGCTGCAGAGTCGCCTGCGCGGCCAGGCGTTCGGCCAGCAAATGGCGTGGCTGATCGAAGGCCAGCTGCATGCTGTCGGGCAACGGCAGCAAACCCTGCCAGCGCCGATCGAGTTCGCTGACCTGATTCGGTGCCAGGCGCGGTGCGGTCAATAGCCGCTGCGCTTCGCTCGTGCAGTCGGCGCACAGGTGCGCCAGTTTGTCCTGAGCAATCAGCACGTCCAAGCGCGCCTGCATCAGACGGGCAACCCGGCGGTCGTTATTGCGCGTCGCCTCCAGAGCCCGTTGCACAGCGTCTTTCGACTGGATCGGCTGGGCCGCGATCAGCCGGGCTTCAGCGAATTCGGACTGCAGTAAAAACGCCAGACTGCCGGCTTCGTCATGCTGCAACGATTCGGCCCGATGGCGCGCCGCCGTCCGGGCGCCATAAAGCGGTTTGACCGGCACCGCCGGCGCAACATTCGGAGTGCCGGCAGGTTTGGCAGAGGGATTTTTGGCGGCACGCTTAAACAGGAAATCGAACATGATGGCAGGCAGCAGTCACAGCGAAAAAGGAACGACATCATAACAATGGATTGCCCTCGTCCGGACGGCAATCACGCAACGCCGCCAAACAGACCAACCTGCAGTGCGCACCCGAACGACGCATTGTCCTTGTCTAAGCACCAATATCAGGCGGTTGCGCACCGTCATCAGGCGGCCTCGTGCCGGCAGGCACTTTTTTGAATGGCACGTATTCTGCTAACCGTACCGGGCGAACCTTCGCACCCAGACGTTTCCCTTCACAGGAGCAACCATGTCCCGACGCACCCTTGTCAAAGCCGGCGCACTCGGCGCACTGAGCTTGATCGCAGCCGCATGGCTACCGCCGGCATTGGCGGCCGACACAATCAAGGTCGGTATTTTGCATTCACTCTCAGGCACGATGGCGATCTCCGAGACGACCCTGAAAGATGTCGCGCTGATGACGATTGCCGATATCAACGCCAAAGGCGGCGTGATGGGCAAGATGCTGGAGCCGGTGATCGTCGACCCGGCGTCGAACTGGCCACTGTTCGCCGAAAAGGCTCGCCAACTGATTACTCAGGACAAGGTTGCAGTGGTGTTCGGCTGCTGGACCTCGGTGTCGCGCAAATCGGTCCTGCCGGTCTTCAAAGAAACCAACAGTCTGCTGTTCTACCCGGTCCAGTACGAAGGCGAAGAACTTGAAAAAAACGTTTTCTATACGGGCGCCGCACCTAATCAGCAAGCCATCCCGGCGACCGAATATCTGATGTCCAAAGAAGGCGGCGGCGCCAAGCGCTTTGTGCTCCTCGGGACCGACTACGTTTATCCGCGTACCACCAATAAAATCCTGCGCGCTTTCCTGACCTCCAAAGGTATCAAGGCGTCGGACATCGACGAGGTCTACACGCCGTTCGGTCATTCCGATTACCAGACCATCGTCGCTAATATCAAAAAGTTTTCGGCCGGTGGAAAGACCGCGGTGATCTCGACCATCAACGGCGACTCCAACGTGCCGTTTTACAAGGAGCTCGGCAACGCCGGCTTGAAAGCTACCGACGTCCCGGTCGTGGCGTTTTCGGTCGGCGAAGAGGAATTGCGGGGTGTCGATACCAAGCCGCTGCTCGGTCATCTTGCAGCATGGAATTATTTTGAATCGGTCAAAAATCCGGTCAACGAAGCGTTCATCAAGCAGTGGAAAGCCTACGCGGTCGCCAGCAAACTACCCAACGCCAGCACGGTTGTAACCAACGATCCGATGGAAGCCACCTATGTCGGCATCCACATGTGGAAACAGGCGGTCGAAAAGGCCAAATCGACCGACACCGACAAAGTCATCGCGGCCATGGCCGGTCAAACCTTCAAGGCGCCATCCGGGTTCGAACTGACCATGGATAAAACCAATCACCATTTGCATAAGCCGGTGATGATCGGCGAGATCAAGGGTGACGGTCAGTTCAACGTGGTCTGGAAAACCAAAGGTCCGATCCGTGCACAGCCCTGGAGCCCGTATATCACCGGCAACGAGGCCAAGCAAAAACTGTAAGTTCGGCCACGACTTTGCCCAGGTACCGGCACGGTCGCGGCCAGGTACGATCTTTCCATCGACGCCGTGCTGGCGTCGATGCCCTAATTTGCCACCGGACGCCATGAAATCGCTGACTTGCCTGACCCTGTTCGGCTGGCTGATTCTGCACGCACTTTGCGCGACCGCAGCAATCGACGCAGCGTTGCTCAAGCCGCTGGCCGGTGATGATCCGGATGCGCGCATGAGTGCCGTCGGCCAGATTGCCGCTCTGGCCAATTCCGATGCTGCGCGACTGTTGAATGCACTGCAATCCGACATACTCTCGGTGACGCCCGACGGCACCATTTATATTCTCGATAGCGGCCAGGCTTATAACCCGGCTACTGGCCAAAGCAGCGCATTGCCGCCCGGTCTGGACAGCGTCAGCGTGAACAATCGCTTACGCGGTGCAGTCGAGCAGGCGCTGGCCGGATTGCGGCTGTTTTCGGCCGACCGCGGCGAGCGCATGACGGCCGCCTTGGAACTCCAAAGCCACCCCGCCATCGAACAGGCACCGCTAATTGAAAAGGCCCGCATACGCGAAACCGATCCATCGATTCGGGCCGTTCTGAACATGGTGGTGGCGACCGCCAATCTGCAGGCGGCGGACGCCAATGTGCGTCGGCGCGCGGTCGAATCGCTGGCGGACAGCAGCAATGCCAGCCTCAGACCTTTGCTGCAGCATCTGCTCGACAAAAACTTGGATGGTAGCCAGATCGAAACCGATCCAGGCGTCCGTATCGCTGCAATCAAGACACTGACCGAATTAAACACCCGCATCGCTCGGACCGAATTTCTTGGCAATTTGTTCTACGGAATTTCGCTCGCCAGCGTTCTGCTGCTGGCGGCACTCGGGTTGGCGATCACCTTCGGTTTGATGGGGATTATCAACATGGCGCATGGTGAGCTTCTGATGATTGGCGCGTACACCACCTATGGCTGTCAATTACTGTTCCGTCGATTTATGCCCGCTGCGCAGGATGCTTATCTGCTGCTGGCGCTACCCGCGGCGTTTTTGGTCACGGCAGTTGTCGGCATCGTACTGGAACGCACCGTAATCCGCTGGTTGTACGGACGTCCGCTGGAGACCTTGCTGGCGACCTGGGGCATCAGCCTGATGCTGATGCAAACCGTGCGCACACTGTTCGGTGCGCAAAATGTCGAAGTCGCCAATCCGTCATGGATGTCCGGTGGCGTCACGGTGCTCGGCTCGCTGGTGTTGTCGTATAACCGCATTGTGATCATTTTCTTTGCGGCGTTTGTGGTGAGCGCCGTCTGGCTGATTTTGAACCGCACGCGGCTCGGACTATTCGTACGCGCAGTCACGCAAAACCGTCGCATGGCCGATTGCGTCGGGGTGGCCACCGGACGCATCGACATGCTGACTTTCGGCCTTGGCGCCGGCATTGCGGGGCTGGGTGGGGTAGCCTTGTCACAGCTCGGCAATGTCGGCCCTGATCTGGGCCAAAGCTATATCGTCGATTCGTTCATGGTGGTCGTATTAGGCGGCGTCGGACAACTGGCAGGCACCATAATCGCCGCCATCGGCTTGGGCGAAGTGAATAAGTTTCTAGAGCCGGTAGCAGGTGCGGTGATGGCCAAGATCATAATTTTGGTGTGCATCATCGTATTCATTCAAAAGCGTCCGCAAGGTCTGTTCGCCCTCAAAGGTAGGAGTACAGAATGACACCGCGCCTATTTTCGCGCCCTGTCGCGGCCAGCATTTTCGCCTGTAGCGCGATACTACTGTTGCTGCCCGTGTTGAATCTGCTGGTTGCATCCGATCATCCGCTGCATGTGTCGGGCTATCTGATTTCCCTGGTGAGCAAGTTCATGTGTTACGCACTGGCGGCGCTGGCACTCGATCTGGTGTGGGGCTATACCGGGATTTTATCGCTTGGCCACGGCGCTTTTTTTGCTCTCGGCGGCTATGCCCACGGCATGTATCTGATGCGCGCGATCGGACGCGACGGTGTGTATCAGAGCGCGCTGCCGGATTTTATGGTGTTTCTCGACTGGAAGACTTATCCATGGTACTGGTCGCTGACCGACAACTTCTGGTACTGCATGGCGCTGGTGGTGCTGGTGCCCGGCTTGCTGGCATTCGTGTTTGGTTATTTTGCCTTTCGCTCGCGCATCAAGGGCGTGTATTTTTCGATCATCACGCAGGCCATGACGTATGCCTTCATGCTGCTATTTTTTCGAAACAATACAGGCTTTGGCGGTAATAACGGTTTCACGGATTTCAAGCGAATTCTGGGTTATGCGGTCACAGCACCATCGACACGCGCCGCGCTGTATCTAATCACGCTGGGTTGCCTGCTAGCGACACTGATTGGCTGCCGCTGGATCGTCAGTTCCAAACTCGGCCGCGTGCTGCAAGCGGTACGCGATGCCGAATCGCGCCTTATGTTTATCGGCTATAACCCACTTCAGTTCAAGCTGTTTGTATGGACTCTGTCGGCTATCCTGTGCGGGATTGCAGGTGCGTTGTACGTACCGCAGGTCGGCATCATCAATCCCTCTGAGATGTCACCCGCGAATTCAATCGAAATGGTGATCTGGGTAGCAGTCGGCGGCCGCGGCACGCTGATCGGTCCGATCATCGGCGCGTTTTCGGTGAACGTACTCAAGAGCTGGTTCACTGCGGCGTTTCCCGACTTGTGGCTGTTCGTGCTCGGCCTGCTGTTCCTATTGAGCACGCTACTTCTCCCGCAGGGAATTTTTGGTCTGATCGCACGTCTGCGTCGCGGCGGTGCAGCATGACGGCGACCTCAACCCCGGGGGACGCCATCGGCACCTATGAGCGGGTGCGCGCGCCCGGCTTGGACACCGTGCACGGGGCCATTCTCTACCTCGAAGACATTACTGTGTCGTTCGACGGATTCAAAGCGCTGAACCGGCTCAACCTGGACATATCGGTCGGCGAGCTACGCTGCATCATTGGTCCCAACGGTGCTGGCAAGACTACCATGATGGACGTGATTACAGGCAAGACTCGGGCGAGTTCCGGCAGCGCTTTTTTTGGTCAGACCATCGACCTGTCACGTATGACCGAATACGCCATTGCGCATGCCGGTATCGGCCGCAAGTTTCAGCGCCCGACCGTATTCGAGCAGCACACCGTATTCGACAATCTCGAGCTGGCGATGAAGACCGACAAGCGCGTGCGGCCGACGTTGTGGTCCCGACTCTCGTCGGAGCAGCACGGCAAGATTGAAGCAATCCTGCAGCTGATCCGTCTGCACGGCAGTGAATACCGGCTAGCCGGCCTGCTCTCGCACGGCCAAAAGCAGTGGCTTGAAATCGGCATACTGCTGATGCAGGAACCACTGTTGATCCTGCTCGACGAACCGGTCGCTGGTATGTCCGACGCTGAAACCGCACGCACCGCTGAACTGCTCAATGAATTACGCGGCAAGCATTCGATCCTGGTGGTCGAACACGACATGGAATTTGTTACCGAAATTGCGCAGCAGGGCAAGGTGACGGTGCTGCACGAAGGGGCGGTACTGGCCGAAGGCACGATGCAACAGATGCAGGCCGACGAACGCGTGATCGACGTATATCTCGGGCGCTGACGATGCTGCAAATCAGCCAGATTCATCAGCACTATGGCTCGTCGCACACATTGCGGGGCATCTCGCTGTCAGTCCAGCGTGGAGAGTGTCTGGCACTGCTGGGTCGCAACGGCGTCGGTAAGACCACCTTGCTGAAATGTCTGATGGGCGTACTGCCAACCAGTACTGGAACGATGCAGTTCGATAGACGCGACATCACACGCTGGAGTCCACACCGGCGCGCCGCTGCCGGGATCGCCTACGTACCGCAGGGGCGAGAAATTTTTGCCCGCCTGAGCGTCGAAGAAAATCTGCGCATGGGCATGGCAAGCCTGTCAGCCAGCCGTGCGCGCCACATCAAAGGCGAGATTTACGAACTGTTTCCGGTTCTGCAGGACATGCGGCAGCGGCGTGGTGGCGATCTGTCGGGCGGTCAGCAACAGCAACTGGCGATCGCACGCGCCCTGCTGCAGGAGCCGCGCCTGATCATTTTTGATGAACCCACCGAAGGCATCCAGCCGTCGATCATCAAGGATATAGAGCGTGTCATCCGACTGCTGCGCGCCCGCGGCGACATCGGGATTTTGCTGTGCGAACAATACTTTGACTTTGCCCACGCGCTGGCCGATCACTATGTTGTGCTGGCGCGCGGCGAAGTCGTCGCGCACGGCGACCAGACCAGCATGGGAAGCGCGGACGTACGGCGCCACCTGGCGGTATAGTGTACAGATGCCACTGCTAGCGCCTGATCAGCCAATCCACGCCGCGAGTCCCGTTACTGTGCGGGCCGACTGGCAGGCACACCTGCGACTCGAGTTCGAAAATCAGGACGGCGTGACGCGCCTTACCGAACGCACCCACAGCGGGCCACTACGCGTGCAAAAGGCACTGTACCCTGAGCAACCGGCAGTGTGTCATGCGATCATCGTGCATCCACCGGGTGGCGTCGTCGGCGGAGATCAACTGTCGATTTCAGTACGGATTGGCAGCAGCGCTGCAGCGTTGCTGGCAACCCCCGGTGCCGCCAAATGGTATCGTGCCAACGGGCGCGTCTCGCGCCAGTCGGTCGATCTCGAGGTGGCTGCTGATGCGGCGCTTGAATGGCTGCCACAGGAGACGATTTTGTATAACGGTGCGCAAGTAGAATTCACCAGCAACATCGAACTTGCAGCAGACGCGACCTATATCGGCTGCGAGATTTTATGCTTTGGCCGCGCCGCATCGGGTGAAAAATTCGACTACGGCAGCGTGCGCCAGCACAACCAGATTCGTCGCGATGGCAAGTTGATCTGGCATGAGCAGGGCCGGCTCGTTGGGTCGAGCGCGATGATGCAAAGTCCGCTCGGACTGGCCGGAAAAACCGTCTGCGCGACGCTGCTGGTGGCCGCCCCGGCACTGCCGAGTGCGACCGTTTCGGCACTGCGTGACAGCGGCGGCACGGAGTTGGGCGTGACGCACCTGAAATCAATCCTCGCAGTACGCTATCTGGGTGACTCCAGCGAAGCAGCGCGACACAGTATGCTGCAGGCATGGAAAATCTTGCGACCCGCCCTGCTGGCGCGAGCAGCCGTGGTACCGCGTATCTGGAACACCTGAATGAGCACCCATGAATCTGACCCCGCGTGAAAAAGACAAGCTGCTGATCTTCACCGCCGCGCTGCTGGCCGAACGTCGCCGCGCGCGCGGCCTCAAGTTGAACTACCCCGAAGCGGTCGCGCTGATTTCGGCTGCCATCATGGAAGGCGCGCGCGACGGTCGCACGGTTGCCGAGCTGATGTCGACTGGCAGCAAAATCCTGTCGCGTGACGACGTCATGGAAGGCATCGCCGAGATGATCCCCGAAATCCAGGTCGAAGCGACTTTTCCAGACGGTACCAAGCTCGTAACAGTCCATCACCCGATTCCATGAGGCCCCCCATGATCCCCGGAGAAATGCTAATTGAGCCAGGTGAGCTGACGTTGAATGCCGGCCGTCGCACGGCCACCGTGGCAGTCGCCAATAGCGGTGACCGGCCGATTCAGGTTGGTTCGCATTTTCATTTTTTTGAGACCAATCCGGCGTTGCGATTCGACCGTCCGAGCACCTACGGCATGCGCCTCAATATTGCTGCCGGAACCGCAGTACGGTTCGAGCCCGGCCAACAGCGCAAGGTCGAACTGGTCGAACTGGCGGGCGCACGCGAAGTGTTTGGTTTCAATGGCGCGGTGATGGGGAAACTTGCATGACCACGATCTCGCGCGTGGCCTACGCCGAGATGTTCGGACCGACCGTCGGTGACCGGATTCGGCTGGCCGATACCGATCTGTTCATCGAAATCGAAAAAGATTTTGCAACCTACGGCGAAGAGGTTAAATTTGGCGGCGGCAAGGTCATTCGTGACGGCATGGGTCAGTCTCAGCGCAATCACGCGGAGGTGATGGATACCGTCATCACCAACGCAGTCATCATCGATCACTGGGGGATCGTCAAAGCCGACATCGGCATCAAAGCCGGCCGCATCGCCGCCATTGGCAAGGCGGGCAACCCGGACATTCAGCCGAACGTGACGATGGTGATCGGCGGCGCCACCGAAATCATCGCTGGAGAAGGAATGATCGTAACCGCCGGCGGGGTCGATTCGCATATTCATTTTATCTGTCCGCAGCAAATCGACGACGCCCTGATGTCAGGCGTCACCACCATGCTGGGTGGTGGCACCGGACCGGCTACGGGCACTGCGGCAACTACCTGCACGCCGGGCCCGTGGCACCTGCATGCGATGCTGTCGGCCGCCGATGCATTTCCCATGAATCTGGGTTTCATGGGCAAAGGTAACGTCAGCCTGCCGACGCCGCTGGAAGAGCAGATCCGCGCCGGCGCAATCGCCCTGAAACTGCATGAAGACTGGGGTAGCACGCCGGCGGCAATCGACAATTGCCTGAACGTGGCCGAGCGCATGGATGTGCAGGTGGCGATCCATTCCGATACCCTCAACGAAGCAGGTTTTCTGGAACACACGCTGGCAGCGTTCAAGGATCGGACCATCCATACTTTTCATACCGAAGGCGCTGGCGGCGGCCATGCGCCCGACATTATCGCCGCGGTCGGTCAAAGCAACGTCCTGCCGTCTTCGACCAATCCGACCCGCCCTTACACCATCAACACCCTGGACGAACATCTGGACATGCTGATGGTCTGCCATCATCTCGACGCTGCGATCGCCGAAGACGTGGCGTTCGCCGAATCGCGCATCCGGCGCGAGACCATCGCGGCCGAAGATATCCTGCATGACCTGGGCGCGATCAGCATGATGTCGTCCGACTCGCAGGCGATGGGCCGCGTGGGCGAAGTGATCTTGCGCACTTGGCAAACCGCCCATAAAATGAAGCAACAGCGCGGCGCGTTGGCGGCCGACAGCAGGCGACACGATAATTTTCGTGTCAAACGGTATATCGCCAAATACACCATCAATCCCGCGATCACGCATGGCATCGCCCATCTGGTGGGTTCGGTGGAGGTCGGCAAGTTTGCCGATCTGGTGCTGTGGCAGCCGGCATTTTTCGGCGTCAAGCCCGCCATGATTGTCAAGGGAGGGATGATCGCCGCAGCATTGATGGGCGACCCCAATGCGTCGATTCCGACGCCCCAGCCGGTGCACTACCGGCCCATGTTCGGCGCGTATGGCGGTGGCCTGAAGACCTCGTTTACCTTCGTTTCGCAGGTAGCATTGGACGATGATTTGCCCCATCAACTCAAACTCGTCAAGCCGGTTTTTGCGGTCAAAAATACCCGCCGTCTGCGCAAGTCCGACATGATTCACAACGACCTGGCGCCGGCCATGGAGGTCGATCCGGAAACCTATGAAGTGCGTGCCAACGGCGAACTACTGACGTGCGAACCCGCCAGCGTACTGCCGCTGGCGCAGCGGTATTTTTTATTTTGAGCTGCGAGCGCCCATGTTGACCCTGCACTCGAAAATCGACTACGCTGCGCAGATTGACGGCGAGCTCCTGCTGCCGTTCGATCTACGCGAAAAGAGCCGCTTGCGCGCTACCCTGGTCAGCGGCGAAGTGGTCGCGGTGTTCACCGTGCGTGGCACGGTATTGCGCGGCGGCGACCTGCTGCTCGGTGATGACGCTCGCGTGGTACGCGTCGTGGCTGCCGACGAACCGACGTTTCGGGTCTGCTGCCATACCGCGCAGGCGCTGTTGCGCTGCGCTTTCCATCTGGGTAATCGCCACACGCAGGCACAGGTCAGTGATGGCTTTTTGCGCATACGCGCCGATCCCGTGTTACGCGACATGCTGACCGGTCTGGGTGCCGAGGTGACTGCAGAATTTGCCCCGTTCGAACCCGAATCCGGCGCCTACGGTGGTGGCCATCATCACCGTGGTGATCCGAATAATCCGCTCGCGCCAATTCCACTGCGTCAGAAAATCCATCGGCCAGCCCAGCTTGGTCTGGCCGAAGCCGACTGAGATGGAAGCGGTAGCCTTGCTGCACCTGTTGCAACTAGCCAGTCCGGCGCTGCCGATCGGCGGCTACAGTTATTCGCAAGGGCTGGAATCGGCCATGGCGGTCGGGCTTGTGACCGACGCCGCCAGCGCCCGCTGCTGGATCGCCGACCATCTGCATAACGTCATGGCGCAATTCGAGGCGCCGATATTGTGGCGTCTGCTCGCGGCGTTTGCACAACACAATGGGTCTGCCGTAATCGACTGGAGTGCCTGTTTTGTGGCGGCTCGCGATACCGCGGAGTTTCGCGCCGAAACCATCCAGATGGGCTACTCGCTGGGCAAACTGCTGACCGAACTGCTGCCCGAAGCAACCACCTTGCTGGCCCTGCTGGCGCAGGTGCCGGAGTTACCTTTTCCAACTGCCTACGCATGCGCCGCAGTAGCCCTCGACATCGATCCCGCCGCGGCATTGCTCGCGATGCTGTTTGCGTGGACCGAGAATCAGGTACTGGTCTGCGTCAAGTCGGTGCCGCTGGGACAGGTCGCCGGACAGCGCATGCTGCTCTCGTTGCAGCCTGATATTGCCGCTGCCACCTTGCATGCGCAGCATCTCGATCAATCCGACCTGTCCTGCTGGGCGCCGGGTTTGTCGCATCTGTCAATGCGCCATGAAGACCAGTACAGCCGCCTGTATCGTTCCTGACCTGTGACATCCATTTGCCCCGAAACGGACCCTGCACCCCATGAATAATCCATTGAACCCCCTGCGTGTCGGCATCGGTGGCCCGGTCGGATCCGGCAAGACCGCCCTTTGCGAGATGCTGTGCAAGCGCATGCGCGATCAGTATCAGATGGCGGTGATCACCAACGACATCTACACCAAAGAAGACATGGAAATCCTGTTGCGGGCAGACGCCTTGCCGGCCGAACGATTGATGGGCGTCGAAACGGGTGGCTGTCCGCACACCGCGATCCGCGAAGACGCCTCGATCAATCTGGAAGCGATCGCGCGCATGTGCGCTGAGTTTCCGCAGCTCGATCTGATTCTGATCGAGTCGGGCGGCGACAATCTGGCGGCGACATTCAGCCCCGAATTATCCGACCTGACGCTCTACGTGATCGACGTGGCCGGTGGTGAAAAAATTCCGCGCAAAGGCGGACCCGGGATCACTCGCTCGGATCTGCTGATTATCAATAAAATCGATCTGGCGCCGTATGTCGGCGCCGACCTTGATGTGATGGCGCGCGACGCTAGGCGCATGCGTGGCGAGCGTCCGTTCGTGTTAACCAATCTGCGCAGCGGCATGGGTGTCACAGAAATCGTGGCGTTTATTGAACAGGAAGGTTTGCTGGTCAAGGCATGACTGGCGCTACCGACAGCTATAGCAGCGTGTATTCAATCTTGTCGCGATCAAGCGCCGCCATCATGTGTGCGAAGCCCGCAGACACCTGCGCTGGCTCGCCCTTTACGCCAAGTTCGATGTGGCGGCGCGCGCGCGGCCCTGCCGGGTCTTCGCCGACGCTCGGCAAACTGAAGACTTTGACCAGCGGATAATCCGCCTCGATACGTTCCATCAACGGGGTCAGGGTCGATTCCATCGCGCCATACACCAGTGCCGCTTTTTCAAGACGCGCCACCTGATTGAACAGGTGCACGTAGTGCGCGTCGAGTACCGCTTCGATCATCGGCCAGGCCATTACCGGAAAGCCTGGCACGAAATAGTGCGCGCCGCCGCTGCCGGTCGCCAGCGCGAAGCCGGGAATCTTGTTGTACGGATTCGGGATGATCTGCGCGCCCTGCGGAAACTCGCCCATCTTCAGACGATGCTGATTGTCGGGTGCCAGCATATCGAGCGCCTGACCGCTTTCGCGGGCGATGTCTTCCATGCGCTCTTCAATCGCGCGACGCGCATCGGAATGCAATACGAGTGGTACACCGTAGGCCGCGGCGGCACACTGACGGGTGTGATCGTCCGGTGTGGCGCCGATGCCGCCACACGAAAACACCACGTCGTCGGTCGCCATGGTGCGCGCCAACGTGGCAGTGACGCGATCGCGATCATCACCTACAAACTCGGCCCAGCCGAGCTGCAGACCGCGCGCCGTCAGCAATTCGACGACTTTTTGGAAATGCTTGTCGGCCCGTTTCCCGGAGAGAATTTCATCGCCAATAATAATCAGCCCGAAGGTCATCACGTGCTCCATTCCGTGAGGCCGGCTGATCGCGCCGACGGGTCCGGCGTTGCTGCGCGAGAGCGCTCCAGCGCTGCCAGGCAATAATGCTGAAACCACAGGCCGGTAAATACAAAGACCAGTAAGTATAGCCAGATCGACAGCGCCGCCAGCACCGGAAAAAACACCACGGAGAGCGAGCCGCCCAGCCACAGCAAGGTAGGCGCAGCACCCATCGCGCCGGTGGCAGCGCCGATCGCCAGCAATGGCCAGCGTTGCGTACGCAGGATCGCTCGCAGTTCGGTGCGGTCGGCGTGACCGGCCAGTGCGTCATATGCCAGTACCCGGTAGGTCAGCCAACCCCACAGCAACGGCTGAATCAAAAACCCCAGCAACGGGATCGCCGACAGCGGCAAGGTGACCAGCCAGAGCGCGATAAAAATAATCGAGGACGACAGCGCGATCCAGATACTACCCAATATCGAACCGCCACCGCGCCGCTCCAGGGTCGGATAGTTACGGCTGCTCACCTGCCTGACAATCGCCGGCATCGCCAGCGTGCCGATGAATATGAGCGCCGTCAAAATCATCAACGGCAACAACATCCACATGGCGATCAGAGGGACGATGATAGCTTTGATAGCGCCCAGACCAAGCCAGCCCAACACGCCGCCGACAATTCGAAACCCATCGTTACTCATGAAGCCCGCCTGCACCCAGTCGATCAGCGGGTTCAGACCAAGCCACAGGATCACGCCCCAGATCACAACGGAGAGGACGAACGGCAACAGCGTGAGCAGCAACATCCGATAGTGCAATTGCGACCAGATGGCACGGAAGAATGCTCTGATTACCGACGGCATGGGCAAGTCCGATCAGAGGCGAGGAGGGGCGACAAAAAAGTGGTTGCCGGACAAGCGACTTGGCGGGCCATGGAATTCCATTGAACAATTTGCAGACCCCATTCTAGCGCGCCACCGGTAACGTTTCTGCAACGCCGTTGCAGTCGGCAAATCGCCTTTGCAATCGGACGTGACGGGGCTTGAGTTCGCGCGCCCCAGCCTGCTACAATCGGCGAACCTAGAACAACTCATCTCAGGATCGAACATGCCTCTCACCATGCTGGCCTCCGGGCTGCAATACGAAGATACCGTTGTCGGCAACGGCGACCAGGCCAAGGCCGGCGACCATGTCAGCGTGCACTACACCGGATGGCTGCAACAGCCGGACGGTAGTGCCGGTAGCAAATTCGACTCGAGCAAGGATCGCAACGATCCATTTAATTTTCCGCTGGGCGCCGGCCATGTCATCAAAGGCTGGGATGAAGGCGTGCAGGGTATGAAAGTCGGCGGTAACCGTACGCTCGTGATTCCCTCGTCGCTGGGTTACGGTGCACGTGGTGCCGGTGGTGCAATTCCGCCGAACGCAACGTTGATTTTCGAAGTCGAACTGCTCGGCGTATGAGCGCGATCGCACGCAGCATCGGCGCACTGGTGCTGACCTCGTTGACACTCATGACTGCCGCCTGCAAGACCGATTCGGTCGCTGTCCCAGCGGCATCCGGGACAGCGATGGCAGCCGACACCAAAGGCATGATCACGACCCCGTCTGGACTGAAATATCAGGATGTCAAAAAAGGCGCGGGCGCTCCCGCCAAAGCCGGCAATAACGTCAGCGTCCACTACACTGGATGGCTGCAAAATCCCGACGGCAGTGCCGGTACCAAATTTGATTCCAGCCGCGATAGCGGTCAACCGTTCAAATTCAACCTTGGTGGCGGCAACGTCATCAAGGGTTGGGATGAAGGCGTGCAGGGAATGCAGGTCGGCGGTCAGCGCCGCCTGGTGATTCCGGCGGCACTCGGCTATGGTCAGCGCGGCGCGGGCGGCGTGATTCCACCGGGCGCAACGCTGATTTTCGACGTCGAGCTGCTCAGCGTTTGAAGCACGCTCTGCACGCTACCGCCACCTTGCTGGTCGCGCTCACACTGAGCGCCGGCATGAGTGGCTGCGCGGTAGTATCGCTCGGCTCCGCAGCGGTGTCGGTGGCAGCCACCGCGGTCGACGTTGGCGTGACAGTTGGCTCGGCAGCAGTAAGCGTGGCTGGCAGCGCAGTCAAGGGCGCCGTCAATCTGGGCAGCGCGGTGGTGAATTAATTCAGTCCACCGTCGTTGCGCAGCAAGACGCTTTCAGGCCCATTCGGACATCATTGCCAGCAGTACCAGTTCTTCAAACTCCGGTTGAAATCGCGCGATGATTCTTTGCGGATCATCGGCGATCGCGCCATCGGTCACGATGCCGAGTTGCACTCCACCGTTGTAACTCAAAATCGACACGCCAACCCGGATGTCGCCCGATTGTGGCACCCAGAACATGGTCTGTTCCAGTTGGCTGCCAGCCAAAAATAGTGGTGCCTGCGGACCCGGTACATTGCTCATCACTGCAGTGGCTTTTTTGGCGAAATAATTCTGCACTTGATTCTGTACCTGCTTGGGCGTCGTCCCCGGCACGCCCAGTACCGCCATTGCCACCAGCGCCTGATAACCGTCTTTTAACTGATCCATGCGTAGTCTGGCTTCGGCCAGTCGCGCCAGCGGATCTTCGATTCGGATCGGCAGCACCAGCGGTACCAGCCCAAAGGCGTTGCCGAGCTTTTGCACTGTGCTGGACTTACGCAAATTGCCCGGCACCATCGCGCGCAATGCGCTGTCGTGCGGTACCGGATCGCCTTTTTCGCGCAGGCATGCACCGACCGCGCCCGCCACGCTGGCCATCAGAACATCATTGACGGAGGCAACCAGCGCTTTGCCGATCGCCTTGATTTCTGCCAGCGGCAACGGCTCGCTCCAGCAAACATGTTTTTTGCCAGCCGGGATACCTTTCAGGCGGGTGGCGGAATCGGTCGTCATGCCGACCAGTCTGACGGCGTTCCCCATCAACCAACCGGCGACCTGAGCGGCTTTGCCGAGGCACTCGGCGATCATGCCGGTGTCCGCCACAAATTCAAGGTAGCGCGTCATCATCACGCTCGACAGATCGATCGCCTTGATAGTCGCGCGGGTCATCGGTTGCAAAATCTGCAGCCAGGAATTTTCTTCCTCAGGTGCATCAATGGCAGGCATCGATGCAGCCAAGGCAAGTCCTGGCGCCGTGTCAAACATCGATAGCAGTACACCGACCAGCGCGATGCCATCGGCAATGCAGTGATGAATCCAGGTGATCGCAGCCTGACGAATCTTGCCGTCGGCGCCGACGCATCCATCGGCCAGATGCATTTGCCAGAGCGGCGCGGCGGGATCGAGCGGCGTAGCCGACAATCTGCCGACAAGTGCCTCCAGTGCCTCCTTGTTCGGCCCGTGCTGCGTCGGCAAATTCAGGTGAACCAGGTGGTGCTACAGGTCAATTTCCTGCTCGATCCATCAGATGCCCGCCAAGTCTTGCTGGACCCGGCTGCGAAAGCGCCGGTAAGGTAAAAATCGGGCAATCAAAGTTAGGCGAAAGCGCTCTCGATCAAGCGTCCGATCAAACATCAGCACACTGACGATCATCATCAGATTGCCCGGCGAATCCACTCTGAGCCACGCCGTATCCACGCTCGACATGCGTTGGCAGCGGATCGGATCAGAACCAGCTGACGGCATTGACTATCTCCTCTGTTGCCGGGCGTGGGCGGCAAATTTATGTATGGTATGTTGGCGCTGCCGTGACAATCTGGTACTTGCACGAACCTACAAATCCCAGCGACATTATCACAGCCCCCCATTTCCATCCACCGGAGTCCACCATGACCTTGCAGTCTGAATTCGAACAAGCACAGGCTGATTCAAAGAATCTCGACGAGCGCCCTGACAACATGACCTTGCTGAAAATTTATGCGCACTACAAGCAGGCCAGCAGTGGGGATGCGGATGGCAAGCGGCCCGGCATGACCGACATGATCGGGCGCGCAAAATGGGATGCCTGGGATGCTTTGAAGGGGGCCACGAAAGAGCAGGCGATGCAACAGTACATTGACCTGATTGGCGACTTGAAGGACTAGGCAGTCTTACCAGGCGCGCACGCCAGCAGGCTCATGCCTTCCCGCTGAAGACTTTTTTCATGTTGAGCGCGACCTTCGTTTCGATCGTCGACGCAAAGGCGCGCAGCATGAAACCGAGCGTGATATCAACGCGTGCTTCTTTCTCGAACACGGTTAGCGTGCCATTCACGCCACTGCGGTTGAAGGTCAAGACGTTTTCTTCCCAGACGCTGCTGACGTCAAATTCCTCAGCCATTTTATCGGCTACCTTTTGCGCTGCAGCGCGCGCTTTTTTAAGCGTCATTTTGTGCGCCTGCGTGATGCTGATGTCGGCCATCCGATTTATCCTTTGTGGGTCAGTGTGGGGTTCAGTAAATTCGGCGGTACATGGCCGTTCAGAGCGGCGATCAGATTCTCACTGGCGCACCCAACCATGGCCCGCCGCGTAGGTACCGATGCACTGGCAATATGCGGCGTCAAAACTACGTTCGGCAGGGCTAAAAAATCGGCGTGCAGATGCGGTTCGTTTTCAAATACGTCCAGACCGGCTGCGGCAATGGTCCGGTCGCGCAAAGCCGCAATCAAGGCCACATCGTCGACTATACCGCCGCGAGCGATATTGATCAAAGTGGCCGATGGCTTCATCAGCGCCAGCTCGGCGGCCCCGATGGTGTGGTGACTGGCCGGCGAATACGGCAGTACCAACATCAAATGATCGGCGCTGGCCAGCAGCTCATGCTTGCTGCACCAGCGCGCATTGTTGGCCCGGGACTCAAGGTCGGGCGCCAGCCGCGTGCGATTGTGATAACACACCCGCATGTCGAAACCGGTCGAGCGTCGAGCAATCGCCTGACCGATCCGTCCCATGCCGAGAATTCCGAGAGTACTGCCGTGCAAGTCGGCGCCTAGAAACGCGTCAATGCGCCATTGCTGCCAGTGACCGGCGCGCAGCCAGTGTTCCGCTTCGGTGACACGGCGGGCGGTCGCCATCAGCAGCGCCCAGCCAAAATCGGCGGTGGTCTGATTCAGCACGTCCGGGGTGTTGGTGATCATCACGCCCGCTGCCGAGGCGGCGGCCAGATCGATATTGTTATGGCCCACTGCGATGTTGCAGACTACGCGTAGGCCAGGCGCGCCCGACAGCACATCACCGTCGATCCGTTCGCTTGAGGTGATCAGCGCGGCGTCCTTGTCACGCAATTTTTCGCGCAGTTGAACGGGTGAATAGATACTGTCCTGCTGATTCGATTCCACCGTAAAGTCACGTTCGAGCGCCGCTAGCTGATCAGCAAAAATTGCACGTGCTACGAGGATTTTTTGTTTGCACATCAGAATCGGAACACCCCACGAAATTGTCGTAAAAATAAATGGCGCACCGTCGCACGGTGCCAGAAAATCGTTGTGCACGGCGAATTATTTTAGAACTGGCACATGGCAAGTCCGGCCTAGCTTGACACTACCACTGTTGACGACAAAACGCCTCGCGATGCGAGGCGTTTTGGTGAAGGACAGCCTCGGGGTCGCCGGTCAGTACAGACGACACCCAGCACTCCCGATACTTCAGCCCTGCTGTTTGGCCTTGCGGCGCGCAGCAGCACCCAGCAGCCCCAGTCCAGCCAGCATCAACGCATAGGTTTCTGGTTCTGGTACTGGCAGCACATCGACGCGGAAATCAAACCGACCAGCATGTTTGCCCAAGACATTGCCGGACACCGTGTAAAAATAATTGCCGGAGTCCAGACTGAGTGCATCCAATGTACCGAAGTTTTTGGCGCTAATCGAACCCAGCAGGGTATTGCCGTCGCCGCTACGGAACAGGCTTAAAGTGAAATCACTGATATCAAATATTGTCGAAAAGCGGGCTTTCTGTGTGGTGTACGAACCGGCGCCATACGCATCCGCTGGCTGAGTCAGCGAGAACTCGAAAGTGTCGCTGAACGCACCGGGATATGCCAGTGCGACAGACGCGTCGTATCCAACCGGATCGGTGCCGAGGTTAAATGTCTCGGCAGGATTGGTGGGCGCCGCGTATGCAGCGTTAAAAGCTGAACTCAGCGTGAATGCAGCAATTGCTAAAGATTTGTTCATGGATTGGGCTCGCTGGTTAGTTAAGTTGTGAAAAAGAAGTCTTTTGAAATAAGTTGCTATGAAGGCGTTTTTTGGAAAGGCCACTACTCTCGGGATTTTCCTTATCTGAATGGTAACGCGCTCGCCGTCAAAAGCCAGCTTGACAACAGAATGAATTCTCATATTTGACAATCCTTAACAAAACGCTCCTTGCATTTTTCCCCATCGCGAAATAATTGATTCAGCCAAGAAATACCTGGCGTCCAAATCTCCGCATTTGCTTATACGGATTCTGTCTAATACGTGGTTTGTTAGAAATCCTGAACTGCCTTAAAATACAGAGCTTTGCTGCTTTGAGCGTGTAGTGTTCTCGCCGGTCTGAGTGATTGTGCCCTCAGTCCATGCCATTTGCCTGCCGCCACGCTGGTTGCTCCGGTTTACCATTTATAGAAATAGGACTGTTATGACCCACGTTGTCACCGAATCCTGCATACAGTGCCGTTATACCGACTGCGTGGATGTATGCCCGGTGGATTGTTTTCGCGAGGGCCCGAATTTTTTGACGATTGATCCTGACGAATGTATCGACTGCGCAGTGTGCGTGGCGGAGTGCCCGGTCAATGCCATTTTTGCCGAAGAAGACGTGCCTGCCGATCAGCAGCAGTTCATTAAACTGAATATCGAACTGGCGCGCAACTGGCCGTCGATTACCAAAACCAAGGCACCTCTTCCCGAAGCCGAGCAGTTCAAGGACATGCAGGAAAAATTACATCTTCTGAAGCGCTAGCGACGTCAGCCTGCTAGCCACGTTGCAGCGCGCTTGCGACTACGCCGTGCCACTACCGCGTCAGATGCCAGCCATGCGCTGACGCGCCCTCGCCGTGAATAACCACCAGGAAATCGAACGTCGTATGAATATCAGCGTCAGCCTTGCCCCATCCGTCAGCAGCCCCGTGTTCGCCGAGGGCGCGCCATTGAAAGCACCGATTGATACCGATGCGGTGATCATCGGCGCCGGTCCAGTTGGGCTGTTTCAGGTATTCGAACTCGGCCTGCTCGAAATCAAGGCGCACGTGATCGACTCGCTGGGGACTGTCGGTGGTCAATGCGTCGAACTGTACCCGGACAAGCCAATTTATGACATCCCCGCGGTACCGGTGTGCACCGGCCAGGAGCTGACCGATAACCTGTTAAAGCAGATTCAGCCCTTCGGCCCGACTTTTCATCTTGGGCAAGAAGTCACGCTGGTGCAAAAGCGTGACGATGGCCGCTTTAATCTGGAGACATCGGCCGGTATCCGCTTCATCACGAAAACGATTTTCATAGCCGCAGGTGTCGGCTCGTTCCAGCCCCGTACGTTGAAAGTCGACGGTATCGACCAGTTCGACCATTCGCAGCTGTTTTATCGCGTGCGTGATCCGTCTCTGTTCGAAGGCAAAAATCTGGTGATTTGCGGTGGTGGCGATTCTGCGCTGGACTGGGCTCTGCATTTTGCCGGCAAGGCCGAATCCGTGGTACTGCTGCATCGGCGTGATGAATTTCGCGCTGCACCGGCTTCGGTGGCCAAAATACGCGAGCTCTGCGAAAACTTCGAAATGCAGATGTCGATCGGTCAGGTCACAGGTTTCGAGACCAACCCAAGCGGCGCCCTCGCCGAAATCAAGGTCACCGGTGCCGACGGCGTGACGCGCCGTTTGCCGCTGGATCATCTACTGGTGTTTTTCGGCCTGTCGCCGAAACTTGGGCCAATTGCCGAGTGGGGCCTGGATATCGAACGCAAGCAGTTAAAGGTCGGCACAGAAAAATTTGAAACTAATGTGCCCGGAATTTTTGCAGTGGGTGATATCAACACTTATCCCGGCAAAAAGAAATTGATCCTGTCAGGCTTCCACGAAGCGGCGCTGGCGGCATTTGGTGCCGCACCCTATATTTTCCCGGACAAAAAAATCCACATGCAATACACCACGACCTCGCCGAAACTGCACAAAATTCTGGGCGTTGAAAGTCCGGTATTCGACTGAGTGGTCAGGCGCCCCAGCCGCCACAGCTAGAAAGCGGTATCGCGATGGCGATTACCGCTTTTTTTACGACTCGCATCGCGGCGTTGCCGGCGGCAGATCAATGCAGTTCCGTCGCCAAATTTCACTGACGAGTCTGGCGGCCTGCCCCCGCTCCATTGCAGTCGCGGGATTGTCCATCGCTGCCAGCACTCGTCCTTTTGAGATTGCATTGATGCCGGTGCGAACCCACAGTCTGGCTAGGCGAATTACGCCGGGCGTACAAATAAATAGCGGTAGAGATCGCAGCCTGCCGAGCATCACTGCCGACGAGCAGATCGTGCCAATGGTGGGAACACGATGTATCTTACGCACAGCGATATTACCGCCGCTTAAAACGTTTCACATGAACACTTCAGCGAAATAGTTTATGATGCGTTGCAACAACGTCGCGAAACGCAACCGCGGACCGCGGTAGTGCACCAAAAATACAGGCAGCATGACAACACCATGCGCGTGACGACGCGCGCACCGGCGACATTCCAAGCGAGGCCAACATGCTCTACCATTTTCACGAACTTAATCGCACCTTCATCAACCCGCTGATGCAGTGGGCCCAAGCCTCTGCGAAATTATTTACCAATCCGGTCTCGCCGCTGGCCCACACACCCTTTGCGCAGCGCATCGCGGCCGGCTACGAACTGATGTACCGGCTCGGCAAGGATTACGAAAAGCCACAGTTTGATTTGAAATCGACCACGGTCAACGGCAAGACCATCGGGATTGTCGAACAACCGTTGATTACCAAGCCGTTCTGTACGCTGGTGCACTTTGCCAAAAACGTCACGACGCTGCAACGCGATGCGCTGCAGCAACCAAAGGTGCTACTGGTAGCACCTCTGTCGGGCCATCACTCGACGCTGCTGCGCGACACCGTACGCGCGCTATTGCCCGAGCATGATGTGTATATCACCGACTGGACCGATGCACGCATGGTGCCACTTGCCGCCGGCGCCTTTCATTTGCACGATTACATTTACTATGTGCAAGATTTTATTCGCGCGCTCGGCCCGGACGTCCACGTGATTTCGGTATGTCAGCCGACGGTACCGGTATTGGCTGCGATATCGCTGATGGCGACCGCCAAAGATCCCAAACTGCCGAAGACGATGACCATGATGGGCGGACCGATCGATCCGCGCAAATCGCCGACCGAAGTAAATAATCTGGCGACCAAAAAGCCGTTTTCATGGTTTGAAAACACCGTCATCTACAGTGTACCCGCGAACTATCCAGGCTCGGGCCGCAAGGTCTACCCGGGCTTCCTGCAACATGCGGGTTTTGTCGCCATGAACCCTAGCCGCCACGCCCAGAGTCACTGGGATTTCTACATGCATCTGCGCGAAGGCGACGACGCATCGGCCGAAGAACATCGCAAGTTTTACGACGAGTACAACGCGGTACTCGACATGCCCTCGGAATACTATCTCGACACCATCAAAACCGTGTTTCAGGACTTCGATCTACCCAAGGGCACCTGGGAAGTCGAAGGCAAACTGGTGCGTCCGCAAGACATCAAGACCGTCGCGTTGTTCACGGTCGAAGGCGAACTCGACGATATTTCAGGCGCCGGCCAGACTCAGGCCGCGCACACGCTCTGTAGCGGCATCCCTGCCGCGATGAAGCAGGATTATGTGGCGCCACAATGCGGTCATTACGGCATCTTCGCCGGTCGTCGCTGGCGCGAAATAATCTGCCCAAAAATTGGCGAATTTATCAAAGAACATTCTTGATAGAATCAGGTACTTTGTAAAAGCCGTTCGTCCGTTGGGTCGAACGGCTTTTTTGATTGAGCGCCCGTCACAGTTTGCCGGGATAATGCGTTGTGACCTCATTTCCCAGACAACCTCTCGCCATCTTGACTGCTGCCTCTGACATTGCCATTGCGGCCGCTGCACCGCCAGCCTTGGCAGACCTTATCGAAGACGCGTTACCGCAAACCCAATGTACCAAGTGTGGCTACGCAGCTTGCCGCCCGTATGCCGAAGCGATTGCCGATGGCAGTGCCGCCATCAATCAATGTCCACCGGGCGGCCTTGAAGGCGTGGTGCTGCTCGCGACACTGACTGGCCGGCCAGTGATACCGATCAATCCCGTCAACGGTGTCGAGCGTATGCGTCCGGTGGCGCTGATCGATGAGGCACTGTGCATTGGCTGTACGCTGTGCATTCAGGCCTGCCCGGTCGATGCCATTGTTGGCGCCGCAAAGCAGATGCACACTGTCTTGCCGGATCTGTGCACGGGATGCGACCTGTGCGTGGCACCCTGCCCGGTCGACTGCATTGCAATGGTGCCAGTCACACGACAGACAGGGTGGCAGGCATGGAGCCAGCAACAGGCCGACGCTGCGCGCCAGCGACATGATTCTCGGAACACCCGATTGCTGCGCGAGCGGCGCGAGAATGATGCCCGACTGACTGCCAAGGCGACCGCGAAACTGAAACAGGTCACTGCAGAAACCGTTGATTCGCCGGCAGCGCTGGCCGAACGCGAGCGCAAGAAAGCCATCATCAACGCTGCGCTCGAGCGCGCGCGGCTGCAACGGGAACAGCACTCCAGAGACGACCGATGAATCCGCAAAAACGGCATGAAATTTTTAAACGCTTGCAAGCCGCCAATCCGCACCCCGCCACCGAGCTCGGCTACACCACGCCATTTGAATTGTTGATTGCCGTGCTGCTATCGGCGCAGGCCACCGACGTGTCTGTCAACAAGGCCACGCGCAAGCTGTATGCCGTGGCGAATACGCCTGCAGCCATACTAGCGCTCGGTGTGGATGGATTGATTCCGTACATCCAGACTATCGGACTATTTCGGAACAAGGCAAAAAATGCGGTCGAGACCTGCCGGCTTTTGCTGGCTCAACATGACGGTCAGGTACCGCGTTTTCGCGAGGCACTCGAAGCACTACCGGGAGTCGGGCGCAAGACCGCCAATGTGGTCCTCAACACCGCGTTCGGTGAACCGGTAATTGCCGTGGATACGCATATTTTTCGGGTCGCCAACCGCACCGGCCTGGCGCCCGGCAAGGACGTCGATGCGGTCGAACAAAAATTGAACAAGGTGGTGCCGATCGAATTTCGCAATGACGCGCACCACTGGCTGATCCTGCATGGCCGTTACACCTGTATGGCGCGCAAGCCGCTGTGCTGGAATTGCATGATCGCCGACCTGTGCGACTATCGCTCCAAGACTTCCACTCCGGACCACGCAATTTGATGAGCGATCCGCACAGCTATGACCACAGTCACAGCCACGGGCATACCGAACACCATTTTGAATCGAACGATCGAGTGCGCGATATCGTGCTCGGCATGGCCGATGGTTTGACAGTGCCTTTTGCCCTCGCCGCCAGGATCACCGGTGCAGCAGTCAGCATCGATATCGTGATCACGGCTGGTCTGGCCGAAATCGCGGCGGGATCGATCGCAATGGGTCTGGGCGGCTATCTGGCCGGACGCAGTCAGCACTAGCATTTCTACGTCGAACGCCAGCGCGAAGAACAGGAAATCCTGCAGATGCCGCACCGCGAACGCGTCGAGGTAGTTGAGATCATGGCGCAATATGGCGTGACGCCGACCGAGTGCGCGCCGATACTGGCCGGACTGGAACGCGATCCCAAGGCGTGGCGCGACTTCATAATGCGGTTTGAGCTTGGGCTGGAAGAGCCGCATGCCGGTGCCGCCAGTAAAAGTGCGCTGACAATCGCGCTGTCTTATATCGTCGGTGGCATGATCCCGCTGCTGCCATACATTCTGGTGCGCGTGCCGCAAGTGGCGCTGGCGATTTCAACCGGCGTGACCTTGCTCGCGCTGTTTGTATTCGGATTTATGAAGGGCCGGTTTACCGGAACCGGCGCGATGCGGTCCGGCTTGCAGACGCTGATGATCGGCGGCCTGGCCGCAGCGGTAGCCTACAGCGTGGCGCGGGCGATTTCCTGATCGCCCGCGCTGCAAAACAATGCTGCCCGATTACACGACCTGACACGCTTCGTCAAACGACAGACGCGGCGAACGCGGAAATACCTTGCTCGCATCGCCATGACCCAGGCTGCAGACAAAGTTTACCTTGACCGTAGTACCGCTAAAAAATGCTGCATTGACCTGGTCTGCATCAAAGCCCGACATCGGCCCGCAGTCCAGGCCCAATGCACGTGCGGCCATAATCAGATACCCACCCTGAAGGGTTGAATTTCGAAACGCCGTCGCATCGATCATCGGTTGATTGCCGACAAACCACGAGCGCGCATCCGCATGCGGAAACAACCGCGGCAATTTCTCATAAAACGCCATGTCCATGCCGATGATTACCGTCACCGGCGCGACACCGACTTTAGCCGCATTGCCCGTTGACATGCACGCCACCAATCTGGCTTTGGCTTCAGCACTATGCACGAATACCAGGCGAGCCGGCTCGCAATTGGCCGATGTCGGCGCCCACTTCATGAGGTCATACAATTGTTCAAGCTGCGAGCGTGACACTGGCTGGTCGAGCCAGCCGTTGTGGGTGCGGGCGTGGAGGAACAATGTATCCAGTGCAGTTTGGTCCAGCATCTTGTTTCCATTCTTGCAGGTTGTCAGGTGCGTATGGTAATCGAAAGCGAGGACGCATGTCAGTTGCCTCGCCGACGTACAATTATAGGTATTTCCACCATCAACTTTCTCGTCGACTCGATGTTCACACCTACTCAAGACGAAGTCCGCAAATTTTTTTGCAGCACCTTCGACAAGCACCATAGTCATGCCGTCTTGACGCCGATTGAAGCGATCGGGCGTGACTGGATTGCGCAGCATCCTGAATACGCCGATACACTGTCCGACGTCGACGTTGCCCTGGCAGCCGACTACACGGTCGAACGCGGTCAAAGCAACCCATTTCTACACCTGTCGATGCATCTGTCGATCGCCGAGCAAATCTCCATCGACCAACCACCAGGAATACGGTCGTCTTTTTTAGCGCTCGCTCGCAAACTTGATTCCGAACACGAAGCACATCATCAGATCATGGAATGCCTGGGCCAGATGATATGGACCGCGCAGCGCGACGGCCTGTCTCCGGACGGCGCGCAGTATATTGACTGCGTGCGGCGCCGCGCCGGACAGTAATGACATTGTCGTGGGTCAGCGAATAACTTTTTTATGCCACGCCCTAGCCCATGAAGGAAATCATGCAACATTTGAAATGACGTCGTTTGATGATATTTTGCGCGCCGAAGTCGCAGTTGTGGACCGGCGATAAGCGATTAAACAGCGCTGCGACACAACTCGGCGTACCGTACCGCGCTGCTCACTAGAACAGACAGGTAGCACATCTCGCGATACTCCCGCACTGATGCACCTGCCAAGCGTCGACAAAAACCTCAGAGCCCGTGTCCCAGCAACAAAAAAGCCGTGACAGATCGCGGCTTTTTTATCGAGACCCCTACGCGGATGATCAATGCACGTGCGCCAGCGATCCAGGCAAACTGCTGATGTATGCCGCAATGTCCGCCATGTCTTGATGGGACAACGGCTTGGCCATGCCGCCCATGATCGCGTTACCACGACCGTTCATGCCGTCGACGCCGCGTTTGTAACTGACCAGCGCATGTTCGAGGTAATCGGCGTGCTGTCCGGCCAGCTTTGGGTACGACGGATCGACCGGGCTGTTGAATTGCGCGCCGTGGCACGACGCACAATTGTATTTGGCAGTCAGTGCCTTGCCGTTGTCGATATCGCCGTTGGCGTGAGCCAGCGATGTCAAGGCGCACAAAGCGAAGGCGACGCCAGCGAATAACTTGTTCATGTCAGGCTTCCCTTATTTTTTTTGCGAGTAGTAAGCGGCCAGATCGGCGATATCCTGGTCACTCAGGCTGGCGGCGATGCCGCGCATCGACAAATTTTTGCGTTCACCTTTTTTGTACTCGTTCAGAGCGTTCTCGATATATTTGGCGGACTGGCCACCGATCAGCGGTACCGAAAAAACTTCCGGGTAGCCAGCCCTGTAACCGGCGATGCCGTGGCAGCCGATGCATTGTGCGTTCTTGGATTCTGCTGCCTTGGCATTGCCGATGACGGCGTCGGCCGCCATCGCGACATGGGCAACACTAGCGAGCACGGACAGTGCAATTAATTTTTTCATGGATGCTCGGATAATCAAGTGAACAAGTAGGTAAAACTAGCGCGATGTCTACAAGCCCGACGTCACGAGGCGCTGTTCCTGCCATCGTATTTGCCACGCCTGCTGCCATTAAAGCCGCACAATTCTACCGCAACAAGTTAGCCTCGTCCACGTCGCGGCGCGCCATTGCAGGCCTGCCGCGCTGCACACTACCGGGTTGGTGCGCCGCATGATCGCAGCCGATCTGGCTTATACTTGCCAAAACCCGCACGACCGTGCTAAACGCCCTCGAATCACCTTTTTAACTTTATTTCCGGATCGATCACCGCCATGCACGCCCCTCCCCGTTTCGAAGGTTCTGACAGCTACGTCGCCACCGGCGACCTGAAACTCGCGGTGAACGCCGCCCTGACCCTGCAGCGCCCGCTACTGATCAAGGGCGAGCCGGGCACCGGCAAAACCATGCTCGCTGAAGAAGTCGCCGCAGCGTTGGGCATGCCGCTGCTGCAATGGCACATCAAATCGACCACCAAAGCGCAGCAGGGGCTATACGAGTATGACGCCGTATCGCGCTTGCGCGATTCGCAATTGGGCGATGAACGGATCAAGGATATTCATAACTACATCGTGCGCGGCGTGCTGTGGCAAGCCTTCACGGCGGACCAGCCGGTGGTGCTGCTGATCGATGAAATCGACAAGGCCGATATCGAGTTTCCGAACGACTTGCTGCGCGAACTCGACCGCATGGAATTTTATGTGTACGAGACCCGCGAACTGGTCAAGGCGGTACATCGACCGCTGGTGATCATTACTTCCAACAATGAGAAAGAATTACCCGACGCGTTCCTGCGACGCTGCTTTTTTCATTACATTAAATTTCCGGATAAGGACACCATGCAACAGATTGTCGATGTCCACTATCCGACCCTGAAAAAAGATCTGCTGGCGCAAGCCCTGCAAACGTTTTATGAAGTACGCGAAGTACCGGGGCTAAAAAAGAAGCCGTCGACTTCCGAACTGCTCGACTGGCTCAAATTGCTGCTGGCCGAAGACATACCGCCGGAAGCGTTGCGTAGCAAGGATGCCAAGGCGATCGTGCCGCCGCTGCACGGTGCACTGCTCAAAAACGAACAGGATGTCCACCTGTTCGAAAGGCTGGTATTCATGTCGCGAGCAAATCGCTAAATGATGCCGGTTGATTCGGTCACGCTCGAATTCAATGGTGTCCGACTGGAACCACTGGCGCTGTCGCACGCCCAGGCACTCGCCGCGGCAGCCCTCGATGGCGAGCTCTGGACGCTGCGGGTGACTTCGGTACCGGCACCTGGCGACGAAGAACATACCATCGCCACTGCGCTGGAAATGCGCGCGGCAGGGTCGCGCCTCCCGTTCGCCATCCGAGAACTCGAGAGCGATGCGATCATCGGCACCACGAGCTACCACGACATCCTGCCCGCCGTCGAACGCGTGGAAATCGGTTACACGTGGTACGCCAGATCGTGGCACCGCAGTCACGTCAATACCAGCTGCAAGCTGATGCTGATGGCGCACGCATTCGAAGTACTGGGCACTGCCGTAGTGGGCTTTCGGACCGACAATTTCAATCAAGACTCCCAACGTGCGATTGAACGCCTGGGAGCCCATCGCGACGGCGTGATCCGCCACCATGCAGTGCGGCGCGACGGCACCGTACGCGATACCGTGATGTACAGCATCGTGGCAAGCGAGTGGCCTGAAATCAAGGCGCACCTGCACCATCAACTGGCCAGACATGGCGCGCGCAACCAGGACTGATCATGCTGATCGACTTTTTTTTCACGCTCAAAGACGCCAAAATTCCCGTCTCGATCAAGGAATTTTTGCTGTTGCTGGAAGCCCTGCAAAAGAACGTCATCGCCAATTCGCTGGACGAATTTTATTATCTGTCGCGCGTTACGCTGGTCAAGGACGAAGCGCATTTCGATAAATTCGACAAAGCCTTCGGGATGTACTTCAAGGGCATTGATGCGATCTTTGAAAAAAATCCCGAGATTCCGCTCGACTGGCTGTTAAAGCGGATGCAGCGCGAATTAACCGACGAACAAAAGGCCCAGCTCGAAAAATTCGGATACGACAAACTGATGGACCGTCTGAAGGAATTGATGGCGGAGCAAAAAGAACGTCACGAAGGAGGCAGCAAGTGGATCGGTACCGGTGGTACCTCACCCTTCGGTAACGGTGGGCAAAATCCCGAAGGTATTCGCATCGGTGGTGAAGGTGGCAACCGCACCGCTGTCAAGGTCTGGGAAGCGCGCAGCTACCGTGACTACGACGCCGAACGTGAGCTGGGGACGCGCAACATCAAGGTGGCGTTGCGCCGGCTTCGCAAATTTGCCCGTGAAGGAGCCGAAGAAGAGCTCGCGCTCGATGCCACCATCCGCGCCACTGCCAACAACGCCGGCTATCTTGATATCAGGATGCAACCCGAACGGCGCAACAAGATCAAAGTGCTGATGCTGCTGGATGTGGGCGGTACCATGGACGACCATATCGCCCGCACCGAAGAATTATTTTCGGCTGCGAAAACTGAATTCAAGAACATGGAATTTTTTTATTTCCATAACTGCGTCTACGACACCATCTGGAAAAACAACCGGCGCCGTCACGCCGAACGTTTTTCAACGTGGGATATTCTTCGCAAATATCCGGCTGACACCAAGCTGATTTTCGTTGGCGATGCCACCATGAGCCCGTACGAAATCCTGCAACCCGGTGGCTCGGTCGAATACAACAATGAAGAAGCCGGCGCCGAATGGCTGAGCCGTTTTACCCACGCTTTCCCGAAATTCATCTGGCTCAATCCAGAGCCGGAAGGTCTGTGGCAGTACCGTCAATCGATCGCAGTTATTCGGCAGCTCATGAATAACCGCATGTTTCCGGTGACCATAGACGGGCTTGAACGCGGCATGCGGCTGCTCAGCAAATAGGCACACTGAGACCATCGTCAAATGACGTGCTGCACAAGGTAAGTCGAATCAACGCGGTGGATGGTCGGCCATTGCCCTGGCTCCGGGTGCCGAGCCGCGCTCGATCAATCCCTCGGCGCCATACAAAGCGACCTGGTTGCGCCCGGTGTTTTTCGCACGGTACATCGCCTGATCGGCCATGCGGATCAAGCCGGCCGGGCTCTGCCGATCGTCCGGCACCGTCACCACCACGCCGATACTGATGGTGACGCGGCAATGCGCTAACGGCGATTTCAAATGTGGCATCGCCAGCGTCTCGACTGCCTGCCGAATATTTTCGGCCAGATCAAGCGCTGGCCCTACATCGCTATCGGCCGCCAGCAAAACGAACTCTTCGCCACCGTAACGTGCCACCAAATCGCCTGGGCGCCGTACCCACGACTGCAATAGTTGCGCAACCTGACGCAGACAGATATCCCCCTCCTGATGGCCGTAATAATCGTTGTAACTCTTGAAAAAATCGACATCGATCATCATCAGTGCCAGCGGTTGCCTGCTGCGCGCAGCGCGGTTGATCTCACTCACAAGAACATCGTCGAAACGGCGCCGGTTTGCGATCCCGGTCAGGCTGTCGGTCAAGCTGAGCGCAGCGAGCTGGCAATTGGCCTGCTCCAATGCCTGGGTGCGTTCCCTGACGCGAACCTCAAGCTGCTCATAAGCATGCCCGATGCGCCCCGCCATCTCGTTGAACTGACCTGACAGTACCGTTAGTTCGTCGTTGCCATCGTGTGCAATGCGTACCGCGTAGTTGCCCGCCTCGGCCTGCTGCATGGTCGCGATCAGTTTGCCCAGCGGCGAAACGATACTACGCGAAATCAGGTACGCCAGCGCAATCGAACAGGCAAAGCAGATCAGTCCGATCAGGACCATCTGTCTGCGCACCGAGCGCGCCTCGCCGACCAGATTGGCGGTCGGGATGATGCTGACGACATACCAATCGGTGTCGGCGATCGCCGCGTAACTGGCAAGCACTGGCTCACCCGACTGCCCCGGTTGCCGCTTGGGCCCAGGCAAGTCGAATGCGATTGAATGCGCACCGCCGGGCGCTGCCGATGATTGCCGCAGCGCAGCCAGCAGCGCAGGCGCAATGACGCTCGAACCGTATTGCGGGGTTGGCGCCTGCGGCCTGATCAAAATCTGTCCGGTGCTGGAATCAACGACCCAGATCTGACTATTGGCACCCAAATCGACGTTATCGAAAATATATGAAAAATGGGACGGCCGCATGGCCAGGAACAGCGAACCCACCAACTGCCCGTTCGCCTTTGAAAAAATCTCGCGCAGCATGACTATTTGCAGCTGATCACCCGTGCTTGCCAGTGTGGTCCAAAAGGGGTTTCCCTTCAAATCCGGTGGTGCCTGCCTGACCAGTTTTTCCACTGCCTCACCCAGCTGTGGAAAAATCTGCGCATCTGTGATTTGGCCGTCGCTACCGAGGAAATATTTCTGATTGAAATAATCGAAAGAGCCGTACCCGTCCAGCAAAATTCGAGTCAGCTCGGCGCGCGCTGGCGCAGCTTCGGATGATAGGGTACTGTCGTAGCGCAGCAGCGCTTGCTGTACCCGCTGGGACAACACCAGGCCTTCGCTACCGCTCTCAATTCGGGCCATCTGCAACTGCACATTCTTTGCCACCTGCTTGACAATTTCGCTGGCGAACAGACGGGTATTGGTTTCAATCGCACGACTGGACTCGCGATACGAAATGACCCCTGAAATCAGCAGTGGCAGCAACGACAGCAGCACCAGTGACGTCATCAGACGATACCGAATCGCAGTTTTCCTGAGCAGACTGATCGAGTACAGACGGAATAATTTTTTCATGCAACGCCGCCAACAGGCGACCGGTCGGATCGTGCCAGGACAGCTGGCAACTGCTGACGGTACGCCGTCAGCGCGGGAGGTCGGGTGTCGGCCGGTCTGACTACCTATTTTTTATCATTGCCTCATTTTTGATCGACTGGTTAAGCATGTTGGCGGCCTGCCGCGGCGAGACCTTGTGAAACAGCACCTCCTGCATCAGGGTGTGGCTCAGCTCGATGGTGGCTGCGGGCAAAAATGAATAGTAAGGACTTGCCGTTACCGGTGCACCGCTGATATCGCGAATGTAAGCCGCGATCAGCGGGTCTTCGACCATGTTCCCTACTGGATTTTTCATGGGCGGAATGTTTTGTCGGGAATTTTGCTGGATCGAAAATCCTGGCCCCATCATAAATTCAAGAAACTGCAAAGCCGCCACGCGGTTCGGTGTGGCCGTCACGGCAAACCCGGTTTCGCTGCCGAGCACCGGCACAGCGGTTTTGCCGGCGGCGTTCCAAGGTGGGCCAAATACATTCGTAACGAATCTATCGCCATGCATCAACCGGCCCGCCGCCCACGTGCCATGAAAAGCCATCGCAACTTTGCCCTCGGTGAACAACTTGATCCCAGCCTCATACCCGGTCGTGAGATAGTCATCCTGCACATAACCGCGCTCTGCCAGCAATCGCATCTTGCCAAAGATATCGGCCCCAGCCGGGACGTCGAAGTCAAACGAACCGTCGGCGATACGGCGCTTCCAGTCCGGCTCGCGCGCTACAAAATTGTTCGCAAAACCAGCACTGAATGGACCATTGCCCAGCATGTTCGGGAACCCGCCGTACCACATCAGCGGCGTCATGCCTGATTTTTTAAGCCGCTCACAGACCCGTAGAAATTCATCGAAGTTGCGCGGCGGCGTTTTGATACCGGCGCGACGAAACATGTCCGTGTTGTAGTACATCAAGGTAGCGGCGACACCGCCAGGCACGCCGAAATGCTGGTTGCCGGCAGCCGTCCAGTCCGGCTTCAGACGCTCAATCATGTTGTTCCACGCGGGCGAATCGGCCAGATCGATCAGTATGCCCTGCTCGGCCAGCCCGGCAGCGTATTGATTCGGATTGACCGAAATCAAATCTGGCAAATGATTGGCCGCCACACGCGGCTTGAGGTTTTCCTCGACCGAATCTCCGATCATGAATTGCAGATTGACACGCAGATGCGGATGCGCAAGATGGAAAGCTTCGGCCGTGCGCTGCATTGCGTTAGGCCAGTCCGGCGCCCAGATCAGCGCAGTAATTACCGTCTCTGGCTCGGCAGCGATAGGCGGTACCTCGCGGGCGGGTTTCGAACAAGCCGCCAACATCGTCATCACACCGGACAACACGGCCGATGCGACGCCAAAAGTCAGCAGCGGCGTCTTGATGAAGCGAGTCGGGTTCGTCACATTTCGCAACCTTAGCATTCACCATCCCCCTGCGTGTTTCGTGACCGTCTTGCTGGCGATCCAGACCGCAGGCCGGCTGTTGCACACTACACAGGCGCGTCGGCGCAGCACTTATAATTTTGAAAGCGAATGTATCTTGCTGCTAACTTTACTATAAGTAGCTTGCAGGTAGCACATCCGCGCTTGAAATTTGCACGAATTTGTCCCCCGGACCGCACCGAAAATACCGTTCCTTACGCGATCGTCAGAATAGTTGGTATATCCGGAGGCAGGCTGGCTGCGCACGTGCCACCGACCGACGTAACGGATATCTCGGTCCGACGTCAAAAACCCTTAACCGTGCAAACTTCATTAGAATGCATCCCAAACGTGCCGCCTACGGTTGCGCTACCTATTAATCCTGCATCGATTCTGAATGGCCACCAAAAAACCTGCTCCCTCCGAATACAGCGAATCTTCCATCCGCGTCCTGAAAGGACTGGAGCCGGTCAAGCAGCGCCCCGGCATGTACACGCGTACCGAAAACCCGTTGCATATCATTCAGGAAGTCATCGACAACGCTTCCGATGAAGCACTCGGTGGCTACTGCAGACATATTGTAGTAACGCAAAATGCCGATGGCAGTATCAGCGTTGACGATGACGGTCGCGGCATCCCGGTCGGCATCCATCCCGAAGAAGGCGTGCCGACGGTTGAGATCGTGTTTACGCGTTTGCACGCCGGCGGCAAGTTCGACAAGAGCTCGGGTGGCGCGTACGCGTTTTCCGGTGGTCTGCACGGCGTGGGGGTGTCGGTCACCAATGCCCTGTCCACCCGGCTTCATATCACGGTCTGGCGCGAAGGCGGGGTGCACACGTTGGCCTTTGCCAATGGTGATCTGATCGAGCCTTTGACGACCCGCCCGATTGCGCGCGACGACAAAAAGTCCGGTACGCGAGTCACCGCCTGGCCCAATCCGAAATACTTCGATTCGCCAGCGATTTCGCAGCCGGAACTGCAGCGACTGCTGCGCTCCAAGGCCGTCTTGCTGCCCGGCGTCAAGGTCACTCTGATCAATGGCAAAACTGGTGAATCGCAGACCTGGCAGTACGAACAGGGACTGCGTGGTTATCTGGTCGAATGCCTGGCGCAGGCGACCAGTTCCGAGCCGCTGATCCCGCTATTTGAAGGCGCTCAATATGCCGGCGCCGACGCTGATGGATTCGCTGAAGGCGAAGGTGCAGCATGGGTTGTGGCGTGGACCGAAGACGGCAACGTGGTGCGCGAATCGTATGTCAATCTGATTCCGACCTCTGCCGGTGGCACCCACGAATCAGGTTTACGTGAAGGCCTGTTCGGCGCCGTAAAAAGTTTTGTCGAGCTCCATTCGTTGCTGCCGAAAGGCGTCAAATTGCTACCCGAGGACGTCTTTGCACGCGTCTCGTTCGTATTGTCGGCCAAGGTGCTCGATCCCCAGTTTCAGGGCCAGATCAAGGAGCGACTCAATTCACGCGATGCGGTGCGACTGGTGTCGACGTTCGTGCGCCCGCCGCTGGAACTCTGGTTGAACGAGCATGTCGATTATGGCAAGAAGCTGGCCGATCTGGTGATCAAGCAAGCCCAATCACGTCTGCGGTCGGCCCAAAAAGTCGAAAAGAAAAAATCCTCCGGCGTGGCTGTTTTGCCGGGAAAATTAACCGATTGCGAATCCAGCGACGTGACCCGAAACGAAATTTTTTTGGTCGAAGGTGACTCTGCCGGCGGCTCGGCCAAAATGGGGCGTGACAAGGAATTTCAGGCGATTTTACCGCTACGCGGCAAGGTGCTGAATGCTTGGGAAACCGAGCGCGACCGGCTATTTGCCAATAATGAGATCCACGACATCGCGGTCGCCATTGGCGTCGATCCGCATGGCAAGCTGGACAATCCCAATTTGTCAAATTTACGCTATGGCCGAATTTGCATTCTGTCGGACGCCGATGTCGACGGCTCGCACATCCAGGTCTTGTTGCTAACGCTGTTCTTTAAGCATTTTCCGAAACTGATCGATCACGGCCATATCTGTATCGCACGCCCACCACTGTTTCGGGTGGATGCACCCGCACGCGGGAAAAAACCGGCGCAAAAAATTTATGCGCTCGATGCCGGTGAACTCACCGCGATCGAAGACAAGCTGCGCAAGGAAGGTATCAAGGACGGTGCCTGGGGAATTTCCCGCTTCAAGGGGCTGGGTGAAATGAACGCCGAGCAGCTATGGGAAACCACCATGAATCCCGACACCCGCAGACTGTTGCCTGTGGCACTGGGCGACTTTGATCTGGCGGCGTCCGAAGCACGGTTTAACATGTTGATGGGTAAGGGCGAGGCCGCAGCACGACGCGCCTGGATCGAGGAACATGGCAATGAAGCACAAGCCGATATTTAGAACCGTCGAACGAAACGCTCGCATCGTACGCCAGTTTCGATGCGCGCTGCTGTTTTCTGCCTGCCTGATCACACCACTTGCACATGCGGATATCTATGGCTATGTCGATAGCAACGGTGACACGCATTTTTCGACAGAAAAAATCGATACGCGTTATCAGCTTTTTATCAGAGGAGATCGTTCGTTCGATACGTCTGAGCTGACTGCGGGTGCCCCGACGCCTCTCCATCCATCGCTGTTCAAGGCACTGACCCAACATCCGAATCTTAAAAAATACGAAGCTTTGCTGACCGCGGCCGCTAAAGAATTCAAGGTCGATGTGGCGCTGATGAAAGCCATGATGGCCGCCGAATCGGGTTTTAATCCGACTGCCGTTTCGCCCAAAGGGGCGATCGGTCTGATGCAGATCATGCCCGCGACCGCCGAACGTTACGGCATCGAAGGCGATGCCAAAATCAGTATCCAGCAAAAGCTGACCGATCCCAAAACCAACCTGCGGCTGGCGGCGCGCTATCTACGCGATCTGAACCAGCTGTTTCCAAATCAGCAGCCCCTGGTGATTGCGTCTTACAACGCTGGCGAAGGTGCGGTGCAAAAATACCGCAACCAGGTGCCGCCGTATCCCGAGACCCGTAATTATGTCCAACTGGTGACGCAGTTCTATCAGTTTTATCTGCCGCCGGACGTGCGCCGAATGGTGCAGAACGAACAGTCCGGCAACAGCGCCCACCGCATCCATCTGACGATTCCGGGTCGTGCCAACATGCCATCGCCCATCGCCAGCACCACCACGTCAATCAACTGAAATCCCCTGACCTCTCATGACCGAACAAGCCAATCTTTTTGATAGCCCCGCGCCCGACGATGCCGAAACCCTGACCCTGGCTACCTTTGCCGAGCGCGCGTATCTGGACTACGCGATCTCCGTGGTGAAGGGACGCGCGCTGCCCGACGTCAGCGACGGCCAGAAGCCGGTACAGCGGCGCATTCTGTATGCCATGAATGAACTGGGTTTGAACGCCGCTGCCAAGCCGCGCAAATCGGCGGCCGTGGTCGGCGATGTGCTAGGCAAATTACATCCGCACGGGGACCAATCGGTGTACGACGCGCTGGTGCGAATGGCACAGAATTTTTCATTGCGCTATCCGCTGATCGATGGGCAGGGTAACTTCGGTTCACGTGACGGCGACGGCGCTGCCGCGATGCGCTACACGGAGGCGCGCCTGACGCCGATCTCAAGTTTGCTGCTTGATGAAATCGATCAGGGCACGGTTGACTTTCAGCCCAATTATGACGGTTCGACCGAGGAGCCGACGTTGCTCCCCGGGCGCCTGCCATTTGTATTGTTGAATGGTGCCTCGGGCATCGCGGTCGGCATGGCGACCGAGATTCCTTCACATAACCTGCGCGAAATCGCCCAAGCCGTGGTTGTTCTGATTCGCAACCCCAAGCTGACGCATGCCGAATTGATGGCGCTGGTACCGGGACCGGACTTTCCGAGTGGTGGCCAGATCATCACGTCGGCTGCCGCCTTGTCGGAAATGTATCAAAGCGGACGGGGTTCGCTCAAGGTGCGGGCACGCTGGAAGATCGAAGACATGGCACGCGGCCAGTGGCAAGCCGTATTTACCGAACTGCCACATGGCACCTCGGCCCAGAAGGTGCTGGAAGAAATCGAAGAGCTGACCAATCCCAAAATCCGTCTCGGCAAAAAGGCCCTGTCGCCCGAGCAGCTCGCACAAAAGCAAATGATGTTGGCCCTGCTTGACGCGGTGCGTGACGAATCCGGTCGCGAGGCACCGGTCCGACTGGTGTTCGAGCCCAAATCACGCAATCAGGATCAAACCGAATTCACCAATCTGCTGCTGGCCAATACGTCATTGGAAACCAGCGCATCAATGAACCTGGTGATGATCGGCGGGGATGGCCGGCCGCGTCAAAAGGGCTTGGGCGATATCCTGCGCGAGTGGATCGATTTCCGCTTTGCCACGGTCACACGACGTAGTCATTTCAGACTAAAAAAAGTCGATGACCGGATCCATATTCTGGAAGGTCGCGAAACCATTCTCCTGAATATCGACAAGGTGATCCGGATCATTCGCGAGTCGGATGAACCCAAGCCGGCCTTGATGACGGCGTTCAAATTATCGGATCGTCAGGCTGAGGACATTCTTGAAATTCGCCTGCGTCAACTTGCCCGTCTTGAGGCCATCAAGATCCAGCAAGAATTAGCGATGCTGCGCAGCGAAAAAAGTACGCTGGAAGACTTACTGAACAATCCAACCGCCATGAAGCGCCTGATAATCAGAGAAATCGAAGCCGATGAAAAGCGCTTCGGTGACGCCCGCCGAACGCTGATCGAGGCCGCAGAGAAAGCCAGCGTCGAGCAAAAAATCATCGACGAGCCGGTAACGGTGGTGATTTCGCAAAAAGGCTGGGTACGCGCGCGCACCGGTCATGGCCACGACCCGGCGCAATTTGGCTTTAAGGCCGGCGATGATCTGTACGGAACCTTCGAATGCCGCACAATTGAAAATCTGCTCGCGTTCGGTTCTAACGGCCGTATCTATTCAGTACCGGTCGCTGCCTTGCCAGGCGCCCGTGGCGACGGCGCACCGATCACCTCCATCGTCGAACTCGCCAGCGGTACCAGCATCCTTCATTATTTTGCCGGTGCACCCGATACGATGCTGCTGATGGCCTCGAGCGGGGGTTATGGCTTCATTGCGCGCGTCGCCGACATGGTTAGTCGGGTCAAGGCCGGCAAGGCATTCATGACACTCGATCAGGGCGATCAGCCGCTGCCGCCACGCTTGGTGGGCGCGGCGACCGGCGCCCTCGCCTGCCTTTCCGGAAAAGGCCGGCTGCTGGTGTTTGGCCTGAGTGAACTCAAAACCATGAGCGGCGGTCGCGGCATGATTCTGATGGAGCTCGAAGTCAGCGAAAAACTGATCACGGCGCAACCGATCAGTCAGCGTGGTGTCACCGTACTGGGAACCGGGCGCGGCGGCAAGGCGCAGGAAGTCAACCTCTCAGCCGCTGGCCTGGCACCGCACATCGGCAAGCGTGCTCGAAAAGGCAAGCCGCTCGAGTCGAAAATCAAACCGCTCGCACTGGCCGCGATCAAATGATCGTCGGCGGACTTTGGCCGGCATTGGCGGCGTTACTTTTTTGCATGGGCTGCAGTGTGACTAACCCGTATTACGATCCGCAAAAGCCGCACCATACCAAGGAAGGCTTTCAGAATAATTATCTGCATGGGCCGATCGGTGGGTCATTTTTAAAATGGCAATGGGAGCGCACCACACAAGGCCTACCGAAGTCACCAGCGAACAATTATCAGTTCCCGGTGGATCATCCGGATCTGGTGTGGCTGAGACAAAATCGGGACCACACCAGCGCGACGTGGATCGGCCACGCGACTGTCCTGATGCAGGTTGGTGGCGTCAATGTATTGACCGACCCGGTATTTTCGGAGCGGGCTTCGCCGTTCAGTTTTATCGGGCCACGGCGCAAGGTCGCACTCCCGATGACGATCTCCGAACTGCCACATATCGAAGTGGTACTGATTTCGCACAACCACTATGACCATCTGGACCGTGCCACTGTCCAGCAACTGAACCACCAGGCGGGCGGACCACCTCTATTTATGGTCCCGCTCGGGATCAAGGCATGGATGCATGAGGCCGGTATCGATAATGTACGCGAACTCGACTGGTGGCAGCAGGCCGATATCGCTGGATTACAAATTCACTTCGTACCCGCGCAACACTGGTCAGCGCGCACGCTGACCGACCGGTTTCAAACCCTGTGGGGCGCCTGGGTAGTACGAACCGCGCCGACCGCACCGGCGCCATTCTCGTTTTTTTTCGCCGGCGACACCGGCTATTCAAAAGACTTCGCCGACGTCCATCAGCGCTTTCCGCAACTCGATCTGGCGCTGCTGCCAATCGGCGCTTACGAGCCACGCTGGTTCATGGAAAAGCAGCACGTCAATCCCTCCGAAGCGGTGCAGATACATCGCGATCTACAGGTCAAGCACTCGATCGCGATTCATTGGGGCACGTTCGAGCTGACCGACGAACCGCTTGACGCGCCGCCGCTGGCATTGGCAAAGGCGCTGCGTATAGCATCTGTTCCAGCGGAAGACTTTGCGGTGTTGCGGCACGGGCAGACGGTGAAGTTTTAGGAGACGCGTGGCGCTGAGAAAGGCGCCGTGCTTGAACCAATGTTCAAACTATCCGGAGAAATATGCTTCCTGCCGGACGAGCGTGCTAGTAACGTCACTCGACGCGCAAATGCGAAACAGCTGACCAACCATGATTCGTCGTCAAATTCTTTTACGACGACACAATCACTTGCGCCATTCGCCGCGAAGATCATCAATTTCGAAATGAGTTGTCTCGACGACGCGACACGAGGTCTGCGCCGTGCGCTCCCACGCCGCTAACTTCAACGATTGATTACCGCTTTGCCGGACCCCGCCGCCCGGTTACACGAGACTGGTCTGTCTGCAGCGTGATCACCGAACCATCGATCGGCGTATCGCCGCAGCAATGGAGAATCCTCTCCTGCCTTTTCGAGGAAATCACGCATGGAAAAAAATAATCTGTTTGCGCTGTTACTACCGCTGCGCAATGTCTTGATTGCTACCCTGATGGTGCCCGGCGCTGCGGCGCTTGCGGCAGAGCGCGTCGATCTGGAAAGCGTCACTTCGGCGGACATACGACGCGTGACGCAAGCAGGAGACCTCGTTGACACACCCGCAATACTCGGCCTCAGTGCGCCGGAATTAATTCCCGTGCGGCGCCGCATTTATGTCGGTGGCACAACCGTCACGCGTTACCAGCAAATCTATCAGGGCGTGCCGGTCTGGGGCGAAACCGTGACTGAAAAACGGATACGCAGTCAATCCATGCCAGAGTTATCCGGCACGCTGCTGCGTAACCGGGCCAACGATCTGCCGGCCATCCAGCCTACCTACTCACCGGCCCAAGCCCTGACCCTTGCGAAAACCAGCGCACGCATCCATCGCCCTACTGAAAACGATCAGGCCAAACTATTCGTGCGACTGGGCGCCAACAACGTCGCGCAGCTGATTTATATCGTTTCCTTTCTGCTCAAGGACGCCGCAACGCCAAGCCGGCCGCATGCCATGATCGATGCCACCACCGGCGCGGTGCTGGAGCAATGGGAAGGACTCCAGCATCTGGACGCAAGCGGTCCTGGTGGCAATCAGAAAATCGGCAAGTATGAGTATGGCAGTGCGCCTTACGGGCCACTGGTAGTCCGCGACAACTGCACCATGCGTAGCGATAACGTGATCGCAGTCGATCTTAAAAACGCCACTAGCGGCGTCACGCCGTTTCAGTTTTCCTGCCCGCGCAATACCTTCAAAGAGGTCAACGGTGCCTATTCGCCGATCAATGACGCCTATTATTTTGGCACGGCGGTGTTCAACATGTACCGCGATTATCTGGGACTGCGCC
>JAYVEF010000281.1:0-9207 GCA_043748965.1 Burkholderiales bacterium
AGTTGCCACGGCAGTGCTCCGGCCGGTTGTGGTGCCGGCACTGTTCCGTCGGCAGTCGCCGAAGTTTGTGCGAGCGCCCGGCTGACCGCATGAAACACGAACTGATGGATCGACCGGCTGTCGCGAAAACGCACTTCGATTTTTGACGGATGGACATTCACATCGACCAGCGCCGGATCGATTTCCAGCGCTAGCACATACGCCGGATAGCGGTCGCCGTGCAGCACGTCCTGATACGCAGCACGGACCGCGTGGTTCAGCAATTTGTCGCGTACGAAGCGGCCATTCACGTAAAAATACTGCGCGTCTGCACGCCCCCGAGAGGCGGTCGGCAAACCGGCGAATCCATGCAGACGCAATGGTCCGGCGCAGTCATCCAGCGCCAACCGGGCGGCACTGAAATCGCTGCCGAGAATCTGCGCACTACGACGCGAAATATCGGCAACACCCCAGTGGTCCATGGTCTTGCCGTTGTGCGATAGTGTAAACAACACGTCTGGCCGTGAAAGAGCGATACGCCGCACGACTTCGGCGCAGTGGCCGAATTCGGTCTGTTCCGATTTCAAGAACTTGCGCCTTGCTGGCGTATTGAAATACAAATCCTGAACATCGACCGTGGTGCCCGGTGCGCCCGCCGCGGGCGTGGCAGTACTGGCGCTGCCGGTCATCTGCCAGGCGTGCGGTGCCTCGGCGGTGCGGGTGGTTAATGTGACTTGCGCGACCGATGCGATCGATGCCAATGCCTCACCGCGAAAGCCGAGCGTTGCGACGTTTTCAAGATCGGTCAGTGAGGCGATCTTGGAAGTCGCATGGCGTGCCAGCGCCAGGCCGATCTGTTCCACCGGAATTCCGCAGCCATCATCGACGATGGCAATGCGCTTGACACCGCCCTGTTCCAGGCGGATCGTGACTTGCCTCGCGCCGGCATCGAGCGCATTTTCAAGCAGTTCCTTGACCACTGCGGAAGGGCGTTCCACTACTTCGCCGGCGGCAATTTGCGAAATTAGTTGATCGGGCAGCGCGGCGATCTTACGTGGGGTTGGCGGGGCGGGATTCATCGCACGATTATACCGGTGCGGTGCCGCCGCACGTGCTTCCAGCGGGCCGGCAGCATGGGTCCGTAGTGTAAGCTTGCGCCCATTTGCGCATCTCAAACCCACAGGATCACTATGGATTTCATGCATCTGATCGACCTCGTTTTGCATGTCGACAAATATCTCGGTACTTTCATCACCAATTACGGTGCGCTGGTTTATGCGGTGCTGTTTGCGATCGTGTTTTGCGAGACTGGGCTAGTGGTATTGCCGTTTTTGCCGGGCGATACCTTGCTGTTCATCGCCGGTGCGTATTGCGCGGAAGACAAGATCAATATTTTAGTTTTGATCATGCTGTTGTTTGTCGCCGCGGCACTCGGCAACACGGTCAACTATCTGATAGGCCGTGCGATTGGCAAAAAAATATACACACATAACTATCGCTGGCTCGATCAGGCAGCACTGCAGCGGACGCACCTGTTTTATGAAAAGTACGGTGGCAAGACCATCGTGCTGTCGCGCTTTGTGCCGATCGTACGCACCTTTGCACCGTTCGTAGCAGGTGTCTCTGAAATGCGCTTCGGCAGTTTTCAGATGTACAACGTTAGCGGTGCACTGGCGTGGGTGGGTGGGCTGTCGTTTGCCGGATATTTTTTTGGAAATATCCCGGTGATCCGGGATCACCTGAGCGCCATCGTGCTGGTCGGCGTGGCGGCTGCGGTAGTTCCGTTGATGCTCGGCGGGTTGTGGAAATTCGGCAAACGAATCCGGTCGCGCTAGGAAAAAGCCAGAACCATCAAGAGCTCAGGCACCGTGACGCTACAAACAGTCTGACGACGAAGCGACCTCAATGTGCTGCATGTGTCACCGGTATGGTGCCGTTGATGCATTGCAATGCCAGGCCGTCGCGTGCCTTTGCGCCCAACCCACCGATCGAGAGGATCGCATGCGGTCTGTGTGAAAAATCGTGCTAACGACGGATCACAGGGTCGCTGATGCCAGTATTTTTAACCAGATGCCGGCGCCGAAGAGCCCGGCAGCATTAAAATTCTTCCCAATCCGTCGATTCGCCGCCGCCGGCCGCCCGACGTGGTGCGGCATTGGCGATAGCACGAGCAGGCTGACGGCCCGCTACTACTTTTGGCCGGGCGGTTGCATGCGCCGTTGCGGCAGGCGCTGCGTGTGTCGGTGCTCCGCCGGCGACCTGAAATACGCTGACCACCTGCGACAAATTGCCAGCCTGATCCTGCAGACTTTGTGCGGCGGCAGCTGCTTCTTCGACCAGCGCGGCGTTTTGCTGGGTGACCTCATCCATCTGCGCAATCGCCTGATTGATCTGTTCGATGCCGGCAGTTTGTTCCTGACTTGCCGCCATGATTTCGCCCATGATGTCGGTGACCCGTTTGACACTCGCCACAATCTCATCCATCGTGCTGCCAGCCTGGTCGACGAGCTTCGAGCCGGCATCGACTTTTTCTACCGAGTCGCCGATCAGAGTTTTAATTTCTTTGGCGGCGGCTGCCGAACGCTGTGCCAGGCTGCGCACTTCGGCGGCCACCACTGCAAATCCGCGACCCTGTTCACCAGCACGTGCCGCTTCGACGGCCGCGTTCAACGCGAGGATATTAGTCTGAAAAGCGATGCCGTCGATAACGCCGATGATGTCGACGATTTTTTTCGCTGAATTATTAATCGAACCCATCGTGTCCACCACTTGGGCGACCACTGCGCCCCCCTTGACTGCGACTTCGGAGGCCGAAACCGCGAGCGCGTTGGCCTGGCGTGCATTGTCGGCGTTTTGCTTCACGGTAGAAGTCAGTTCTTCCATCGACGACGCGGTTTCTTCGAGTGAACTAGCCTGCTGTTCGGTACGTGAAGACAGGTCCAGATTACCGCTGGCGATCTCGCTCGATGCCGTGGCGATGGTGTCCGTGCCCAGTCGCACCTGACCAACGATGGTGGACAAATTGTCGCGCATCTGGCGCATGGCAAACATCATGCTGGTCGTGTCGTTCTGGCGCAGCGCTACTTCTACCGCCAGGTCCCCCGCGGCGATCCGGCCCGCGACGTTCGCTGCATAGCCTGGCTCGCCGCCCAGTTGTGATACCAGCGAGCGGGTAATCAGGATTGATGCGCCAATTCCGGCGGCAATCGCTATCAGCGCTACTACGATCATCAAGGTACGGGCAGCGGCGTATTCGCTTGCTGCGGTAGCGGCTGCGTCAGCGCTTTGTTTGTCTTCAAAATCGACCAGAGCAGTTAGCGTTGCTGTCCATTCGCCCTGGATCGGACCCAGCTCCTTCAGAAGCACAACGGCAGCTTCGTCGCTTTTGCTTTCCAACCCCAAGCTGATGGCTTTTGCAATCAGGGGTATCGCATTGGCTTCTATAGATTTAATCTTGCTCACCAAGGCCTTTTCTTCCGACGTTGTGCTGGTAGCGTCAGCAAACATTTTGTTTAGTCGCAGTTCCGCCGAGGCGTATTTTTCTGTCTGCAACCGGATGCGCTCAACCTGGGGTTGCATTTCGGCCGGCACTTTCAGCAGCGCCACATTACGCACTGCGATCATTCGTTCAAAGACGGTGACGCGCATCGTCGCAGCAAGTTTACCCACGACATTGTTCTCGTTGACGATTTCATTCAGATGTGACTGGATCTGGCCCATCCGGTTGAGGCCGATGGCGGTCACAGCGAGCAGCAACAGGATCATCAAGGAAAAACCCGCGATCAAGCGGTTGCGCACTTTCATGTTGGATAAAAATTCCATGGAAACGTCCTTTTTCAGCTACCGCGATGTTTGGTCCGGCGAGTACCGGGGATGTTGTTTTAGGGCGCGACTTTGGACGGTCGAACCATGGCAAGGTGAGCGCACGCTGACACTCGCTGGTGATATCTAGATTCTTCCACGATATTGTAATGCGGCAAATTTAAAATAGCGCTATCGAATACGTAAAGCGGGCAGCAATATTCTTTTAGCGCCCCCGACTGGGTACCAAAATCAACTCAAAAAATCACCTGGTGTGTACGTTTGCAGAGGCAAGACCGGCGCTTTGAATGTAGTGGCGCAATTGAAGGGATCAGAATCGCCGCCTTTGGAAATTGCGGCAAATCATCAAATTTGTGGAAAATAACTGACTGATGTTTTGTTTTTGGTCGGGCGCATAGTTGCGGTCTGCACAGGCGTGAATTTTTGCTGACACGTCGGCAGAGGCTTTACCTACCGGCACGGCGGGAGAGCTGCGTGTGAACTCCGGTTTTTTTACCAGAGGTCCGCGACTGGAATCACAATGCCCGAAAACATCGACCAGTCGCGAGCACCGGCGCGCAAACCCTTGCTGACGCCAACATCGATCGTCATCCGTTTGCTCGGGCTGAAGGCTAACGCGACCAGCGCCTGCGCGGTACTGTCGACGCCCTCACGGCGGGTGCCGGAGAGTTCGGTGGCAAGCGTCCAGCGTTCTGCCAGAGGCGTGGATAGCGCTGCCGAGAGCCCGGTTTGCAGTCGGCCGGTTTCGACATCGATGGCGCCGACGCGGGTCAGATTCAGGTTGGCATCGAGGTGCAACTTGGCTAGATCCTGGCTGACAATGCCGTTCACGGTGAAGTCGGTTTTGCCGCCACCGATGGTAGTTTTGGCAGTTGGCAGACTGACGCCGAACTCCAGGCCGAAAGCACTCGCGTCGCTCATGACGAACGCCCGCTTGGCGGTCAGCACCGTATTGCCGACGCCACGCTGCCGGGTGTCGTCATCGGCGCGCTGCGAGACCAGTGCCTCGCCGCCCAGCAGCAGACCCCATTGATCGTTGAACGCTAGTTTGAACAAATACGGCAGGCTGGTGCGCCGGGCGTCGTTGCGTGCCGCCAAAAATCCAAGTTCAAGTTCAAGCTGGCCGGGCACCGGCAACTGTGCCGAGTTCGATACGGTCGGGCGGTAGGGTGTGATGTGGTCTTCATCGGCGGCACTTGCTTGGCGAGCGGCCAAGGCACCACACACTGCAGCAGCAAATAAGAGGGCGGCCGTGACCGCGCGGCGTGCAACCATTTCAAGTCATCCGGTTCTTGGCAAGCGGTGGGTTCTTTGCGAAGTATTTGCGAATCCCTTTCAGCACCGCGTCGGCCATCTGGTTCTGATAGTCGTCGTCGGTCAGCTTGGCTTCTTCTTCCGGGTTAGAAATAAACGCGGTTTCGATCAGGATACTGGGAATGTCCGGGGCTTTCAGAACGGCAAAACCAGCCTGTTCAACCGCACCTTTATGCAGCCGGTTGATGCTGCCGATTTCACCCAGCACCGCTTTTGCCAGCTTGATGCTGTCACTGATCTGTGCCGTGGTGGAAAGATCCAGCAGCACGCTGGCGAGTTGTTTGTCCTGGCCCTTGATATTGACGCCACCGATCAGGTCGGCGGAATTCTCTTTACTGGCCAGCCAGCGGGCTGCCGAAGACGACGCCCCTTTTTCGGACAGGGCAAAAACCGAGGAGCCGCGTGCAGTGGTTTCGACAAACGCGTCGGCGTGAATCGAGACGAACAGATCGGCCTGCACCTTGCGAGCCTTTTGTACACGCATGTGCAGTGGCACAAAATAGTCGGCATCGCGCGTTAGCATCACGCGCATGTTGGGTTGCTCTTCGATCTTTGCCTTCAGGCGTTTGGCGATCGACAGCACGACGTCTTTTTCGCGACTACCACCGCGGCCAATGGCGCCGGGGTCTTCGCCACCATGACCGGGGTCCAGTGCGATTGTCAGCAAGCGCGTCAGTGGCGGGATTTTTTCTTCTTTCTGTTCCAGGCGGGCGACGGTAGGATCGACGAATTTTGGCTTGGGATCGGGCTTTGGTTCCGGTAGCGGTGCGGGTGCGATCGGGTCGAATTTTTGATCACGTGACCATTCACCCTTCTCGATCAGGGCGGCAATTGGATCGGTAGCGTGCACCGGATACAAATCGAAAATCAGTCGGTGCTGGTATTCACCGGCAGGCGCCAGGGTGAACAGTTGTGGCTGCACCTCTTCTTTCAGGTCGAACACCAGTCGTACCACATTCGGCCGGTTTTGCCCGACCCGAACCTGCTTGATATACGGATCATTCGATTGGATTTTGGCGACCAGTCCCTTTAATGTCGGGCTGAGTTCAATCCCCTCGACATCGACCACCAGTCGCTCCGGGTCTTTCACCAAAAAGTGCGTGGTTTTGAGTACGCTGTCGTTTTCGAGCGTCACGCGGGTGTAATCTTCCGCCGGCCAGACTCGCACCGCCAGAATTTGTGCCGCCCGGGCGCCTGTCGGCGCAAACACCGACAGCAGCAGCGTGCCACCCGCTTGCAACACCGTGCGGCGCAGTCTGAAGGACCGTGCGGTCACAGATTTGGCGCGAATTTGAGGCGGTCGAGACATTGAAAACCCTGGTCGGTATGCGCGCTCAATTCTACCTCACGGCCCGTCCCGGCCATCCGCAAAAATACATCGATGTCCGGCACTGGCAACACGCCCGCGGCTTTTTCGGGCCACTCGATCAGACAAATCGTCCGGGCGTTGAAATACTCCCTGAAACCGGCATCCAGAAAATCTTCCGGGCTTGCCATCCGGTACAGGTCAAAGTGCATCACGTCGACCGGGTCTCCCCGTAGCACGATACGATACGGCTCGGCTAGCGTATACGTCGGACTTTTTACATGGCCGGAAAATCCGGCCGCATGCAGCAGTGCACGGGTCAAAGCAGTCTTCCCGACACCCAGATCACCATGCAGAAAGATCGTCAGTCCTGGTGCGATCGCGCGGGCCAGCGCACTGCCGAGCGCGATGGTGCCGGCTTCATCTTTTAAACGCGCTGTGAAGTGCTGCATTGCGTAAAATAACTCCGATCTATTCTGTCGAACCTGTTTCAACCAATTTGTTTTCCGTCATGTCGCCAACGAAATTCTGATGACCGCCGCGCCTACCGACCTGATCGCTCTTGCCACCACCATCAAGTCATGGGGACGCGAGCTCGGCTTTGCCGAACTGCGCATTGCCGATGTCGATCTGACCCACGCCGAGGCCGGTCTGCAAGCGTGGTTGGACGCCGGACGCCACGGTGAAATGGATTATATGGCAGCGCACGGGATGAAGCGCGCGCGACCGGCCGAACTGGTACCGGGCACGGTGCGTGTGATCGCTGCGCGCATGGATTATCTGGCACAGTCGACCCCGCCCGACTGGCGCGAACGCGAAGCGGGTCGGCTGGCTGACGGCAATGCAGCGGTAATTTCGGTGTACGCTCGTGGCCGTGACTATCACAAGGTGATGCGCGCACGCCTGCAGCAACTGGCCGAGCGCATCGCCACAGAAATCGGCAACTTCGGCTACCGGGTCTTCACCGATTCGGCACCTGTAATGGAGGTGGCGCTGGCACAGCAGGCCGGCCTCGGTTGGCGTGGCAAGCATACCTTGCTGCTCAGCCGCGATGCCGGCTCGATGTTTTTTTTGGGCGAACTGTTTACCGACCTGCCGCTTCCGGTGGATGAGCCGACCAGCGAGCATTGCGGTGGCTGTCGCGCCTGTATCGATATTTGCCCGACACAGGCGATCATCGGTCCGTATCAACTCGACGCGCGACGCTGCATATCGTATCTGACGATCGAACTCAAAGGTAGCATTCCGGTGCCACTACGCGCGTTGATCGGTAACCGGATTTATGGCTGCGATGACTGCCAGACGGCGTGTCCCTGGAATAAGTTTGCACAGCGTGCAGTGCTGCCCGATTTCGATGTGCGGCATGGTCTGGATCAGGCCGAACTGATAACCCTGTTCGGCTGGAACGCGGACCAATTCGATCGCAACATGGCGGGCAGTGCAATTCGGCGGATCGGGCACGAACGGTGGTTGCGCAATTTGGCTGTCGGGCTGGGGAACCACTTGCGCTCAGCAGCCGATCCAGCGCTTGCGCGAGCGGCCCTGCAGGCTCGGCGCAACGATGCGTCGGCGCTGGTGCGCGAACATGTTGAATGGGCACTGTCGCAGAGGGGAGCGTGATCGCGCCTCCACCCCAATGGTTACTTCAGCAGACCCGCCAACTCTACTGCCGTCTTGACATTCATTTTGTCAAAAATATGCGCGCGATGGACTTCGACGGTACGCATGCTGATACCGAGCTGGTCGGCGATCACCTTGTTCATCTTGCCGATCAGAATCAGATCGAGCACTTCACGCTCGCGTGCCGACAGGGTGGCCAGACGGGTCTGTACCGCGGCCTGCACGCCGGCCTCGCGCGAGGTCGTCATTGCTTCAATCACGCGATCGATTAGTTTATTGTCGTTGAATGGCTTTTCGAAAAAGTCGAAAGCGCCGCGTTTGAGTGCATCGACCGCCATCGGCACATCGCCATGGCCGGTTAGAAAAATCACCGGCAGACGCTGCGTCAGGCGGCGATTGGTCAGCACGTCGAAGAGGGAGTTGCCGCTGATGTCGGGCATGCGAATATCCAGCAGCAGACAGTCGCCACGCGGGTCGAAGGCAAATCCTTCCAAGGCCGCTAAAAATGTGCTGGCGCTAGGGTGCGCGATCGCGTCGATGCCGCGCGATCGGGCCAGCCAGTGGAGAGAATCCCGCAGTACCTCCTCATCATCGACAATGTGCAGCATGCGCTTTTTGCGTCCTCGTAGTGGTTGTCGACTGCTGCCGAAATCCGCTTTGTGAGCGGGCGCTCGGTCTTTCTGTCACGCCGGTACGCTTGGCGCGCTGTCCTCGGCTGCCGCTGGTGGTCGGTCGTCCGGCAACGGCAAAGTGAAGCAAAACACTGTACCGCCCTCCGGATTGGTCGCATGTGTGAGTGTCCCGCCATGGAACTCCAGCGCTGTGCGACAAATATTCAGTCCCATGCCCATGCCTTCGGCTTTTGTTGAAAAGAAAGGCGAGTATAGCCGCTCCGAAAGGGCGTCCGGTATGCCGTGGCCGCTGTCGGTAATTGTGGTCAGCACGGCAGCCTGTCCGGTCGCATTTCTCGTGAAACGCACCGCAATCTGCAAACGTCTTCGCGTGCTGGGCACCTGCTCCATCGCTTCGATAGCGTTGCGCGACAGGTTCAGCAAGACCTGTTCAATCAGTACTGCGTCTGCCAGGACGGCCGGCAAATTATTTGCCACGTTGATTTCTACCTTGACAAAAAAAGGCTGTGCCTGCAGTGCGATTAGCGGTTCCAC
>JAYVEF010000282.1:0-9156 GCA_043748965.1 Burkholderiales bacterium
AGTGTGCCATTCGTAAAAATGCGCGGATTTTTTTCAGAGCCGGAATTCAATCGAACGCCATTCAGTTTTCACAGAATAGGTCAGTTACTGATGGCCGATGGCGCCGACTATCTGGATCGTATGATGCCGCATCTAGCCAGTTCACCGCAGCAAAAAGTGACCGCTGAACGGCTGCCGATTAGCTCAGGAGCCGTGTGTTTGCAATAAGTGGTGCGGCACCAGAGCACACGTAACCGCAGTGGAACACTGTCATTGGAGCACTGTTCGCCAGCGATGATCTGCCGCAGGCTGATTTAGCTAGATCTGCCAATGGCGAAGCGAGGGCGAACAACATCGTCGCCAAGTTTGGAGGGCGGACAGGTATAGCCAACTGCGCTACACGTTTTAGTCTTGCCGAAACGATATGGCATTGCCGTCGCGTGGCATATTCCGATGGTAGCTCGCTGCAAGCGTCCAATGCTGCGACCGTACCGTCCATCGCGCTATTCGACAAACACCTCGACGCTGCCACATGAATGATCTCGGATAATCGAATCCTTACATTAAAATCTTCGGGTGTCATTGACGATTTGCCGGCCATGCACGCCGGTGAACTAATCCGGCAATCGCTTAGCGAAAGCACCTATGATATTTGATCTATTGATTGTCGCTTGACCGCAAACGCAGCCGACGAGCTTTCTTGTATAGCCAGAGCTGCTTGCGCAGGTTCGAACCGGCGCGGTGAAACTCGCGCGCTACCTTGCCGTGCCACGGTAGACGTAATTTAGTTTGGATGCCCAACGTTGTATCAAAATTTTCTTCCAGCGACAAGACGCTGGGCGCGATGCCCATGAGGCGTACCCCGTGTTCCCAATCGCGATCGATTGAGTTATCGATTGCGTGGCACATCGATTCGGTATGGGCTAGCAGTCGCTTGACTGCGTCGCGGTTCATTAGATAGCCCTGCGTGCCGTTCGGCTGTTGTAGGTAATCGACCAATGTTCGACCGCAGGCCAGCGCGATGGAGGGGTAGACCTTCCTGTTGAATACGCCGAATAATCGCACGAACTCCCACTGTTGCTGCATGTCGCAAAGTGACTGGACGACTTCGGCGAAGTCTAAGGACAAAGTCACATCGTCTTCAATGACCAGACACAGCGGTTCATCGCCGCCGAGAAAATTATGCCAGATCGCGCGGTGACTGAGGTAGCATCCCATCTCACCGGCCCGCAGATCGATACCGCTATAGTTCAGGCGCCGAGTGCGGTTGTAGAGGTCTGGCCAGCCTTTTTTTAAATCGACCTGTATTGCGTCGAAAAATCGATATGGCAGCCCGCAAGCGGCAAGTTGCGCTTCCATATGGGTCCGCCGCTCAAGTTGGCTGGCCAGTGAAATGCAGTCGAAGGTAATCAAGTTTGTTCCGTCGTTGCCGGGCGATCCATGTTGACCAGCAACAGACTCACGACGAGGCCATAGAACATGATCGTAGGTCGCCAGATCAATACGAGGTCGACCATCTCTGCCATTAGGATGCCGCTGCAAAATATAATTAACATCAACACCGGATTCGTGACCGGATAGTGTCTCCTGTAGGCCCGCGCCGCGGCGGCTAGCGGCACCCCCAGCAGCAAGACAAAGCTAATCGCACCTGGAAGTCCTAATTCGGCAGCGAGTTTTAGAAAATCATTATGTGGATGGCTGTAAGACTCAAGTGCCGACACGGTTTGCCGGTGTGCCCTGTAATCTATAAGAGCAGTTCGAAAGCGATGGTTTCCAACGCCTATGAATGGGTGGGTGATAAACATTTTTTCGGCAAGGCGCCACAGTTCGATACGCGTTGTGGCAGAGGTCAGTGCGGCATAGTCAGTGGTAGCGTACGCATTGATTTCAGTGAACGTTTGGTCGCTTCTTGACCAAAGGTAAGCATTCGTGACCACGAATACCATCACGGCGATAGCGCCGCCGCCAGCATACAGAAGTACCCGCATCTGTCTGGCGGGCAGTAGAGCCTAAAGCACTACGCCGAGGCAAATAGCCAATAACAGACCGCTACGGGTTTGGGTCAACAGTGGCATGATCAAAGCAGACAACAAGACCAGCGCGGGCAGCAAGCGTGTGGTGACCCAGCTTTTTCCGGTGAGTGCCAACGGTAGTACCGCCAGATTGAGGATAATCAACAGCGAGGTATGGGGAATGATTGCTAAAAACCCATTCGGAGAAACGCCTCGGGACAGACCCATCACATGCAAATGCACCGCCATCAATGGCACGCGATACAGCGTAAAAATGATGCAGCCCCGCAGGAACTTCCGACAACTCGGCTTTATGGAAAGCAGTGCAAGATAAACCGGTGTACACAGAAAGAAGTGCGACAGATCATCGAAATCGCGCAGGTCAAGTGGTGGCGCCAAAAAGAAATGCTGAAGCGCGACCAACAGTAGCGGTAGGGTAGGGCCCCCAGCCATGGTTTGCGCGCCTCGTTTAGCGAATCTACCAAGGTGCGGTTGTTCACAAGGAGATAAATACATGCAGTCAAAAACAACAACGCGGAGACAACGTCGTTCGCGATCTTGTTAGTCGCCAACGAAATCGGATACAAGAAAAATAGCTATTCCATGGTCCATTTAAACTTTGCGTAGCGATTTTGTACCGGAGTCATTGCAGGACTTTCTGGAAAAATCAGATGGCGATTGAGCGCGTGGTGAGGATCCGAGGTTCGTTTTCGGTGAATCGTATTGGACCGAACACAGGAATCGTTTCAACGTATGACGGTCGTTCCAGCCAAAGGTACCGATCTGTACTTTGCTATCTATCCCGTCATGTAACGCAGCGAGTGTACCTACGATATGTTGGAGACCGCCTGAAAACGGTCGGTAGGTCGGTCGCAGACGCGAGGCGTGCAGCTGGGCGACAAGTCGGCCGCTGTAATAGTGCGATTTTCGAATCGGTCGAGCGTGATCTCAACAGGTCAATTCCGCTGCCGCTTCACCAACAAATGGATTGCGGCCAGCAACGCCGCATTTTGCGGGGAATTTTCCAGAGTGGTTTCAAGTTGTGATAATGCTGCTACAGCCGTATCCGGCAACTTCAGCTGCTTTACTTTAGCAACCGGCAGCTGCACTACCCCAACTTGCACTTTGAGGCGGATTGCGCTAATCTGCCAGCCCCGCTTCTGCAATCCTTCCTGCAATTTTGGCAGTTGCTGCTTGAGTTTGGATGCAAGCGCAGCGTTTGGTGTCGACAGTACCAGTTGACCAGATTCAAATTGCATCACGCCACAGCTTGCGAACATGGACGGCAGCGCGGCGGCACAATCCGACTGCAGTGTTGCCATTCGCGTCACCGACGGCAGTAAGGCTGCCATTTTGTCATGGCCTCGCAAAAAATCGGCTACGCCTTTGGCGGCCGGTGCGTGCCGGGCGCCGGATTTGAAGGGGACGAAGGTAGAAGGACGCGCCATCGCGAAACATTAGCACATCGGCAGCGGCTATTACAAACCGGTTGCTGCGCGGCCCAGCCTACGGAACGGAGTTCGGATGCAAATCATTTTGCTACACCCCCGTTTTACCAAGGCGCGCTCGATGACGCTCACCTTTAAACATCTATTGTTGTTTTTTTTGCTGTTTGCCGCCGCCGTGCTTGGCTGCGCCACGCTGTTGTATTACTTGACGCTGAGCCACGCGGTTGAGTGGCACCTGCCCATGGTGCAACGCTTGCTGGATACCTCGAATCAGGGCGAGAGCGGGCTAAAGGATCGGTACGTCAAAGAAAACCTGACCGCGATGGCGATCAAGCTGGGTGAAATGCAGGCGCAGTTGATGCGGCTCGACGCGTTGGGCGAGCGCGTGCAGGGCCTGTCCGGTGTCAAGCCCGAAGAATTCAACTTCAAGGAATTGCCGGGGCGCGGCGGTGCGGCGCCGTCTTCTGCCGTCCCGTCCCGTCCTGACGCACCCGAACTCGGTATAGTCGCATTCCAGCAGGCTCTTGCGACGCTGGCGCTGGATATCGAACATCGCTCCGATTACATGAACGTAGTCGAGAGCACACTGATGTTCGACAAGATTCGCTCCAAGCTGCTGCCAACCGTACAACCTGTCGCCGTCACCTATAACGCATCCGGCTTCGGCTGGCGCTTCGATCCGTTCACTGGGCGTAGCGCTTTTCATGAAGGAATCGATTTTCCGGCGCCAACCGGCACACCGATCATTGCTGCTGCGGGTGGGGTGGTGATCGCGGCGGAATATCACCACGAATTCGGCAACATGCTTGAAATTGATCACGGCAACGACATCGTCACGCGCTATGCCCACGCGTCGAAATTGTTAAGCAAGGTAGGCGACATCGTTCAGCGCGGCCAGCACGTCGCCGATGTTGGCTCGACCGGGCGTTCGACCGGCTCGCATCTGCATTTCGAGGTAATGGTGAAAGGCACGCATCAGGACCCGCACAAGTTTTTGATCGCCGGCGCCGATCAGGCCAAGGCCGCTGCCCTCTCCATTAAATAGTGTCTGCAGCGGTTGCCGGCGATCGCCGCAGTGCCCTGTCGCTACCGTACCGCTGCGATTGGCTATTGTTTCCGGCCTGCTAACCCCAACTTTCTCGAAGTCGCATGATAAACTCCGTCTTTTTCAGCCAAAGCCCATTTCGGAAAACCCGTTTAATTCGGTCTTCCGGCAGCTTTCAGGGCGCCCTTTTTAGAATTCAAGCATGTCATTACTGACCCAGATTTTCGGTAGCCGCAACCAGCGTCTGCTCAAGCAATATTCAAAAACGGTGCGCGATATTAACGCGCTTGAACCGGCGATCGAAACGCTTTCGGATGCCGATCTGCAGGCTAAAACACCTGCGTTCAGGGCTCGGCTCGCCAGCGGCGAAAAGCTCGACGATCTGTTGCCGGAAGCGTTTGCCGTCTGCCGCGAAGCCAGCCGCCGGGTGCTGAAGATGCGCCATTTCGATGTGCAACTGGTTGGCGGCATGGTGCTTCATTTTGGCAAAATTGCCGAAATGGGCACCGGTGAGGGCAAGACGCTGATGGCGACTTTGCCCGCCTATCTGAACGCGCTGGCAGGCAACGGTGTGCACGTGGTTACGGTCAACGATTATCTGGCGCAACGTGATGCCGACTGGATGGGACGGCTATACGGCTGGCTCGGCCTGTCGACCGGTGTGAATCTGTCGCAAATGGAGCATGACACCAAGCAGACCTCCTACGCCGCCGATATCACCTACGGTACCAACAACGAGTTCGGTTTCGACTATTTGCGCGACAACATGGTGTTCGATGCACGTGACCGGGTCCAGCGCAGTCTGAACTTTGCGATTGTCGATGAAGTCGATTCGATTCTGATCGACGAGGCGCGCACACCCTTGATTATTTCAGGCCAGGCCGAAAATCACACGGACCTTTACCACAAGATCGACGAGGTACCGCCCCTGCTGATTTTGCAGGTTGGCGAAGAAACTCCGGACGGCAAGGGCAAGATCGAAATCCCGGGCGATTATACCAAGGACGAAAAAGCCCATCAGGTTCTGCTGACCGAAGCCGGTCACGACAAGGCTGAGCAGCTCCTGACCCGCATGGGTCTGCTGCCCGAAGGGGCCTCGCTGTATGACGCCGCCAACATCACCTTGATTCATCATCTGTACGCCGCTTTGCGCGCGCACGTTCTGTACCACAAGGATCAGCATTATGTGGTCCAAAACGATGAAGTCGTGATCGTCGATGAATTTACCGGACGTCTCATGACTGGACGGCGCTGGTCCGATGGCCTGCATCAGGCGGTCGAAGCCAAGGAGCATGTCAAGATTCAAAACGAGAATCAGACGCTGGCGTCGATCACCTTCCAGAATTATTTCCGCATGTACGGCAAGCTGGCTGGCATGACCGGCACGGCCGACACCGAGGCTTACGAGTTCCAGGAAATCTACGGCCTCGAGACGGTGGTGATTCCGCAAAACCGGCCCAATCAGCGCAAGGATCGACAGGATCAGGTCTACAAGACCAACCAGGAAAAATACAAGGCGATGTTGGTCGATATTCAGGATTGCTTCGAGCGCGGACAGCCGGTACTGGTGGGAACCACCTCGATTGAAAATTCCGAGCTATTGTCGGGAATTTTGACGAAAGCGAAGCTGCCGCATAACGTATTGAACGCCAAGCAGCACGTACGTGAAGCAGAAATCATTGCACAGGCGGGACGGCCGAAAGCCATCACGATTGCCACCAACATGGCCGGTCGCGGTACCGATATCGTCTTGGGCGGCAATGTTGAAAAACAAGCGCAGCTGATCGAAGCCGACCCGGCCCTGACCGACGGCGACCAGCAGAGCCGCATCCAGAAATTGAACGACGAATGGCAGTCACTGCACGACCATGTCGTCAATGCGGGTGGCCTGCATATCGTCGGCACCGAGCGGCACGAATCGCGGCGTGTCGACAACCAGTTGCGCGGTCGCTCGGCGCGTCAGGGTGATCCGGGTTCGTCCCGTTTCTATCTGTCGCTGGACGATGCGCTGCTGCGGATTTTTGCGGGCGACCGGGTCCGCGCGATCATGGACCGACTGAAAATGCCCGAAGGCGAACCGATCGAAGCAGGTATCGTGTCGCGCTCGATAGAATCGGCACAGCGCAAGGTCGAAGCGCGCAACTTCGATATTCGCAAGCAGTTGCTCGAATACGACGACGTCGCCAACGACCAGCGCAAGGTAATTTATACGCAACGTAATGAATTACTTGAATCGCAAGACGTGTCTGAACTGGTGGGCTCGCTGCGGCATGGCGTATTCAATGATCTGTTCCGCGAGAACGTGCCGGCCGAGTCGCTCGAAGAGCAGTGGAATCTGACCGCGCTCGAAAACACTTTGGCGAACGAATGGCAACTGGACGTTCCTTTGAAATCGATGCTCGCCTCAAGTCCGACCATCAGCGAGGACGACCTGCTCGAGAAGGTACAAAAAGCGGCCGATGCATCCTACGACAGCAAGATCGCGATTGTCGGCAAGGAATCGTTTGCAGGTTTCGAGCGCAGCGTGATGCTGACCAGCGTCGATACCCACTGGCGTGAACATTTGGCTGCGCTGGATCATTTGCGGCAAGGGATTCATTTGCGCGGCTATGCACAAAAAAATCCGAAGCAGGAATACAAGCGCGAAGCGTTCGAACTGTTCGGCCAGATGCTGGACATGATCAAAAATGACGTCGTCAAAACTGTCATGACGGTGCGGATCCAGTCGCGTGAAGAGATCGATGCGGCGGAGTTGCAACTGGCACAGTCGCACGTCGAAAACGTTAGTTACCAGCATGCGGACTTCAATCCGGACGCGGCAGCGGTCGACTTATTGGCGCCGACCGTAAATCCGACCGATGACCGGTCGGAACCTGTGGTCAATGGGCTGAAGGTTGGCCGCAACGACCCCTGCCCGTGCGGCAGTGGCAAAAAGTTCAAGCAATGTCACGGACGACTGGCCTGATAAGGTCCGGTCGGTGTAAAAAAGCAGGCCAGTCCTGCTTTTTTTTCGTCCGGATTTTTTCGCCGGTGACAATGTGCAGAGTGGTTTGCACCGATTACAATTAGGTATGGTCAGTCTGCCGTATCGCTAACTTTTCTTGATGAATTGAATCTCATGGCCGTCAACTCCCCCGTTCCAGTCGCTGCTAGCTTGCGCCCGGTCGCCGGCATCGAATTAGGCTACGCCGAAGCCGGCGTGCGCAAACCCGATCGCAAGGACGTGCTGGTGATGAAACTCGCGCCAACGGCGACCGTGGCCGGCGTGTTTACCACCAATCGTTTTTGTGCCGCTCCGGTCCAGGTTTGCAAGGCCCACCTCGAGGGTCTGCATATTCCCGGGGCGCCGATTCGTGCGCTTGTAGTCAATACCGGCAACGCCAATGCGGGCACCGGCGAATCCGGTTTGGCGGCTGCCAACGCGGTCTGTAGCGCGCTGGCTGAACTGCTGGGATGCGAGCCGGCGCAGGTGCTGCCATTTTCGACCGGGGTGATTCTGGAGCCGCTGCCGGTCGATCGGGTCATCGGCGGCTTGCCGCAGGCGCTGGCCAATTTGCAGATGGACAACTGGTTACGCGCGGCCGAAACCATCATGACGACAGACACGCAACCCAAGGCGGCGTCGCGCACGGTCGTCATTAACGGCGAAACCATCACTCTGACCGGCATCAGCAAGGGCGCCGGGATGATCAGGCCCAACATGGCGACCATGCTGGGCTTTTTGGCGACCGATGCAGGCGTCTCGCAAGCCGTGCTGGAACATCTGGTGAAGCAGGCCGCCGACCGCTCATTCAATTGCATTACGATCGATGGCGATACCTCGACCAATGACGCTTTCATGCTGATCGCCACTGGCGCTGCCGCCTTGCAGGTGAGCGAGATCGATTCCCCCGAGTACGCGGCACTGGCCGCTGCCGTCATCGATCTGGCGCGCGAACTGGCACAGATGATCGTGCGAGATGGCGAGGGCGCCACCAAGTTCATCACCATCACCGTCGAAGAAGGCGCCTCGGTGGAAGAGTGCCGCAAAATTGCTTATTCGATCGGCCACTCGCCGCTGGTGAAGACGGCGTTTTTTGCCTCTGATCCCAATCTGGGCCGAATTCTGGCGGCGATTGGCTACGCCGGTGTCGGCGACCTTGACGTCAGCAAACTGAATCTATATCTGGATGATGTGCACGTCGCCCGCAATGGCGGGCGCAATCCGGCATACCACGAGCAGGATGGCCAGCGCGTGATGCGCCAGAGCGAAATACTGGTGCGTGTGACTCTGGCACGCGGAGACGCCAGTGCGACTATCTGGACCTGTGATCTGTCACATGACTACGTGACGATCAACGCCGATTACCGTTCATGAAGCGGACTTGCCGATGACGCAGCTCGACCAATTTTTACAGCGGGCCGAACAGTTGTTGGGTCGGCTTGAGGCGATATTGCCACCTGTGGCCGCGACGGTGGACTGGCAGGCCGGGGTGGCATTTCGCTGGCGCAAACGTGGCAGTACCGCTCAGCTGCAGGCGGTGCGTCAGACCGATACCATCGTGCTGTCCGACCTGCAGCATATCGGGCCACAGAAGCAGCAGATCGAACAGAACACCTTGCAGTTCGTGCGTGGACGGCCGGCCAATAACGTCTTGCTGACCGGCGCCCGCGGCACCGGCAAATCATCACT
>JAYVEF010000283.1:0-2736 GCA_043748965.1 Burkholderiales bacterium
GGTAGCAACCAATAATTCGGTCGAGTCGACCGCGCGCAGCGCTGGCAACCTTGGCTTCGCGAGCGTTGTCGTGGCCGATGCGACTTTCACGTTTGCGCAAACCGATTACGACGGCGTGCTACGTTCTGCCGATATTGTGCACGCGATGGCGCTGGCGAATTTGCAGGGTGACTATGCCGTCGTCGGATCGACCGACGGGTTACTCGGAACAGATTGATTTCCACCGGCCGAACGGGCGACCCGTGCTATCCCTAGCGGCGGGATTTCATCGTGCCGACTGGTCTATCCAGGTCTTTTCGAGCCATTCCCCACCGCTGAATTCAATCCTGATCATGCTGTGTACTGTCGGCCGGAAACTTCTGATCTGTTCGATGGCGGCCTATCCGCTGGCAAAGTTGCACTTCAGCAGCGCGCGACTGGTGTTCGCACTGATACTGGCGACCATGGTGCTGCCGTCGGAAGTAAAATTTCTGGTCAATTTTATTACCTTGGCGCGTCTCGGCCCGATCGATACCTACAGCGGCGTCATCCTACCCAATATCGTCACAGCGGTTTCGATCCTGCTGATGAAACAGGCGTTCGAAGAAGTCCCGCAGGACCTGATCGATGCCACCAGGCGCGATGGTGCCGGTGGATGGCGGCTGTTCACGCGGATTCTGGTACCGTTGACGGCGCCGTGGCTGGCAGCGGTTGGGATACTAGCCGGAGTGGAAGCCTGGAACGATTACATGTGGACATCGATCGTGATGAGCAAGCCGGGAAATTTTTCGCTGGCGGTTGGCGTCAGATATTTGTCCGGCACATTCGGCAGCAGCACCCGCGTGGTCGCCGCCGGAACCATTTTAGTGGTGCTACCGATGCTGTTGGTGTTCTGGTTTACGCAACGATTTTTCATCCGCGGCATGGAGGGAGCAGTCAAATGACAGTAGCAAAAAATGCAGTTCCGGTAGCAGCGACAACGGCGGCAGCGCGTATCGCTGCAGGCCGGTCGATCATGATTCGTCTGGCGGGGACCGTGCTCGACGACGTGACAGCAACGTATTTGCGGACTCACCATATCCGCGCCGTGTGCCTGTTTCGCAAGAACATGGTGGATGCAGTTCAGCTGACAAAATTAACTGCCGATCTGCGTGCGGTGATGGGGCGGGACGCGCTGATCGGTCTCGATCATGAGGGCGGTGCTGTCGTACGCGCGACCTGGCTGCCGACGCCGCCAGCAGCCATGGCGCTGGGTGCAGCCGACGATCCTGCGCTCTGCTTTGCGGTCGGCGCTGCGGCGGCACGGGCAGTACGCGCGATGGGATTCAACTGGAATTTCGCGCCGGTGCTGGACCTGAATAACAACCCGCACAATCCGGTGATTGCCGAACGCTCGTTCGGTGCCGACCCGGTGCGTGCCACTACGCTGGCGATGGCGTGGATGGCCGGTAGCCTGTCGGAAGGCGTGGCGTGCTGCGTCAAGCATTTTCCCGGACATGGCGACACGCAGGTGGATTCGCATCGTGATCTGCCCTGTGTGGACAAGTCGCTGGTAGCGCTGCAGATGCTTGAGCTGGCGCCATTTCGCACGGCCATGCAGGCACCGGCGATGATGACGGCGCATATCGTGTATCCGGCGCTCGACCCGCACAATCCCGCCACGTTGTCGCAACCGATTTTGACCGGTTTGCTGCGCGACCAGTGGGGCTATCAGGGGGTAGTGATCACCGACGGCATGGATATGCACGCCATCGCCAATCGCTACGGTGCCGGCCCGGCTGCGGCGCAGGCATTGTGCGCCGGCGCCGATATGGTGATGGCACTCGGCAGCGAAGAAACTCAGCAGGAAACGATCGAATGCATCGCCGTCGCAATCGACAGCGGGGAGCTGGATGCGTTCGGGCTGGCGTCACGGCTGCTGCGACTCGATCAATTGGCACGCATTTATCCGTGCGTCGCTGAAAGCTATTCCAGCGACGCTGCTGACCGCTTGCTAATGGCACAGGCCTGGCGTCGCGGCGTTACCGCGTATCGCCAACCGCTGGCGCCTGCGGCGGGCACGCGGGTGCGGCTGGTGGTGCGCGCGGACGTAGTCAGCGACGGCGTGTCCGAAGCCGGCGTGCCCGCCGCTGACGTCGCTGCGCTGCTAGCACATCGCTACGACGTAGAGACTGTCACGTATGCCAATGAAGCGGATTTTGACTGGACTAAATTGGTGTCCGATGGGCGCTTCGTAATCCTGGCATCAACCTCGCGACTGCGCTACGGCGAACAGGCTCGCAGCAATTGGCGACCGGACCTGCATCTGGCGCTATGGAACCCGTTTCAGGCGCTTGATATCGCCGCGCCCGCGCTAATCACCTACGGGTTCGCAGCACCCGGACTCGATGCCGTAGCGGCCTGGCTCTCCGGCGCGCTGGTTCCGACCGGACAGTGTCCCGTGGCGGGCTTTTCGCACTGATGGCCGCGCTGCAGCAACGCTAGCTGGTCAAGCGATTCGACGATCAAACGGTTATTCATGGCGTCGATCTGGATATCGACGACGGTGAGCTGATCGTATTTGTCGGTCTATCCGGCTGCGGCAAATCGACCTTGCTGCGGGGGATTGCCGGCCTCGAAGACATCAGTAGTGGCACGCTGACCATCGATGGAAAAGGCGCCAACACCATTGCGCCGGCAAAACGTGGTGTGGCGATGGTGTTTCAGTCCTGCGCCCTGTATCCGTACATGACGGTGTTCGAGAACATGGCGTTCGGG
>JAYVEF010000284.1:0-2736 GCA_043748965.1 Burkholderiales bacterium
ATGAACGCGACGGCCTTGTGCCCGCGTCTTCTGGCCGCGACAGCAGCAGTTTCATTCCTGCAGGTTTTTTCAAGATCCAGATCGGGTAGCTTGATCAACTCCCGGACGATCTCGGCATGGCCATTGCTGGCAGCGGCGAAGAGCGGCGTGGCGCCCCTGCGTGCTGCCTGGTTGAAATCGATTTGCGGATGCGCCAGCAGCGCCTTCACGATGCCCGCGTTGCCCCTGCCGGCGGCGATGACGAGCGGCGTCTCGCCACTGTCGCGCAGCGGCAGATTCACATCCATGTCCACCCGCGCAAGCAGGGCGCGCGCCGCCTGCAGGCTGTCGTGCTGCGCGGCGGTGTGGAGTGCCGATGCGCCGTTTTTGGAAATCAGGTCGACGTCCGTTTCATCCATCCCGAGTAGTGCATGCAGGGTCGGCATGTCACCCTTGCGCGCCGCGTAATGCAGCGCCGTGAAGTCGTCGTGATCGCGCAGGTTCGGTTCCAGGCCCGGGTAACGCAGCATGGCGTTGATGGTCGCCGTGGCCCCTTTGTCGATGGCGTTCATCAGCATGGTCTTGCCGTGCACGTCATAGTTGTTCGGGCAGTTCGGGTCGCGCGCCGCTGCGGCCTTGCGCAAGATTTCGGCAATGTCACCGTGGTGGTTGCGGGTGGCGGCCGCCAACGGGGAGTCGTCGTTGAAGCCGTGATCGAGGTTCAGGTCGTCGCGTTCCATCAATGCCTGCACCACATCGAGGTGGCCATTTCGTGCGGCCATGTAGAGGGCGGTCGTGCCATCCTTCGTACGCACGTTGTAGCCGATTTCCGGACAGGCGAGCAGGGCATCGACGACTGCCGTGTTGCCGTTCGTTGCTGCGATGAAAAGGGGCGTCGCGCCGCTACGGTCCAGCGGCAGGTTGATGTCGGTGCGGCGATTTTCAACCAGAGCTGCTACGGCGGCCGCATGGCCTTTTTGCGCGGCGATGTAGAGCGGCGTCGCGCCGGCAGTCGTCCTCGCGTTGTGCCGGATGTCCGCCCGGCTGAGCAGCGTGCGTACGGTGGCGACATCGTTTGCCCGTGCCGCGTAGTAGAGCGCCGTGCGGCCTTCGTTGTCGGCGATGTTCGGGTTGAGGTCGGGGTGGTTGAGGCGCGCAGAAACGATCTCCGGCGCGCCGGTTTCAATCGCGCGCATCAGCGTGGTTCTTCCGCTGGCGTCGATATTGTTCGGTTTTTCTGAATCGCGGATTGCGGCTTCTTCACGCAGGAGGGCGGCGATTTCGCCATGGTTTTTTTTGATAGCAATTTCAAGCGGAGTAGTGTCATTGAACTTGCCATTAAGGTCCAGATCACGTCGGGTCAGCAAGGTGCGTACAACGGAAAGATGACCATATTCCGCAGCTATGTAGAGAGGCGTTTTGCAATCATTAGATGCTTTGTTGCACTCAATTCCCTCTTTCCTGAGCAAGGCCTCGACCACGGACGGATGATTAAATTGCACCGCTAGATTGAGGGGTGTGTCCTCGCCTCTCACTGCTGTATTGAAATCTATCCCTTCTTTTTCAAGCAAGACTTGGACGACAGGCAGATGACCATATCGTGCCGCCAGGCTGAGCGCGGTTGAGCCATAACTGTCTGCTCTATTAAAATCTATTCCGTCTTTTTTGAGCAATGCATCGACGATTGAAAGATGACCATTCATTGCAGCGCGCATGAGGGGTGTGAAGGTATAAAGAAGGTCCGCTTTATTACAGTCGATTCCTACTTCTCGGAGCAAGGCTTTAACGACGTGCAGATGACCAGCGATTGCCGCAATGTAAAGGGGAGTTTTTCCATACCTATCTGTCTTATTACAGTCGATTCCTGCTTTACGTAGTAAGGCGAACACCATGTCAGCGCGGTTATCTCTGGCTGCGTAATGAAGGGCTGTGTTCTCGTCTTTGCACATGAGATTCGGCTGGAAATCCGGATGCCGCAGCATTGCAGAAAATCTGTCGTTGTCACCTGCGATGATCGCTTCCATCAATGCAGTCCTGCCTTCGGTAGTGATGACATTTGGATTCCATCTGGCATCCGCATGCGCCGATCCGCCGGGCCTCGGTGGGTATGGTCCCGCCGTTGGCCCGCGCCCTCTGCGAGGTGGTGAGTCCGGTGCCTGCGGGTTGGACGGGGGTTCAGGGTAGCTCGGGAATTGCCCGCTACTGCCGGCCCGGTTTGGATTGAAGTTGGCATTACGCATGGCGGCGGTCTTTCATCGGATGAGGTGCGTGGCGCGTGCCCCGCAGCCGGCACGTGAATTTTGGGCTTGAACGAAAGGTGTTTGCGCCAAGATGGCGTGAAGCCTGCGCGCCCATCGTTAGGAAAAGCGTTGCGTGCAGTACACCCAATTATCCTGAAATGCAAAACCATAATATTGCGGTTAGTCAGTTAGCCGTTCGCAATATCGTATTGACCCGACAGCTGCTGCATCGCCGGAGGGATTCGAAGCGCTGGTCCGCAACCGCAGCACGGTAAAACAGTCGCCCCAATAAAAAACGCCTGCATCGCTGCAGGCGTCTCTCGTTCCAACATCCGGTCATATACGCCGGATGCATTTGCCAGCGCCGCATCAGCCATCGATGCGGCGCTGGCAGGCATTACATCATGCCGTCCATCCCCCCCATGCCGCCCATGCCACCCATGCCGCCGCCCATGCCACCGGCTGGCTTGTCTTCGGCTGCTTCGCAGACCATGCAGTCGGTCGTCAGCATCAGCGA
>JAYVEF010000285.1:0-57238 GCA_043748965.1 Burkholderiales bacterium
GAACGCGGTAGCGGGCAATTCTCCTCTATACGCCATCTGGGTTACGGCCCCAATGGAAGTGCACAGTAGCGATGCTAGCTCTGTACGGTTAACGATCGCCTGAGGCGCCATCGTCGAAAATGATGATCGAAAATCAGTTTGGTTTAGTTCGCTCATCTGAGATCTCCAGTCACGTCATATTGGAATTTCGCAATACTACGGTCGCGACCAGTGTCGGAACAGGGGCAGTTTTTGAAAGTGGGCAATGGCAAACGTTGGGGAAAACAGGGGCCGCAGACTAAGGGGCGCACTTAGCCGATTTGCGGCGATGCTTATAGAAGAAGCGAGGGATTTATCTGGATTAACCTATGAAAATCTCGACGAAGCTTTCGGATTTTCCTCTGGAAAATGTTATGGTTATTCCAAGTATCCTATGCGACCCAAGACGCGGGCTCCCCAGGCAGACGAAATACAAAACCTCGAAAATCTCGTAGCACGGCTACTGAGACGGCCCGCACACATAGTCGTGATCGAAGATCGTATGTCTCCTCGTTCTGCCTTTAGACTCGTCAACGTTGTTGGGGAGCCTGACCTGGCGATGGACCTTCGAAAGTTTGGCGAGCACGATTTGCAGCTCGGATACGAAAACGACTGGCCTACATACCGGCGCTTGAAATATTCGCCTCAAGCGGTTATTCACGGCATAGACATGGTGGGTTTGTGGGCATGGCAGTACGCAAGCTACTGGGAAAGAGAAGTTTTAACGGCTCCTTGGACTCGTCAAGTGCAAGGGATCCGAGACGATGTCCCAGTGGAAAAATTTCTACCCAGCCTAGTCGAGAAAGTAAGTCGGGAGCGACTTGCTTTTTACTGCAGTGCTAACTTACCTGCCGGAATTTTGCCGGAATAACCGGGTGACCGGGAGTGATGTGTAGTGAACCCTACTAACGAAATTTCTTGTTGAATCAGGTAGTTGGGAGTAATCTCCAATCACTTGGTTTGAATTATTTTGACTGTTAATCCGCAGGTCCCTGGTTCGAGTCCAGGTCGGGGAGCCAAGAATATCAAGCGGTTGCAGCTATGCAGCCCCTTTGCTATTTCTGGCTTTGTGCCGTATTTGTGCCGTAAAGAAGATTTCCAACCACCTCGGCATGTTTCGCCATCTGCGCTGGAGCCAAGTGCGCATATCGCCGCACCATCTCCGGAGACTTCCAACCACCCATCTCCTGCAAGTCATACATTGGCGTTCCGCTCTGTACCAACCAACTTGCCCACGTATGTCGCAAATCGTGCCAACGAAAATTCTCTATCCCCGCACGCGTTAAAGCTGAGCGCCACGCCTGTTGGCGCCGGCGAAATTTTGAACCACCCTGCCGAGTTTCACTGACCCACCCGAGCCGGCGGAGAGGCAGGAGCACCAAGGCTTACCGAAGCACAGCATGGGTCAGCCGATTTCGGCGTCCTGGGTCAAAAACTCATCGGCGCCAACATCCCAATCAAAGCTAAAATTAACGTCGAGATCGCAGCACCGACACACAGCGCTACCACTGCCAAAAAGTGGTGGGGCACGCCCGAGTAAAGCGGAGATGGCATGAATGCAAAGAAAAAATGCCAAGTAAATACCGGAGCCTGCAACCACGCACGTAAGCGGCAAACTATCTTTCATTTCCGGAAGCATGCTCATAATGCTGTCTGCGGATGGTCCCGATCGATAGACTATTTCTTGAAAAAATCCTGCCCATGAAAGCTACCATCGTTCACAGTCGCCTCGCATTAGCGCGCGCAGTTCTCGTGGCGTCTCTGAGCTGGGCGGTAAGCGCCTGCGGCGGGGCTGCGGTGGTCCGTACCGGCCCCATCATCCCTCCCTTGACCATTTCGGTCGATCCTGCTTCGCTGACGCTCGCGCCGGGGCAAAGCGTCATCCTGACGGCCCACGCGCGTGGCGGCGAAGCGATCCGTTTGTTTGTCGACTGGACGATTCAGGAAGGCAACGCAGCGGGGGGTATCGTGCCGGTTCAGGAAGCAATGGACGGCAGCTCTTCGGTCAAGTTTACCGCGGCAACGGTGGCCCGGCCGGGACCAGTACACGTGGTGGCGTCTATTCGGCGCTTTCCGGCAATTCGCGCGACGGTGACGGTGAACTAGGATTCAAATTACTCTGCCCGGCTTCGTTCTGAAAAAAAGATCGATTCCGCCTGCGGCTGAGATGGTGCAACTTTCCGAGATTCGCGTGTCGCTCCGACGCGTGGAATAGAGACCGTTTGCGAAACCCGTTGATCCAAAATAGCCGGCTGAAGTCTGTCCTCCCATTGGTATGCTGATGCGGACTGCGTTGTCAATCCACATCAAATTGCCAAGCAAAAAAAAAGGCTCCGGCCGAAGCCGGAGCAATTCAGGAAAGCGACGCTAGCCGCTTTCCGCGTAACGCAAGTTTGCACTGCTCAAGTCATCCGGTTCAGTCAGTAACGTTCAGCGTAACGCCACTGGCAGAGGCATAGCCATAGACCATGATGAAGTAGGTGCCTGCAGCAGGCGAAGCGATTGTGATTGTCTCTGCTGTCGTGTTACCGTCCGATATTTTGTCGTAGGTAGACAAAGTCGGATTCGCACCCAATCTCACATACAGGTCAGAATCGCCCGTGCCGCCAAAGGTCTTGAACGTGACACTTGGACGGCCAGCGGGTACCACAACCGAATAGTATTTGCTGGCGCCCGTCGCAGCCGAGATACCTGTCACGTTCAGCAGCGTACCGCCACCACCGGACGCGCTGCCATACTTGGCGACCAGCGAAACGCCGCTAGGTGCGTTATACCCGTACACCATCACGTAGTAAGTACCAGCCGTTGGATTGGCGATCGCGATATGCTCTGTGGTCGTGGCTCCATCGGACTTCTGCAGGAAACTGGTGGTGGTTGGCTGCGCACCGAGTTGTACATACAGATCGGAGTCGCCGGTGCCGCCGGAGGTATCGATGGTCAAGCTGGATTGGCCAGCTGGAACAACGATCGAGTACATCTTGCTGGCGTTGGTGGCAAGCGAGATGCCAGACACAGTCTGGCCATTGACCAGAACGGTCGTGCCACCTGAACTACCACCGACGGTAACGTGCGAGATGCTGCACTCGTTAGTATCGTTCGACCAGTTACTTTGCATTGCAAACACACCCGTACCCATCGTTACGTTCTGCGTCGCTGCCTGCGCCCCTGTTTTTATCCATGCGCATTCGTCGCTGTTTTCCTGACCATTCGAAGCCGAACCAGTCGTGTTAGTCCAGCCGCCGGCCGGATTCTGGTCGGTGATGGTCTCCGCGTACTCATGACCACCAACAATCGAGAAGCCATCGACCAAGCCGGCAGCGCCGGTATTGACCGAATTCTGGCCACAACTCGCACCCATATCGGCTACGTAAGGCATATTGGTGAAAGCAATGTCACCGTAGGGCGAACTGACACCGGCGCCGCCTGTGTAATTGTGCCATGCGCAGAACGAACCACTTGGGGTGTTGAAGCCGTCCGGTGTGGTACCGCTTGGCGAAAGAATCATATATTGGACGTAGCGGTTCGATGCGGCCGTCGTGTTGCCGAAATGGGCGGCTGCCCTGATCGCCTCATTGGCCAACTGCGCACCAGTCGCAGAAGCAGGAGACGAAACCGAATTGTCGTACCAGACCCCGGCGAACGCACCGCCGGTCGGGTAGCCTACGTGCGGTGCGCCGGCAGGGCAGCTGGTAGCGCCCGCTGCGACCGTTGGACCATCGCAGTACTGAGTCATCGATCCGGACCACGCTTCACCGCCGGTACCGAGGTTTTTGAACATACTCTGCAGGTAAGGAACGGCGCCCACCGAGTCGTTACTCAAAATCGTGTTGCCGCCAGAATTAGTGCCAGCCGAACCCCATTGGTTGCCATACACGACCAGATAAACCAGCGGCTTGCCGCTGGTTACACCGACGCCGTTGACGCCTCCACCATAGCTAAGCGTCTGGGTGCCAGTCGCAATCAGGGTATGCATGTTGGTCGCAGCCCAGTTTTTCATTTTTGCATGCGTGTCCTTGGTCGGGAAAGCACCGTGACGGTAGGCGTGACCTGCAGCCGGAGCGTACGGATTGACAACCGCGTTTTGCACAGTTGTCTGGGCTGAGACCGACACGGGCCCGATAATAGCAGCCATTGCAAGTGCCATCGAACACACCATAGGCATTTTAGATTTACCGCTGAAATTCATTGCATTTCTCCATCAAATTTTAGTTGTATCTGCAAGAAAATTAGTCGATTCGAGATTGTCGAATAAACCGCTTCAGGAACTACCAACCAGGGAGAAGAGGTAACTTCTCAATGGCCGGCAATGCCGACGCCACGCATAAGCGGCCGCCTGCACTGCCTATACAATTCGCAAAATCACGTCGATTTTGCAAATTAAAATATTTGACGATGGTCGAGATTCCGGGGCTGGTCAGCAAGCCGGGACGTGGGCGTGGGTCAGGCAGTAGCCGGCGGCCCGTAATTTGGTACGGTGAAAGAAAAAGAACGGTGTATTAGCGTGCCGTGATGGATGGACTGGATGGGAAATAAATAGGTAGCGGCGAGCGTAAGTGCAAAAATCTGCAAATCCGTGAGAAGGGTAACCAGGTTCCCGGCAGCGCATTGCCCGATGTAGTCGGCCACGCGTGCATTGCAAAGGTGATTATGAAATAAGGAGGAGATCGCTACCGAAATAAATGCGCCGGTGACCCACCGCGCGAACAGTGGACGTCGATCAGGCGGGGCAACGTCAGATGACATGTTGCCTGATGCAATTATCAAATAGCCGTATGACTAACATGATTGCCGCTTCGGTTTGAAATGATGCGAGAGACTAGCATGGAATAAACTACAGGAGTGCAAAAATTATCGGGAAGAAAAATGCATCTGGCTCTGTTGGTATTGACCAAGTTTTCTAGAAGTAACTTAGTTTTATTCTTCGGATTATCGACGGTGCCAACTCAGTAGCGAGCAATGGCTCGATGACCTAGGCGGGGGTTGCATGATGGCTGAAAACTGCCGCACGTCCGACCGTTATTTCACCCCGTTGCAGCAAGCGCTCGACCTGTAAATGGCATTTAGCAGTAGTCCGATTGTGATAGTCCGCATCCGACGAGCTCGCCCAGTGGGCTGCCATTGCCACCCCGTCCCTGCCGGCTAGGTAGCGAAGCTGAGTCCTGCCATCTGTGGCGGACTGGTGGATGATCTCGGCGATATCGCCAGAGTTGGAATAACCGGTCCGGCGTTGCGGGTCGGCAAATACCGCCACAACTTTTTGGCGGGGCCCGCCACAGGCATGTCATCGGGAGCAGTGCTGCGAAGCCCGCCATCATTGAGCCCATACGCGAACGTCGGAGTCCGATGCGATTCGGTCGTGTCATCCTCTAACGTTCTGACATTGGCAGGAAGTATTTTGCCGGCCTGATAGCAACAATCCATTGCACGCTTTTTTATCCTTCGGCACTAGGGGGCGACCAGCCTTTTGCCATGCATCGATGCCTCGGGTCATGTCGCGAGCGTTGATGCCCCGAGATCGCAGGCGGAGCGCCGTGGCACGTCCGATTTCATGGCCATCACGCAGTACACAATGATGTCTTCGTCTACAGGCAGCGTGCAGGCCCACTCCCCTACCTTGGCCGGATCGCGCCAGATTCCGCCAGGTATCATGGTCGAGGCCTGCTCGAACATGCCGACGCGCCGCCCATCCAGCAGTACTGCGCCAGCAGCGTCGTCTTGCCCGGCCGCGTGGGGCTCGGTGGCACCGTGTACCGCGTGCTGGTAGAGATCGTATACCGCGTCCCAGTGCACGCCGGACATAAACGCGTCCGCGTAGTTGCCCGCACCGGCGCCAAAATCCATGCGGTACGCATGCTCATACATGTCCCAGGCAAGAATTGGAATGCCGCCCGCCACGGCGTGGCTGTAGTCTGCCGCCCATTGCTTGACCAAAGATCCGTCGCGAGGTTGAAAGTGAGCAGTACCCAGTCGCAGCCGCCGCCCACAGCCTTGACCATTGCGACGAATTCTTGATGCCTGCGCGCGACGCTGCCAACGCTAGCCGACAGCGTCAATGCCATGGCAGGCGCCATTTCTGCGCCGGCGCCGCTCAGGCAGCGGAAGTACACTTCATGCAGCAACATCGAGTCGGTAGCGATCAGTTCTTCCCGTTTCAGCGCATTGACTTGAAACACCAGCGCGTTGACCCAGACCGCGATCGCGAGCGCTTGCGGTTTGACCGTCATATTTTTCTCTGTTGTGCAACACGGCTTGGTCAAGGCTGCGGTTGGACAGAAGGATCGGCAGAAAACGACACCGAGAGTTGTCAGCGCATCAGCGGGTAGGCCACCAGGCCAAAGACGGCTGCGGCAAGCACGACATAAGGCTCTCGCAAGGCCTTGAACTTCCAGAGCACCGCAACCGTGACCAGCGCCAGCAAGATGGTCGGCACATCGACCAGCGAGCGTTTGGCAAGGACGATGACCGCGCCGCTAATCGCCCCGATGGTTGCGGCTGTGATGCCATCGACAAACGCCTTCACCCCAGGCAACTTGCCGTACTTTTTGAAAAAAGGTGCCGGGAGGACGGTAAAGAGATAGCAAGGCAAAAACGTCGCCAACGCGGCAACGCAGGCACCGGGCAACCCTGCGACCAGATAACCTATGAAGCCCACCGTAATGACCACCGGTCCGGGCGTGATCATGGCCACTGCCACCGCATCGACAAACTGTTTGTCATTGAGCCAGTGGTGCTCGGTAACCACGCCGCCATAGAGAAACGGTACGATAGCCAAGCCGGAGCCAAATACAAAAGTGCCGGCCTTCGCAAAGAAAATACCAATTTGTGTCAGCAGGGGCCAGTCGATGGTCATCACGAAGGAAGTTGCGAGCGGCAGTTGGCCCAAACCGACTGCGTTCAAGCCGCCGCTTTTGAGCCATTTCGGTGGCGTACGCCACAACCATACGATCACGCCAGCCGCAATGAAAAGCCAGCCGATTTCGGATTCTGTAATCACCGTGACCGCGCCCAGTGAAAGGTAAATGGCCCATAGCAGCTTGTCCCTGCCTACGCTTTTGGTCGTGAGCCTGTAGGCGCTCATGGCAATGATGCCGATCACGCCTGCCCCGACGCCGTAAAACACCGACTGCATCCAGGCCAGGCCGCCGTATTGGACGTAGGCCCAGCCCAGCGCCACGACCATCAAAAATGAAGGGATTACGAAGGCCAAACCCACCAAAGTGGCGCCGGTAACGCCGCAGCGGACGTAGCCGAGGTAGATCGCCAACTGCGCTGCCATTGGACCCGGTGCCAGTTGCGCCAGCGCGATGCCATCCCGGTAATCATCGTCATGGATCCAGCCACGCGATTCGACCAGATCACGGTGCATATACCCTGCTAGCGCAACCGGCCCCCCAAAGCCCAGAGTCCCCAGGCGAAAAAAATAAGCCACCAGTTGCCACAAAGTGCAGCCTTGTTGCGAGGGTCTCTCCGTCGATGTGGATATTTCTTGGTCATTCATGACGCACACTCATGTTGGAAGTGCGCGTAAAAGGAATCCAGAACGCTACCGATTTCCTGCAGCAAGGCGTCGTCATCAGGAAAACGTTGCACCGCGCCTTTGAGAATGGCTTCAAAGCCTATGGCTTCCGGGACCGGATCGCCGCCCACATCGAGCGCGTGTACCATGCCTGCCAAGCGCTGAAGCCCGCGGTCGACTTCCAGACCGAAACTGGCCATCAGCACCTCGAAGGTCACTTTGCCACCCACGTGCGTGAACTCCGCATAGTCAAAATCAAATCCGAGTGCGTCATCAGGAATCTCCTTGGGTTCGGCGAGCCAAACAAAACGTGGGTCCTTATCAATAAAGCGCCGGATCAGCCAAGCGCTGGCAACTCGATCAACCCAGATGTTTCGACGTGTAGCCCAAGTACGGCCCTGATAGTCATTCAGCGAGCGAAGTTGTATCTTGCCCGCGCGCCCGTGCGGCTCACCAGGCGACAGCACCGCGTTTGCCGACTCCTGAAAATCGGCCCAAGCCGATAGCGAGCGCAGGCATGCATCGGTGGGGAAAAAATCTATCGCACTCAACGCTTCGAAGTCACGCGCAAGTCTGCGTAAAGCGCGATTGACCTCGACGGGTACCTGGCTTGCCAGCGCCATTCTGGCCGAACCAAGATCGTTGAAGAAGGTGGCGTGATCCTCGCTGCGATCAAACAAGGCTTTTAAAGCAGTTTGCTGATCGTAGGATCGGGGCGAAATATTCAGCAGCCAAGCCCGACCGCCCTCTTGAATTGTCTCGGCGGCCAACGCGTTAAGCGCCGATTCATGGGCAGGCTGATCCGGCATCAAGTAGGCGCCGTCGCGCAGGGATGCGCAACCAAGAACCTTCAGGGTCCGCCAGATTCGCATGCGCGCTGTAGCGCCGGTAGTCGGAAGGCTCACAACCAACAGCAGCCAGTGCACGGTCTTTTTTATAGTCATGTAGCAAATACTACATGGCTGTATTAATCTCTACAACTTTCATTTCCCCAAGCTTTGGAATGACCGCAGATAGCGTTCTGACAGTAGAAAGCGGCACCCCGGATACGCCGCATAACGTGGAAGGAGCTTCGAGTCTTGTTTGGTACCGGGCATTGCGGTTCACACATTAACCCGGCGATGCGGTGCTCCGCCGGGGGAACGTAGATGAAATGCCATCGAATCACGATTCGTTCAGGTCGCGCAACGGCCCACCTGCGGCTGTTAAGCCAGTACTTGTCAGCAAGCGCTACCAGGATTGAACGCGTTACGTAAGCAGTAATCCCAGGTCGATGGCTTGCCGTGGACCGTTCTACTCAGGTCAGGTCAGGGCAATGCCTACCCTACCCATTGACGTGCATTCCTGAACATCCGCATCCATGGTGCATCTTCGCCCCACTGCTCTGGCGCCCAGGAGTGGAGCACAGTACGAAATACCCGCTCCGCGTGTGGCATGAGCACCGTGAACCGTCCGTCTGGCGTGGTCACGGCGCCAATGCCCCGTGGCGAGCCATTCGGGTTATACGGATACTGTTCGGTCACCTGACCGAGGTTGTCGACGTAACGCAATGCGACCAGTGCCTCATCGATGGCACCGGTCTGGGTAAAGTCGGCGTAGCCTTCCCCATGTGCCACGGCAATCGGCGTACGGGTGCCAGCCATATCGTTGAAGAAGATCGACGGCGATGGCGCAATCTCAACCATGCTGAAACGCGCTTCGAACTGTTCGGATTTGTTGCGAGTGAATTTTGGCCACGCCTGCGCGCCGGGGATGATGGATTTCAGGTTGCTCATCATCTGGCAACCGTTACAGATACCCAGACCGAAGGTGTCGCCACGCTGAAAAAAGACGGCAAACTGTTCGGCCAGCGCGGGATTGAATAAAATAGTTTTGGCCCATCCTTCACCGGCACCGAGCACATCACCATACGAAAATCCGCCCACCGCGATGACGCCCTTGAAATCCGCCAGACGCGCGCGTCGCGCGATCAGATCGCTCATGTGCACGTCGACTGCGGTAAAGCCTGCCTGATGCATGACGAACGCGGTTTCGATGTGGGAGTTGACACCCTGCTCTCGCAGGATCGCAACTTTGGGACGAACGCCGGTGGCGATGAATGGTGCCGCGACATCATGTTGCGGCTCGAAGGTAAGTACGGGCGTAATGCCGGGATCACTGCCGTCTGAAATCCGCGCGTATTCAGCATCGGCACAACTCGGATTGTCACGCAGTCGAGCCATGCGCCAACTGGTCTCACTCCAGAACTGATGCAGCACGATACGCGGCTGCTGATAGATAACTTTAGCGTCTCGCGTGAATTCGATCATCCCGCGCGGGTTCAGCTTGCCGATGATATGACTGGCAGCGCCCAGATCGAATTGTCGCAGGACGTTCATCACATCGGACTTATCGGTATCGCGGACCTGAATCACCGCACCGAGTTCTTCATTGAAGAGCGCTCGCAGCGTCATTTCGCTGCGCCGTTCACCGACCTGCGTGGTCCAGTTTTTAGCGTCTCCCCAATCGGCGGCGTGCTCACTTTCCATAGCCAGGATGTCGAGATTGACGGATATGCCAGCGCGCCCTGCGAAGGCCATTTCACAGAGCGTCGCAAACAGGCCGCCGTCGGAACGATCGTGGTATGCCAACACGCGGTGTTGCGCATTCAGCCGCTGGATCGCTGCGAAGAAGTTTTTCAGGTCATCAGCGCTGTCAAGGTCCGGCGTGCTGTCGCCGAGCTGCTGGAACACCTGCGCCAGCGCGGAAGCCCCCAGGCGATTTTTACCGCGGCCGAGGTCGATCAGGATTAACACCGTGTCGCCCATATCGGTGCGCAATTGTGGTGTCAGCGAACGGCGAATATCTTCGACCGGTGCAAACGCCGAAACGATCAGGGACACCGGTGACATCACCGATTTATCGCCGACATCATCCTTCCAGGTGGTGCGCATCGACAGCGAATCCTTACCGACCGGGATGCTGATTCCCAGTGCTGGGCAAAGCGTCATGCCGATCGCCTCAACGGTATCGAACAGCGCTGCATCCTGGCCCGGCTGCCCGCATGCGGCCATCCAGTTGGCAGATAGCTTGATGTCCGAAATGCCTGCGATAGCGGCTGCCGCAATATTGGTGATGGCTTCGCCAACGGCCATGCGCCCCGACGCCGCGGCATTGATAACGGCGAGTGGTGTGCGCTCCCCCATCGCCATGGCTTCGCCGAGATATCCTTCAAAACTCATCGATGTTACGGCGCAGTCTGCCACCGGCACCTGCCACGGTCCGACCATCTGGTCCCGCACGCTGGTCGCACCGACGGTACGGTCACCGATGGTAATCAAAAAAGATTTGTCGCCGACAGTGGGCAACTGCAGGATACGTTGCGCAACGTCGATCAGGTCGATACCGGTCAGATCAATAGCATGCAACGCGGGCATCAGATGACTGACGTCGCGATGCATTTTTGGCGGCTTGCCTAACAGGACGTCCATCGGCATATCGACTGGATTGTTACCGTGCTCGGAGTCGATGACCTTTAATTGTCGTTCTTCGGTAGCAGTGCCGACTACGGCGAACAGACAGCGCTCACGGTCGCAGAAATAAGCAAACAATGGCAGGCTGTCGGGCGCGATCGCCAGTACGTAGCGTTCCTGCGATTCGTTGCTCCAGATTTCCTTCGGTGCCATGCCGGATTCTTCCAGCGGCACCTTACGCAGATCAAATATCGCACCGCGCCCGGCATCATTGGTAATTTCCGGAAAAGCGTTCGACAGGCCGCCGGCGCCAACATCGTGAATCGACAGGATCGGATTGTCGGCACCACGCTGCCAACAGCAGTTGATGACTTCCTGCGCACGTCGTTCCATCTCGGGATTACCCCGCTGGACCGAATCGAAATCCAGATCGGCGGTATTGGTGCCGGTTGCCATCGACGACGCCGCGCTGCCGCCCATTCCTATGCGCATGCCGGGACCGCCCAGCTGTATCAACAAGCTACCGATCGGCAAATCATTCTTTTTGGTGTGCTGGTCGGCGATGCTGCCGATACCACCGGCGATCATGATCGGCTTGTGATAGCCGAACACGGTGCCAGCGACATTTTGCTCGTAGCTGCGGAAATAGCCACCCAGATTCGGCCGGCCGAATTCGTTGTTGAAGGCCGCGCCACCAATCGGACCCTCCAGCATGATCTGCAGCGCCGAGGCGATACGTTCTGGCTTGCCATACTGGCTATCAGTGCCGGTGGCAGCCGTAGTCACGTCATGATCGCTTTCCCAGGGACGGATGGCGTCCGGCAGGCGCAGATTGGATACCGTAAATCCAGTCAGGCCGGCTTTGGGACGTGCACCGCGCCCGGTTGCGCCCTCGTCGCGGATTTCACCACCTGCGCCGGTCGAGGCGCCCGGAAACGGTGCGATCGCGGTTGGATGGTTGTGCGTCTCGACTTTCATCAGAATATGCGTCAGCTCGTTTGACGCGGCGTACTCATTACCGCGCTCGGCACCCCGCGGATAAAAACGCGAGACGCTGGCGCCTTCGATAATTGACGAGTTATCGCTGTACGCGACAATGGTGCCCTGCGGATGCAGTTCATGCGTATTCTTGATCATCGAAAACAGCGAGCGGTCCTGCCGTATGCCGTCGATGGTCCAGTCGGCGTTAAAAATTTTGTGCCGACAATGTTCAGAATTAGCCTGTGCGAACATCATCAGTTCGACATCGGTCGGATTGCGTTCCGCACGATTGAAGGCGTCGAGCAAGTAATCGATTTCATCGTCCGAAAGGGCCAGCCCAAGTTCGCTATTGGCGGCGACTAGCGCGCCCTTGCCTCTGCCGATCAGGTCGACCGATGCGAGCGGGGGTGACGCCAGTCCGCGAAACAATCCCGCGGCGTCCTCCGCATTGCGCAATACCATGTCTGTCATGCGGTCATGCAGTAACGCGGTTACACCCGCCACGCTGGCATCCGCAAGATGCCGGGTGCCGCCGAGCAAACCTGACCTGACGGTCACCCAATACGCGACACCGCGTTCGATCCTGTGGATCTGGGATAGCCCGCAATTGTGCGCAATATCGGTAGCCTTGGTGGCCCATGGCGAAATCGTGCCAAAGCGCGGTATCACGACGAACTGCTCGCCCGCATCGGCAGCGGCATAAGGCTCGCCGTAGCTCAACAATCCGTTCAAACGATCGAGATCGCTCGGGTGTAATGGCGCCAATGCATCGACAAAATGCAGAAAGCGCGCCGACACAGCGATGATCGCGGGATCGACTTGCTGCAAACGGGACAAAAGCCCTTCGGAACGGAAAGCGGAGAGCGCGTTGGGGCCCGGCAAAATCAACATGGCAAGAGGGGAGTTGGGGTGCTGTCGCAAGCGACTACACGGGTTGAAACGGAATTCTCGATTATACCGCGCCAGTCACGTCGACCTGCATCCCGACAGTGACCCGTCAGCCTGACCTGCAGGCCCACCGGGTAGGCATCGGCGCTATTCGCCCAGCAATTCTGCCACCGGCTGCATGCCTTCGATATGCTCGGCGGCGACACGGATAATCACCACGATCGGCACGCCCAGCAGCATGCCCCAGATACCCCACATCCAGCCCCAGAATAGCAATGAGATAAATACGGCGGTCGCGTTCATTCGGGCGATCCTACCGGTCATCCAGGTGGTGACGAACGTGCCTACCAAAGTGGCAATCGCGAGTGAACTGCCCGATACCAGCAAGGCCATCGAGACGGTACCGAACTGCATGAAAGCGGCCAGCCCGGTCAGTACCGTAATTAGCAACGGCCCAAAATACGGAATCACGTGAAGCAGGCCGGCACCGACCGCCCAAGCCCCGGCGTTCTCCAGTCCGATCCAGCGAAATGCTACCCACATCAGCACCGTCAGCAGCGAGTTTGTCACCAGCAGCATGAACATATACTTCTGGATAGAGCTGTTGATGTCGTCCAGAATATGCACGGTGATCTTTTTATGTGAAATCGAAGGACCCGTAATTTTGACCAACTTGCGCTTGAAGGTATCACCGGAAAGCAACAAAAAGAATACCAAAAACAGCACCACGATCGCTTCGCCGAGCGCGCCAGCGGCGCCCATCGAGCCCGCTAATACCAGCTCGCTGATGCGCAGCGAAGGGGTCATCGGCACAGCGATAGCGACCGACGGGCGCGCACTGGTCCGGCCGCCGGCAGCGTTACCGGCCGCCGACCCTGCGGCCGATTCGATTTCGGTAGCCGCCGCCTGCATGCGCTGCATAGCGCTCGGCTGCCCGGTCTGGTTACGCATCAGGGCGCGCGACAGCTTGTGCGAAACCTCGGGCAGCGTTTGCACAATCGACTGGAACTCGGAAGTCAAGGTATTCGTTGCCCCAACCAGGCCACCCATCATGACGATCATGACCAGCGTCGCGCCGATCAGACGGGGAATTTTGAGTCGCTCCAGCCAGACCACCAACGGATTCAGTGTATAGGCGATAAAAATCCCGAACAGCAGCGGAATCAGAAATTTTTGCGCTGACTGGATTGCAAACAAGGTGGCCACGGTTGCAATGATGGCCAGCGATGCGCCACGCGCGTCGACGTGCACCCGAGCTCTCAGCGGAAGTTTATCGGATGGCTTGGCGACCGTGGTGTCTTCGTCGACTGTAATCTCTAGCGGGTCGGCCGGCAACGGCAATGGCAAATCGCGGGCAGAGGGCGAAAACGGTGTCATATGATTGCGATTCTGGTCGAGTGCCGGTTACGTTGTAAAGTCGTATTTTGATTATCGTATTAACCACACCGCAGGATGGATGCAAAGCGGCCCGACAAAATTTGCCGGGCCGCTTTACATAGGTATTCAGCAGGGCCTGCTTGGCCGTGCTAAACGCACTGCGATTACTTCATGCGCACGTCGTTCTTGACCGACATCACGCCCTTCACGCCACGTGCCACTTCACCGGCTTTGACTGCCGATTCCTGCTTGGCGACGAAACCGCTCAACTGCACGACACCCTTGAAGGTCTCGACATTGATCTCGGCAGACTTAAGCGTCGGCTCATTCAAAATTGCTGCCTTGACTTTGGTAGTAATGACGCTGTCATCAATATACTCGCCCGTACCTTCTTTGGTCGGCGTTGCAGCGCAACCGGCGACGGCTACCAGCGCAGCGGTAAGAACGAAAGTGCTGATATTTTTTGTAAAGTTCATGATATTTTGCCCTGAAAGTTGGTTAAAATTTAAAAAATACGCGGTATTGCGATTCACTGCGCGACGTGCAGTTAGCCCATCGCGCAACGTTACTGATGGCATGCTACGGTTTATTTACTGAACTTGGCCTTAACCTGCTTCACGCAACCGTCTTTGGCCGCCCCGCCGAGTGCGTCGCACTTCTCTCTTGCAACCTTGTACTCTGCATCCATCTTGTCCTCCGATGCGTCCTTGCGTGCATCGGCGACTTTCTTGTCAGCTTTGGCATCTTCCACCGCTGCGACTTTGGCCGACTTGGCTTCGGCTACGCAGACATCCTTGTCGTTGCCTTTCATGTTGTCGCATTTGGTTTTTGCGACGTCATAATTGGCATTGGCGATATCCTTGCGTGCCGCGGCCCGGGCTTTTTCGGTCCCTTTATAGTTGGACTCGGCTTCAGCATCGGTACGCTTTTCGGTCGCTTTCGCTTCTGCCACGCAGACATCCTTGGGATTGCCGGCGAGAGAATCGCATTTAATGCGATCAGCCTTGTACTGGATTGCAGCAGCGTCCTTGACGCTGGAATAAGCTGCTTTGGCTTCCGCCGTAGGGGACGCCGCGTTGGCCGCTGACGCGGCAAGGCCAATGCTGATCGTGCCGAGCAAAATAGTCGCGAAAATCAGTTTCATTGTCTGACCCTTACTTTTGAATTTAATTTAACCAGCACGATGCGTATGCAACCACGTCATCAAAGCGTCGCTTACTGCCATGTCATCAACATCGAGACCGACCCCAGAAACGCCTGAATCCTAATCCTTACAATGGCGCAACTCTGTGCGCTACCGTACACAGCCTTATTTATTTCATCAAACTTTCGTCTGCCGCCAGGCGCTGTTGGGACTGATCCAACTGATAACAAGCGCAGGCAGCTTGTTCCAATCCAGGGCCGTCGATAACCGTGATGGCGCCGCGCGTGTAGCGAATCAGGTTACGGATTTGCAGCGCTGTGGCGGCCTTGGTGACACCGACACGCCGCACCCCGAGCGCCTGGCCTAAAAATTCGTGTGTCAGATGAAATTCACTCATCTGCAGCCGGTCACGCGTTGCCAGCAACGAACGCGCCAGGCGCGCCTCGAGCAAATGATAATGGCTACAAACCGCGTTTTGACTGGCTTGCATCATCAAGCCATGCATCGATAAATAGAGCGCCTGTTGGAGCTGCGGGCAGGACGGCAACTGGCGCTTTAACGCCCGCACTTCAATACAAAAGGCGCTGCCGCTATTTTGTACGATCGCTGACAATATCGAATCACAACCGTTACGCCCACCAGCGATTCCGACCACCCCTTCACTACCGACCAGTCCGACTTCGAGACCCCCGCCGGGGCTGATTTCGGCCCGGACGGATAACAGACAGTCAACGGGAAACCAGACTTCGCGTACTGCTTGTCGGGCCGGCTGAATGCAATCCCCAGTGACCAGCGCGGCAGACCGCAAGGCGCCATGCAGTTGCGCGTACTCCATGCGCGGCAGCGCTGCGAGGAGGCGATTGCCGGTGCGATTTGGTAGCGCGTCAGATGATTCGAGGTTCAACCCATGCTCCCAATTTCTGATTGCCTGCCCTGACGACTTACGTCGTCGGGTGGGTGTAACAGGTTCGCTGCCACCAAAGTTGTCGTTGGTGCACGCTACAAAAAGAGCATCGTCGCGACTTTGTACCGCGGTGCTATTCAGGATACCGAGACTACCGAATTAATTTGGGAGGGTATGTACGCTGGCGCACAGAGTTCGAGTTACCTCAAAGGCACAATCTGACCCAACGGTGTTGGCAATATGTTCCGTGATCGAGCAGGTCGAACCATTTGGACGATTACTGAAATAGCGCTGGCGTCCTGTTTTGCTGTACAGATCGAGCCACTATTCAGACGCGATGTGCAGTGTTTCAACAGGGTAGTACGCATGGTGCGTACCGAACCGGAACCATTCATCAAAAACGAAAAGGGCTGCCTATCATGCTGTACACAATTGCCGTTATCCTCGTCATCCTTTGGCTGCTCGGTATGGTCACCTCGTACACCCTCGGTGGCTTCATTCACATCTTGCTGGTGATTGCCGTCGTAGTCATCCTGCTGCGCATCATCTCGGGCCGCAAGGTGCTTTAACCCGCTGGTCGTCAAGTACAGCACACCTTAACAATTTTCAGGAGAAATACCATGTTCAAAAAAGTCGTTGGTTCGTTGATGACCGTCGCATTCATGATCGGCATGAGTGCGTCGTTTAGCGGCTGTAACACGATCAAAGGCGTCGGCGAGGATGTTGAGCGCGGCGGCCAAAAGCTGGAAAACGCCAGCGATAACGTCAAGAAATAAGTCGGTAACGCCGGTAGCGGGTTTGCTTGCATTTAAATGGCGCTGTCGCCCTCCGTGGGCGCGGCGCCTTTTCTCTCGTAGCAACTGCCGTTGTAGCTAGCTTCACCCACAGCTTCATCACTATTTTCAATCTTGCTGCCAAAGACATCCTTAACCCATGTCCGTGCGGGCAAGTATAGGACGAGCGCAGCCTATTTGCCTGTGCACTGTCATTCGCAGTGACCTGAGCTGGACTTTAATCGCCCCAACGTTGCAAGGAAATTATTATGTCTTCAAAATCACATACTGATCCGAAAAGTCGTTCGCAGATGACCGATACCGCGACCTTGCGTGAGCGTGCCCGTCGGCATATCGACGATGGCGCCGTCACCGATGGCTACGCCGGCGACCGGGCTGCGGTACTCGAATTTTTGAATGGCGCGCTGGCCACAGAATTGGTCTGCGTACTACGCTACAAGCGACATCATTTTATGGCCGATGGGATTCATGCTACAGCGGTCGCCAAGGAGTTTCTGGAACACGCCAACGAAGAATCCGGTCACGCCGACAAGATCGCAAAGCGCATCGTCCAACTGGGCGGCGAGCCGAATTTTTCACCCGTCGGGATGTCCGAGCGCAGCCACGCCGAATACGTCGAGGGCACGACGCTGGAAAGCATGATCAAGGAAAACCTCGTGGCCGAGCGGATCGCTATCGACAGCTACCGCGAAATGATCGCATTCGTCGGCGATACCGATCCGACTACCCGCCGCATGCTGGCTGAGATTCTCGAGGTCGAAGAAGAGCACGCCGATGAACTCGCGTCACTACACCACGGGATGAAGACCTGACAGCGGATTCGGTACGAGCGACCAGTTGTAGTCGCCTACACTGAATTGACAATGCTTTTAACCGGAGATTGCAATGAATGACTGGCAAAGTTTTTACGAAAAAATCAGTGAAATCAAATTCACCATGCTGGTGACGCATGATGAAAATGGATTGATGCAGGCGCGACCATTCACAACGCAGTCAGCGGGTAGAGACGGTGCGGTATGGTTCTTTACACGGATGGATTCGGAGGCGGTGGCAGACGTGCAACGCGACGCCAACGTCCTACTCTGTTACGCCGATACCGATAAAAACCGTTTTATTTCTTCGGCTGGCTCTGCCACGCTGTCGCACGACCGGCCTCTGATTGAAGAACTCTGGAGTCCGATCCACAAAGCGTTTTTTCCACAAGGCATCGACGATCCGCAACTGGTTTTGTTGCGGGTAGAAATCAGTCGCGCCGACATTTGGGACTCGGAAAAATCCAAGATGGCTCAAATGTTGACGATAGCCAAGGCAGCGGCGGGGATGAAGATCAAACCGCATGCATTGGGCGACCACGACGTGCTTAAGAAATAATCCTGCGACCCAGACACCTAACGACCGCGCCCTGACGGCCGGTCGGTATCGCGCCACCTCATCCAAGGAAAACCCATGAAAAAAATCGCTCTTCTGGCCTGCGCTACTGTCTTTGTAATCAGTGGCTGTGCGGATATGTCGAACACCCAGCGTGGCACTGCAACAGGTGCCGGCATAGGTGCCGGACTCGGCGCTATACTAGGCGCCTCTACTGCGGGTGGTGGTAGCGGGCGTACTGCCGGCGGCGCAGTACTCGGCGCTGCGGCTGGCGCTGCGATTGGCAATATCTGGTCGACCCGCATGGAAAACCAGAAACGCACCATGGAACAGGCTACGCAAGGGACTGGTGTGCAGGTAACGCAAACCGCCGACAATCGACTGAAGCTGGATATCCCGAGCGATATTTCGTTCGACACCAATCGTTCCGACATCAAGGGCAATTTCCGTCCAATCCTTGACCGCTTCGCCAGCACTCTGAACGAACATCCGGGCACGATGGTGACCATTGTCGGCCATACCGACAACACCGGCGGTCCCACCATCAACGATCCGCTCTCGGTAGACCGCGCAGCGCACGCACGAGACTACCTGACCAGTCGTGGTGTGTCGCCGCAACGCTTTACCGTCGAGGGTCGAGGCGACCATGATCCGATTGCCTCGAACAATGACAGCAACGGCCGCAGCCGCAATCGCCGGGTCGAGATTTACGTCGCTGAGCAGCAGATGCAATAGCTTTCTGTGGATTGGCAGCAACGCGCCGGTGTTGCCTCGGGTACGTTGCTGCAAATATCCAAAATCCTTGCGGGGCTTTATGCCTGCACTAGCGTTGTTGCAATTTGCTCTGATGCGACAGCCTTCAGGCGCTACACTGTACGCTTCGAACACCTCCCGCGCGCTGAACGCTTTTTCCTGACTGCATGCTGACCCTCCTGGAACGTATCGCGACCGAACCCGGTCGCGACGATATCAACGCGCTAGCCGCGCTGGTCGCACTGATCCGCCCGGCAAAACCGTCACAAGGCACACGCGCCACCGCGAACCTGCGCACTTTGATCCAGTTACTCAGAGAAAATCCAGAACACGCTGCCGGACTGCGTCATTACCTGCTGCGTGTGCTGGCGACGCGACGGCACACCACGTTGTATGCCGATACCGGGATTTTGCCGAGTGACGGTTTTTTCACCGAATTGTTTCGACGGCTGTCATTGCGCGTGTTGCCACCGGCACTGGATGATCTGTATCTGAGCGATGGCCTGGATCGAATCCTGTCGGCGGATACCGATTACGTCTGGATGCGCGCGATACCCGCATCAGACTGGTTGGCGCTGTTCGACGCGGTTGCGTGCAACACAGTAGCGGCGGATGCCACGCAGCCGCCTACCGATATCGCCGAGCGGTACTCGGCCCGGCTTGAAATGCTCGAAGCGATTCAGATGTTGTCGCACCGCATCAGTGCGATGGGACTGGAACCATCTCTGGTACGGATTCATCCCGACCTGGAGAATTTCGAATCGCCGTTTTTGATGCAAAACGTTGAGTGCCATCGTTTTCTGGACGGTGAATTGGGCGTGCTGAACGGTACCGGCGCGGTCGGCGACGACGCCGCCCATCTGCTGGTCATGCTGGAACAATGCGATGTCGTCATCACGCGGATCCGAAAAAACGCGCTGCATCTCGGCACCAGCGTGGCGCTGACCTACCTGCTGGTACGTCTGAGTCAAAGCATACTGCGCCTGCGGCGACTGCTGACTATCGTCGACCCGGCCCTACTGGACGGCGTCCCGGTCTGGAGCGACGCACGACGCCACTTCGCTCTGGCGCTGGCCCTCGATCTGGCGCAGGCGCATAACCAGAAATACGCTTTGCGTAGCCTGTTCGCCGACAACATCCATTTGCTGGCGCGCAACGTCACCGAAAACGCTAGCCATACGGGTGAACACTATATTGCCGAAGACCGCAGCGAATACGCGGCGATGTTGCGCTCCTCCGCAGGTGCGGGCTTTATCGTCGCTTTCATGGCGCTGCTTAAAATTCAGGCATCGTACCTGCGCACTGCGCCGCTGATCGAAGCATTTTTATACAGCCTGAATTATTCGTTCGGCTTCATGCTGATTCATGTGCTGCACTTTACGGTAGCCACCAAGCAGCCTGCGATGACCGCAGCGCGAATAGCCGCTGACCTACATTCATGCGATAGCCGCAATATCGATATCGACCGTCTGGCCGACCTGATCGTCAAGGTGTTGCGCACCCAATTCATTGCAGTATTCGGCAATCTGCTCATGGTGTTTCCGACGGCGGTCGTGCTTGCAATGCTGTGGCTGCAATTGAACGGTCATCATCTGATCTCGCCCGGTAAGGCACGTCATCTGTTGCATGACATCGATCCGTTCGCCAGCCTCGCGCTGTTCCATGCAGCGGTGGCCGGCGTCTGCCTGTTTTTGGCGGGCATGATCTCAGGTTATTTTGATAATCGGGCGGTCTACACGCACATGGCGCAGCGCGTGCTGCGTCTGCAGGGCTTGCGGCGGTTGCTGGGGCCATCACGGCATGTGCGTTTCGCCCATTATCTTGAAAATAATCTGGGCGGATTGATGGGAAATTTTTTCTTCGGCATTCTTTTGGGAACAATCGGTACCGTGGGCGAACTGCTCGGGTTGCCGATCGACATCCGACATATCACTTTTTCGGCGAGCAATCTGGCGACGGCGTGGGTCGCGCTAGACCACGCCATCAGCTGGCAAATTCTGGCAGTCTCATGTACCGGCGTGGTGCTGATCGGCTGCACCAACTTGCTGGTAAGCTTTGCGCTGGCGCTGTTCGTTGCGCTGCGGTCGCGTCAAGTACGTTTTATTCGTGGCTGGGCGTTGTGCAAGGCACTGCTGTTGCGGCTGGCACGGAGTCCGCTGGATTTTGTAATCGCGCCGAAAACCGTCGCGGTTTTGCCGGAGCCGGCAGAATGAAACACTGTTACCCGCTGCTCGGTCGATGTACCCCAATTAAAGGTGTCGCCCAATGCAAGTAGCCGTAATTGGAGGCGGTGCGATCGGCGTTGGCACTGCTTATTTTTTGGCGGCGGCGGGCCACGAAGTCGTGGTCATGGAACGATGCAGCAACGTCGCCGAAGAAGGCAGTTTTGGCAATTCTGGCCTGGTGGCACCCGGTCTGGCGACGCCTTGGGCCAGCCCCGGCATGCCACGCAAAATTCTGTCGGCGCTGTTCCGGCGCGACGCACCGGTGCTGTTGCGCCGCCGGTTCGATCCAGCGCTGTGGCGGTGGAGCAGGCGCTGGATGGCCGAATGTGAGGCAGAACGGTTCACCATCAACAAGGCACGCCTGCTGCGGCTAGGCAGCTACAGCCGTCAATTGCTGGAACAATTGCGGCTGCATTACCATCTGGATTATGAGCAGACCGGCGGGCACCTGCAGTTGTTTCGCACCGAGCGTGATCTGCAACTGGTGCAGCCAGCGCTGGCCTTGCTGCGCGACGCCGACATTGCACACAGTTTGCTGGACCGAGCCGCCGCGCGCGCGATAGAGCCGGCCCTCTCCAGCGAAACGCCGCTGGCCGCCGCGTTACACCTGCCCGATGATGAAGCCGGCAACTGCGCCCTGTTCAGCAAACAACTCAAAACCATTGCCCAGTCAATCGGCGTGAATTTCCACTTCAGCAGTCATGTGGATCGCGTTGAGCGAGTGGATAATCGCGTCGCATTGCACCTGGGTGAGTCGAGCTTCATGGCCGACGCAGTGGTGCTGGCAGCCGGTACCGGCAACCTGGCATTGATGGGGACAGCTGCGACGCGACTACCGGTGCAGCGGGTCCAAAACTATTCGGCAACCTGCAGCATCCGCGACTTTGACGAGGCGCCGTTGTCCTCGCTCACCGATGAGGCTTACAAAACCAGCATCACGCGCTTCGGCAATCGAATACGCGTGGCTGGCATGATCGAACCGGCAGCGCGTTCGACCGAGGTACCGGAAGCCGCCCAGCGCACGCTGCATAAAGTCGGTGCGGACTGGTTTCCCAACGCCACCAACTACAACAACGCAACCTTGTGGAGCGGGATTCGACTGGCGCTACCTGACGGCGTGCCGGTACTCGGACCGACGGCATTGCGCCATGTGTACGTCGGCTTTGACGACGGCAGCAATGGCTGGACCAGCGCGCTCGGGATTGCCAAATTACTGGCCGATATGGTCTCCGGCCGCACTCCCGATATTGATGTCGATGGCCTGACCCTGACGCGCTACGAATGATCCCACCGCGCCCTCTATATACGGTAGCAATGCTGCGTGCCATCGAACAGACAGCACAGGCAGCCCTGCCCGTCGGTACCCTGATGCAGCGCGCTGGTGCGGCTGCGGCGACGATTGCGCTGCGACTGCTGGACGGGCCTGCGGTGCACGCCAGCGTACTGGTACTGGCCGGCCCCGGTAATAACGGCGGTGACGCGCTTGAGGCGGCGACACAGCTATCGGCTAGCGGCGCGCAGGTGCAAATCTTCCTGCTGGGCGAGCCTGATCGGCTGCCGCCGGATGCCACGGCAGCCCTGCAGCGCGCGCGTGCAAGTACGGCGGTATTCATCGATATGCTGCCGGCGCAGCATTGGTCGCTGGTGATCGATGGCTTGTTCGGGATCGGTCTGACACGCGCGCTGGATGGCACAGCGCGCACATTGGTCGAGGCCGTCAACCAACTACGCTGCCCACTGCTGGCGCTCGATATTCCCAGCGGTCTGAACGCCGATACGGGTGCCGTGATCGGCGAAACTGGCAGCGCGATCCGTGCCAGCCATACCGTCACGTTTATCGGCGACAAGCCAGGGCTGCATACCGCAGCGGGGCGCGATCATTCGGGACAGGTCGCCGTCGCGCGGCTCGGCCTTGACCTTGCCCAACTGGTTCCGACCATGCTGCAACTTGGCAGTGTCGAATTGTTCAACAGCGCAGTGCGGCCACGTCAGCAGGATACGCACAAAGGCAGTTTCGGCGAAGTCACTGTGATTGGCGGTGCCGACGGCATGACCGGAGCAGTGCTGCTAGCTGCGCGGGCGGCATTGTTTACCGGTGCTGGACGGGTTTATGCCGGTTTTGTCGGCACCCCGTTGGGCCACGATTCACAGCACCCGGAATTGATGTGCCGCGCTGCCGGCATCATCGAATTCGGCAAATCCGTGGTCGTCATCGGCCCGGGTCTTGGCACCGACAGCGCCGCCAAGGAAGTATTGATGCGTGTGCTGCACAGTGGTGCTGCCGTGGTGCTCGATGCCGATGCACTGAATCTCGTAGCGGCCGAACCAGGCCTGAAAAAAAATCTGGCGCGCCATCGTGGCAGCGTGCTGATGACGCCCCATCCGCTCGAAGCTGCGCGTCTGTTGGGCCGCAGCGCCGGCGCGGTGCAGGCGGACCGTTTGCAGGCCGCCAGCGAACTCGCCCGGCAGTGCAACGCCGTTGTGGTACTGAAAGGCTCCGGCAGCGTGATCGCCGGGCCGGACGGTGCAATCGTAATAAACCCGACTGGCAATCCCGCGCTGGCAACAGGCGGCACTGGCGATGTTCTGTCGGGGTTCTGTGGCGCCCTGCTAGGACAAGGATGGCCAGTCTGGCAGGCTGCGCTAGGGGCCGTCTGGATGCACGGTCACGCGGCGGATGTTCTGGTCCGGGCCGGTCTGGGCCCGGTCGGCTTGACCGCCAGTGAACTGTTGCCGCAGTTACGATGCGAAATCAACCGGATCAAACCAGTCGTCCCGCCGCAATCGTGATGGTGTTACCACAGCGGGCTGCAATCTGCGAATCGTGCGTGACCAGTACAAGGGTCGATTGGTGCTCCTGATTCAGCTCGAACATCAGACGGATTACCGCTTCGCCAGTGCCTGCGTCCAGACTGCCGGTCGGTTCATCGGCAAACAGCAACGGCGGCTGCGTCACGAACGCGCGGGCCAGAGCAACGCGCTGCTGCTCGCCGCCCGACAGATATTTTGGATAATGTTTTAAGCGACTCGACAGACCGACACGCAACAGCATCGCAGCGGCGGCATCCCGCGCGCCCGCTTCGCCGCGCAACTCCAATGGCAGCATGACGTTTTCCAGTGCGGTCAAATGCGCCAGGAGCTGAAATGACTGAAACACAAAACCAAGCCGAGCCATGCGGATTCCAGCGCGACCATCTTCATCGAGTGCAAAAATATCGGTACCGTCGATCCGTACCGTGCCGCTGGACGGGGTGTCCAGACCTGCCAGCAATCCGAGCAACGTGGATTTGCCGGAACCGGAGGCACCGACAATTGCGAGCGTCGCCCCCGCAGGCACGGTAAAATCAACGCCGTCCAGAATCGTGAGCTCGCCCGACGAATCGGCGACACGTTTGGTCAGTCGTGACGCCTCGATGGCAGGTAATCGGGAAAGAGTAGATTTTATTGAAGTTGAACCTGTAGTGGAGAAATCAGGCATGCGCACCAAGTCAAAAAGTGGTTCAGGATGGTTCGCGTCGGCGCGTGTCGCGCTATTGGCGGTGTTAACACTGGCGTTGGCGCTGTCGGCAACGAGCGCCTATTCTGCATCAAAAGCGGTGCTCGTGCTAGGTGACAGCCTGTCGGCCGAGTACGGACTACAACGCGGCGAAGGCTGGGTCGCGCTGCTCGAAAAGCGCCTGAAGGACAACGCCATCGATGCCACTATTTTCAATGCCAGCATCAGTGGCGAAACCACCAGTGGTGGCAAAAGCCGGCTAGCGGCCTTGCTCACCCAGCAGCGTCCGAACGTGCTGGTAATCGAGCTCGGCGCCAACGATGGCTTGCGTGGGCTGCCACTGGCCGAGACTCAAAAAAATCTGCGCGAGATGATCGCCGCAGCCAAAAAGATCAACGCCCGCGTGCTGTTGATCGGGATGCAATTGCCCCCCAATTACGGTACTGACTACACCCGCCATTTTGCGGCGCTGTTCCCCGCTATCGCCAAAGAAACCCGCGCGGCGCTAGTACCGTTCATGTTCGATGGTATCGTCGCGCAGCCCCAGTTATTTCAGGCGGACCGGATTCATCCGACCGCCGCAGCGCACCCGATCATTCTCGATACCATCTGGCCGTATCTGAAGCCACTCGTCGCCAAATGATCGTTGGCACGGCATGAAATACCCCGCTTTGCTGACGCTGCCAGCGTTACTCCCTGAACTGGAACGCTACGACGCCATCATCGATGTGCGCAGCCCGTCCGAATATGCCGAAGACCACATTCCGGGCGCAATCAATTGCCCGGTACTGGGCGACGCCGAGCGCGTCACAATTGGCACGCTATACAAACAGGCCAATGCATTTGAAGCAAAAAAAGCCGGTGCGGTACTGGTCGCGCGCAACATCGCACACCACATCGAGAGCAGCTTTCTGCACCAGCCCAAAGCCTGGCAACCGCTGGTATATTGTTGGCGTGGTGGAAATCGCAGTGGCGCGATGGCGCATATTCTGGCCAAAATCGGCTGGCCTGCGCTGCAACTCGACGGCGGTTACAAAGAGTTTCGCCGGCACGTCAACGCCAGCTTGCCCGAGTTGGCCGAACGCTATGACTATCGGGTGATCTGCGGTACCACAGGAAGTGGAAAAAGCCGGCTGCTGCAAACGCTGGCGGCACACGGCGCGCAGGTACTCGATCTCGAGCAACTCGCCGAGCACCGCGGCTCGGTTCTGGGCGGTTTGCCGAGCGCTCCCCAGCCGCGCCAGAAAATGTTCGAAACGCGGCTATGGCAGGCACTGCGGAGCTTCGACCCGCAACAGATCGTCTACGTTGAATCCGAAAGCAAAAAGGTCGGTAACGTGCGGGTCCCGGACGCGTTGATGATGCGCATCCGCGCTGCGTCCTGCATCGCCCTCGAACTCTCACAGCCGCATCGCGTCGATTTGCTGATGCAGGAATACGATCATTTCGTAGTCGACCCGCAAATTCTGATCGAGCAGCTGAATTGCCTGGTGACGTTGTACGGCAAAGAGCGGATCGAACTGTGGAACAGCATGGCGAGCGCTCGTGACCTGACGGCGCTGGTGGAAGCATTGCTAGTGCAGCACTACGACCCGGCTTACCGCAAATCCATCGACCGCAATTTTGCCCGCATCGCACAGGCGCAGGTCCTGACGCTACCGGATATTTCTGCCGCTGCTTTTCAGGCCGCAGCGCTCTACTTGCTGGCAGATTAAGCAAGTCTCACCGTGCCGGTGACTGGCGCGTTGTCAATCGAACGACGCCGCCTGCGCGCCGAAGTGTGGTTTTGTGAGTCACTCTGCGATCGGCATCACATTCAAAAAAGATTGCCACAGGGTACAATCGGAACTGTCGCCAGTGGTGACGACGGACCTCTATCGCTGCCAAGGAATTGACCCGATGCATCCTGCCCGCTCGACTGCGCGCCTTTTGTTTAACCTGCTGGTCGGACTCGCGTTGTCAGCCTGCGCAACGCTCCCCAGCGTCGACTACCTGAAGGCTACGCTTGATCCAAAAGCTGCGCCGACCATCGAAAATGCACGCGGCAACAACCTGTCGAAAGCGCAGGTCAAAGCAATGCTTGCTCGGCATTTGCGCAATTCGAGTATCGACGTTCTGGCCCGTGCCGCGCTCGAAGAAGCCGCCACAGGCAGTCCGCTAATTGCCGGTAATAGAGTCGATTTGTTGTATGACGGCCCGCAAACGATGAATGCGATGCTTGAAGCGATCGCGGACGCTAAGGACAACATCAATCTTGAGACCTATATCTTCGATCAGGACGAACTCGGCATGCGCTTCGCCGAACTGCTGATTGCCAAACAGCGCTCCGGTGTGGATGTCCATATCATGTACGACAGCGTCGGCACGATCGGCACACCCAATGCTTTTTTTGCGCGTATGAAGGAGGCCGGCATCCATTTGACCGCATTTAATCCGATCAATCCGCTGAAAGGACTGACCCGGCTTGATTTCAATAACCGCGACCACCGCAAGATTTTGATTGTGGATGGCAAGGTCGGCTTCACCGGTGGTGTCAATATCAGTGCAACCTATGCGCGCAGTTCAATTTTCCGCTCCGGTAAAACGACTGATACCGGTCAGAAAACGGGCTGGCGTGACACGCACATCCGCATCGAGGGCCCCGCCGTCGCGGCACTGCAGGTGATCTTTATCGAAGGATGGGAAAGTCAGAATACCGACGAGATGGCGGATCGGGCTTATTTTCCGGTGTTAGCTCAGGCAGGAGATCGCATCGTGCGGGTGCTGGGCAGCACACCGTCCAGCGATCATGAAATCTATCGCGCGTATCTTCTGGCGATGCAGCAAGCTACCAAATCGATCCACGTTACCTCTGCGTATTTTGTGCCGGACGAACATATTATTGCCGCATTGAAAGCCGCTGCCCAACGTGGCGTCGACGTGCAGCTGGTGCTGGCCGGCGTCAGCGACAGCGGTCTCGTTCTGCACGCGGGACAGTCGTTTTATACGAATCTGCTGGCCAGTGGCGTCAAGATCCACCAGCTTAAAATTTCGGTGCTGCATGCCAAGACGGCAGTGATCGATGGCACCTGGTCCACGATCGGTTCGACCAATCTGGATATGCGCAGTTTTTTGCTGAATAACGAAGTCAACGTGATCGTGCTGGGTGATGCGTTTGGCGCCAGCATGGAAAGCGCCTTTGCCGAAGACCTGCGCGACTCGCGCGAGATCACCAAAGAATCGTGGGCATCACGACCGCTGTCGGATCACATCAAGGAATTCGCGGCGCGCATGCTGGAGTACTGGTTGTAATGCTGAGCGTATGCGCAATTGCATCGGGCTCGCGCGACTAAGCGCCGAGCTGCTGCAGCGAATACAGCTTCTGATAAATTCCGCCTTCGATCTCCATCAGCGCCTCGTGCGCGCCGGCTTCGGCAATGCGGCCGTGGTTCAACACGATGATCCGGTCGGCTTCGCGAATCGTCGACAGGCGGTGCGCAATCGCGACGATGGTAACTTTGCCGCGCAGTGCGTTCAACGCGAGTTGTACCACCTGCTCGGTCTCGCTATCGATGTGCGACGTCGCTTCGTCCAGAAACAATATGCGTGGCTGTCCTGCTAGCGCCCGGGCAATTGCGATCAACTGTTTTTGGCCGGTCGACAGGCGCGCTCCACCTTCCCCCAGCGGGGTATCGTAGCCTCGCTCAAGCGTTGCGATAAAGCTATCCGCTCTGGCCGCTCGCGCCGCTGCCTTGATCACTGCGCGCTCGTACCCGCGACCCATGTCGATATTGTCATGGGCGCTGGCAGCCAGCAAAAACGGCTCTTGTGGCACCAGTCCGACCTGCGCCCGAAACGCCGCATCGCCGATCTGTGCGAGCGGTACACCATCGATTTCGATACTGCCGCCCTGTGCCGAATAAAACCGCAGCAGCAACGACAGCAGCGTTGATTTACCACTACCAGTATGACCCACCACGCCATAAAAAGCGCCCGCTGGAATCGCCAGCGTCAGGTCGTACAGCACTACTTGCGCAGGTTGATAGCCAAAGCGCACGCGGTTCAGCGCCAGCGCGCCGGCACCGATTTTGGCATGACTGGCGTTGACCGGCGGTTGCGGCTGATTCAGCAGCATATTGACCCGTGCCGCCGATACGATCGATTGTTGTAGTTCGCTGAATTGCAGCGTGATCTGGATCAGCGGGTCGACCACGCGAGCGATGTAACTCACGAACGCATACAGCACGCCGATCTCCAGACCACCAAACTGTCGCTGGCTAAAACTCACTATTACGCCGGCTAGCAGCAGCACGTTCAACAGATCCAGCGCTGGCCGCAGCAGCCACGCATTGGCGCGTAACGCCGTTAGCCGCGCGTGATAATGCGACTGGTTGGTAGCAGCAAAACGCTGACCGAAGCGCGCAGTGGCGTTATTCGCTTGTAGCACCGTCATGCCGCCAATCGACTCTGCCATTTGTGCGTTGATTTCGCTGCGCAGTTCGCGCGTGCGGGTGACCGCCGGCGCACTCATGCGCTGATAGAACCAGACGATCACCACCACCGCAGGAAACAGCATCAGGACAATCAGCATCAGGTGCCAGTCAAGCCATGCCATGGCGATCATCGCGCCGGTCAGCACGATACTGCTGTCCAGAATCACAAACAACACCTGAATGTACAGCGACTTGACGGCTTCGGTATCGTTGGTCACGCGGCTGACCAACTGGCCGATGATGGCCTGATCGAAGAATGCCATCGGCAAGCGCAACACGTGGCCATACACCGCTTCACGCAGGCGGCGAACCGAGCGCATCGCCAAACCTGACAGGCGCACCAGTTGCAGATACCGCAGGATGCTGGCGCTCCAGCCAGTCAGCAGAATCGCCACCAGCAATCCGACCATGCGTGGCCAGTCAAGGTGATGTGGCAGCAGGTACTGGTCAATTAGCGTTTTACCGATCAGCGGTCCGAGAACTTCCAGTCCAGCCGCCAGCATCAGCCAGCACAGACCGATCAGAAGATGGCGTCGATCCGGGGCTGCCGAGCTACGCAGCAACGTGATCGCCTGGATTGTTTCAGAGCGCATCGAGACTTGCCTCCAGTTGCTGATAGCGCCATTGGCTGGCATACCAGCCGTCATGCGCCAGCAGTTCTGCATGGCTGCCCTGCTCGGCGATGCGACCCTCACGCAGCACGACGATCTGATCGGCGTCCACAACTGCACTCAACCGATGGCTGGCAATAATCACGGTACGGCCGCGCCGGGTCTGGCGGAGGTGCTGCAGGATCGCAGCCTCGGTGCCGGTATCGACTGCTGAAAGAGCATCGTCCAGCAGCAGCAGCGGACTGTCGGCCAGCAGCGCGCGGGCGATCGCTACGCGCTGGCGCTGCCCGCCCGAAAGGGTGATGCCACGTTCCCCCACCGCCGTGTCATACCCCTGCGAAAATCGTGCGATATCGTCATGCACGGCAGCCAGCGCGGCCACTCGTTCTACCTCCGCACGACTAACCGCCGGGCGCGCCAGCGCGATATTCTCGGCAATCGATGCAGAAAATAAAAACGACTCCTGTGGCACCCAGCTGATCGCCTCACGCAGTGTCGCCAGCGTGTAATCGTCCAGCGTATGCGCGCCCCATCGAACGCTGCCGCGTAGCGGATGAAACTGGCGCAACAGGATACGCAGCAGGGTCGATTTTCCGGCACCGGTCGGTCCGACCAGCCCCAGTGTCTGGCCCGGTTGCAATTGCATCGAGACCTGCCGCAACGCCAGCGCGGTCTGACCCGGGTACGAAAAATCGATCGCAGCCAGTTGCAGCACACCGGGCGCAAAGTTACTCACGCTGCCATGGTCATCGACCGATAACGGCACTTCCAATACCGGTTCCAGACGCTCCCAGGCGGCTCGCCCGCGTTCGATCAACGACAGCACCCAGCCAGCGGCAAACATTGGCCAGATCAGCTGTCCCAGATACATGGTGAAGCTGGTCAGTGCACCGATCGTCAGTTGGTGCTGCCAGACCAGATAGCCACCTAGTGCCAGCGTTAACACACCCGCACTCGACAGTGTCAAGCCTACCGCCGGTTCGTAAGCGGCTTCCCAGCGCTGGGCGCGCAGATTAGCCGCCGCCGCGCGCTCGGCAAGTGCGGCGAATTCGGCCGCGCTGCGCTGTTCCAGACCGAGCGCGCGCAAGGTACGCACGCCAGCCAGAGTTTCCTGAACATGATCATTCAAAGCGCTGAAACAGTTCAAAGAGTCTGTCGAGGCACGGTGAATCTGATTTGAAATCCGCCAGAACGCAAACGCCATCAGCGGAAACGGCACCAGCGCCATCAGGGTTAGCCGCCAGTCGACGCCTATCAGCATCGTCGCCAGCACCGCGACCAGCGTCAGCGTGCCATCGAAACCCGCCAGCATCGCCTCGCCGGCCGCCATCTCGATCGCATCGATATCGTTGGTCGCCAGTGCCATCAAATCGCCAGTACGCTGCCACTGATAAAAGCTCGGACCCTGCAGTGACAGTCGGGCGTACAACCGCGTGCGCAAGCCCACACCGAACTGATACGCAGCCGCAAACAGCTGCAAGCGCCAGCCCACCCGCAAAAAGTAGATTGCAACGCCCATGCCGATCAGCCAGCCCAGTTGCTGCAACAAAGCCACGCCGTCCAGCTCACCCGCCACCAACGCATCAATGATGTGACCCACCTTGCGCGGCACCGCGACTGTCAGCAAGGCAATTACCACCAACATGCCGCCAGCCGTGCCATACGAGCGCCAGTGGTGGCGAACGAAAGCGCCGATCAGTCGGTACAGAGGCATTCAGAAAACCTTATCTTGTCGGGTCGTAGCGGGTTGATTCGGCGTCCAGGGTAGACGCTTGCGGGCAACGAATTTTACCGCACCATGCAAAATTCGCGGTGCCGGCGTGCAATCGTCAGCGCGGCAAAAATTCGAGGTCGCCGTACCAACTGACGGTTTGTTCACCGGTGTTATCGGTGTCGGTGGCCAGCGCGATTCCGACTACATCCGGCGCGTCTTCACCGAAGGCGGCTTTGAAGTCGGCTGCGACGTCGCGGGTTTCGGTGACCCACTGACCCGCCTTGGCAGCACCACTTTGCAGCACCACCATGCGGGCCCGCTCAGTGTACGCATTGGGCCGGATGGTACCGACAGGCTGACGGTTGTCCCACACGTAGTTGAGTGCTGCAGTAGGGATTTTTTGGCCGTACAGCGCTTCGCCGATGCGCAATTTGGCACGCGTTGCAAAAGATAGTTTTTCAGCCGGGTAATCGAACAGGACGTAAATTCGCGCTGCATAATCATCGCCAGATTTTTTGGTCATATCACCGCTTTTGACCGGCGCAGTGATCTTCCAGCGCCAGCGCAAAAGCGGGGTCGCCGACAAAACCACGCGAGTAGAAAAGGCTAGTCCGGACATTGAATGATCGGCTTCGGCTTTCAATACCGTAGTGTCACCCTCACGCACCAGGGTGTAACGGGTGTCAGCGGCTTTTGGCGCCGGCTTTAATACAGTCCAGCCGATTACCGCAACGCCCGGTTCCATTTTTGAAAACGCAGCAATTCCATCGGCCTGTGCGGTACCGATGCACAGCCCGGAAAGCAGTACCACCCGTACCATTTTCAATGCGGTAAAGTGCGGCTGCGGCCCCGTGGACGTCGCGTTCATAGGGCCAAGAACCGGCTGATCAGCGAATCGACATCCGATCCGACATCAATGAATTTAAGGCCAGCCTTGTAGGCACCCTGTCCGGCATAGACACAAAACATAGCAGTTGCACGCAGCGACAGGCGATGGGTGGTGCCATCGACGATCATCTCGAACTTGACCTCACACGGCTCACCCTCGACAATTTTTTGGTGAGCACTGATCGCCATACCGTCACGCGCAACGTTGATGGTTTCGATACTGGCGGCCGCTTTCGCACCCTGCTTCAGGTTGCCGGTGGCGACTAGCGCCTTGCGATCAGAATTGCGTTTTTCGGCGTACATGGCAATAAAAAGAATGATAATAATCACAATCATTATAATCAGACTAGCGCCTCTGCTGGCGAGAAATCGTTAAAATTTTGATGCCCCTCCCAATTGACTCGCGCGCGTCCAGCATGCTGATCACGCGGCCAGATCGAACTGGCAAATCCGGTCGTGCAAACCATCAATTTTTTTGTGCAGCAGGTGATACACGTCGTGATCGAAACGCGGATGGCCATCTGCTATCAGCGCACACGCAGCGACGTGGTCGGCGGCCGTGCCAAGATAACTCCAGTTACCGACCACATGCAGCACAGAGCCTTCGCGAATTCCGATCGGGCCATCGAACGGCCAGCGCCGCAAGCGCAGCGGGCCAAGCGCAGCAAGCACCCGCGCGCTGTGCGCAGCGGCAGTTTCGCGACCGACGCAAGCGCCCGTACATTGATTGACTTGACTGGCGAAACAGGCTTTGCCACTACGAACTTTTTCAAGCCCGAGCAAAGCATGGCATAGCCGTTGCGCGTCGGCGACCGCCTTCAATGCGTCGATGGCCTTGCGACTGCTCGAAAAAGGCCCGAACAAATTTTCTTCATCGCCAAAAAAAAGATCGTCGGTGTCGACCAGCGCCAGTTTCGCGCGTTCGCCATTTTGTACCAGTCGCCACGCACACACCGTGTCATTGCGCCGCAGTTGATGATTGTGCGACGGCATCAGTTGCTTGATCAGCGCAGATTCCTTTAAAAGTGCACCAAGCTCGCCAGCAGTTTCAATCCATTCGATGCGACGGATTTTTTGGGCGATATCGAGTTCGCTGGACGACGTATGATCGCCACTGAAATGCGCCAGCACGCGGCGGCGCAGATTGTTGGCCTTGCCGATGTAAAGCGGTAAAGTAGTCTCGTCGTAAAACAAATAGACGCCGTGCGTGCCCGGCAGGCTCTCAACGATGTCCGCATCCAGATGCGACGGCAGACTCGGTCGCGCGGTCAGTGTGGCCACGGCGGCATTGATTTGCGACAGCGGCAGCGTGGCGTGGATGACCTGCCAGAATTGCCAGATCAACCGGGCGTCACCCAGTGCACGGTGACGCTCGGTAATCTCCAGGCGATGGCGCTCAGCTAGTGTATCCAGATTATGTTTGACAAATCCCGGATACAGCTTGCGCGAAAGCTTGACAGTGCACAGCACGGTGGGCCGAAAATCTACGCCGATGCGTTTGAATTCATTCTTCAGAAAGCCGTGATCGAAGCGCGCGTTATGCGCCAGAAACGTTCGACCCGCTAGCCGCCGCTGAATTTCTTCGGCCAGGTCTTCGAAGCTAGGCGCGGTCGCCACCATGGCGTTCGAGATTCCGGTCAGCCCCTCGATGAACTCAGGAATCCGGCAATGCGGGTTCACCAGACTGCTCCACTCGCGCACGCTGCCGTCTTCATCGACTTCGATGATACCGACTTCGGTAATGCGATCCGCGGTGGCGGTCGCTCCTGTAGTTTCCAGGTCGACAAAGGCCAGTCGCGTGTAGGACGAATCGATAGGCATTGGGCGGATGCAGTGATGTCGGGACGAGATCGATCAGGATTAAAAATACATGCAGAATGCGTCAAAACGACCGGCTCGAGATGTCTTCCGGAAGCCTGACCTCAAGACGTATCCAAGCGCAAGCGACCCCGGCGAATTCTACGATTAGTCGGGTCGAAAAAAATAAAACTAGGGCCTTAGTTGCTTGCAGCTAATTTACAATATACTGTATATGCATACAGTATAGTCCGAAAGTGCCAAGATCGGGTGATCACTAAATTTGACCGATGAAAACGGGTATTTTGCGGCGCGCCTGGCGCATTTTTGCGCAGTCATTGCCGCTTATTAACTTCCGAAAGGATACGTATGTTTGCTTACCTTCGAAAAACCAGCGCCGCGCTGCGGTTCGATCAGCTTTGCCCGGTGCTCGACCAGCCGTTGCCAGTTACGGCGCTTCGTTCGCCCGCAATTGGCACAGAATCTGGTTTCCCGGTGCTTGATCGGGCATTACCGCAAGGTCGCTGGCCAGCATCCGTACTGATTGAACTTCTGTTGACGCGACCCGGCAGCGATGGATTGTTACTGCTGGCGCCGACGATTGCGGCGCTGGTCCATGCCGGTAAAAAAGTGATTTTGATGGCGCCGTCACCACTGCCATCGACAGCGACACTGAAGGCGCTCGGACTGGTGTCCGACCACCTCAAATACATTCAGGCAGAACAGCCGGCAGACCGCCTGTGGGCTATTCAGAGCGACCTGAGTGACGATACGTTTGGCGCGCTACTGTGCTGGCTGCCGCAGTCGCGGCCGGATCATTTGCGCAGACTGCAAGCCGCCGCGATGGCTTGCAGTGGCCTTATCTTTGTCATGCGGCCTGCAGACGCGCAATACCAATCGTCGCCTGCGCCGCTACGGATGATTTGTCGCGCCAGTCAAAACGCGCAGCTTGAAATTGAAATCATCAAGCGACGCGGCCCGGTACAGCAACCGGCGATTCGGTTGCCCGTGTCGGTGCCGGTTCGACCCGGGCGCTGGCAACATGCCAGCGGCGTGACAGGTTCGGTGACATCGGGGCGCTAGCCAAGGGTCCGCTCGAAGCGACGCGTTGACGCATTGGGATATCGTTTGAAATACATATTCCGGCGTCCGCCGCAGTCACGACAGGAATTGTTTTGTCGGGCGTTTAGCCAGTTATTGCTTGCAGCAATCGCGCGCGATCTGGGTGCCGGCTTGCAGCGCTTGCTGGAATTCCGCCTCCGACAACTGACCGGCGTAGCGACGATACCACTGTTCCGGCGCAGGGTTGTTCTTGCGAAGCATGGCTTCTGCGACAGAATAGGCCAGCGCCATTTTTGGATCCTGCGGTACCAGTTCACCGACATCGTAAGCGAGTGAGAGCAATCCGAGGGCAAGTGGTTCCCCCTGATTTGCCGCGCTTTTCAGATAGCCGACCGCGTCTTTTTTCCATTGTTCCACCACCGGATCGTTCCGATTTTCGGTGAGATCGACGGTTTTCCCGTTCGGGCCTTCAGTATAAAAATCGATTTGCGCAGCAGGGTTGCCGGCACGCGCTGCAGTAGCCAGAAATTGCAACCGTTCTTGCAGTTGTGCGGGGGTCACGCCCGTACAAAGCTTTTTGAGCGATTCACGTTGCGCCAGAAATTCTGCTCTCTCGGCAGGATTCTGAAATTCGGTAACAGGATCATCGTTACCGGCGCAGACCGACTCGGCCTGGTAGACGTTATAAGCCGCCGCCGCGTTGCCGGTGCGGGCGAGCGAACTCCATTGTGCGATGTATTGCTGCGGGCTAAGGCCTGCCAGATCCACAGTGCGGCCGTTACGTCCCAAAACAAGCGCACTGCCCGCTAATTGCACGCCATGTGTATTGTCTGCGACGGTCGGGGTTGGGCCGCCCATTGCGAACGGCGAAGAACCCCAGCGCGCGGCCGGCGCAGCGGTCGTCGATCGCTCTGCAAGCACCGTGGCGCCTGATGTGAGTGGCGGGTGCGCCGGCCTGGTCGACAACAGGATCGCAAAATACAGCATTGCTGCCAGTGCGATCACCACGCCGCTTATGAATAGTCGATTACGTACGCTCACGAATATTGGGGAAATAAAAAATTTGGTTTGAAAATTTTGAGGCAAGACATCGACCACCTTCCAGCGATCGATGCCACACAATTACGCAGTGGTGACAGTCAATGCGCCGTGTCTAGTTCCAAAGATAGCAATAGGCTTGGCTACTTTCAAGATTGCGGCTGGCAACACCGGTGGTAGCGACTTCCTTGACCGAACCGTCGGGATGTGTCGCGTCAGGCGTTTTGCTGCAGTTGGTATGCACCCAATGAATCCCGTAGCCGCTTGAATACGACTCACCGCATAGTTGCAGGTGGTCGCCGGCACGGATTGCCGCCAGCGATTTTGGCATCGAACTGGCATTGCGCACGTAATCGGTAGCGAACACGTTATCCATCGCAACGTCATACAGTTGACCGTCCTGATCAGACTGCAACTGCACGTGAGTATGGGTCAACTTGATACCTTTCAAGGTCGTCCGGGCACTCGCGAACTTGGCACCGCTAACCACGCGACCGGTCAGGTACGTACCGGCTGCAGCGGTGCAGTCCGTCTGGCTGTCTGCCATCGCGAGGTAGGACTGCGACATCAACAGTAAAGCAATAATAAGCTTGTTCAATTGCGTTTCCTTTTATGTTTTTTTACGGCATGCGAAACGAAAATCGACAGACATTGCGCTTGCTGGCAAACCGGACCGCTCGGCGGGACCGCCAAGCATCCGGTCGACTCGACAGACGCAACGCGCCATCGCTACGGAAAGACAGTTGCCCAGCCAGGGTGTCAGCGCGCTCTCCAGCGCCGACACCCAAAGGTTAAAAGCAACGCGACCGTAAAATAACATTGATTTATGACACGTTGATAACAAATTTGATGCAGCGTTTTTACAGGAACGCAAACCGTGATTGCCGTGCCCTGCCTTTACAGGCAATATGCATTGCCACTTTTGTTAGCCTAGACAAACGAGGAAACCAATGTCGACGAACACTGCACGCATCGCCTTTTGTTTGATCACCGGTTGCAGTTTCGTCGACAGCGGATACGCCGCCGGGTCAGTGGCCGACGCCGCTAGGGCGCCGCCGCGCTCGGTCAGGGTGTTCGCCGAACGCGCCGAACTGTGTATGCATTTCGCTGGCGAGGAAGGCTATGAGGCCCGTCGGCGCGCTGAAATCAATCGGGCGTACAAAAAATATCGATGCAGCGCTCTGAGTGCCGACAAAATCAAGCTGCTCAATGCGTACCGAACAAACTCGCCGGTCACGACAGCAATCAATGCGATCGAGACAGAATAGCGCTTGGACGTCACTGCCTCGATAGGTATCCCGCTCCAGTTCGTGGGTTTCGAATGTCAGCGACAAGCCGGATTGAGATTGATGCCTACTTTGTTCTGGCAATCGTGCCGTCTGAAGTAATCGGCACGTAGCGCCTACTAACTAAACGGTTGCGATCACCGAAGCCTGTGCAAAGGCAGGGTTACGCTAACATTCGGGCAAGCAGTCGTGCACGCCGGCGACAAAAAAATTAAACAAAACCAGGAAGCACCACAATGTTCAGTGTCAAATTCATCAAGTTTCAGCCAACAACCTATGTGCTGAAGTACACCAGCGGGGTGGTCAAACGTGAAGGCGCGGGCCTGGCGTTTTTTTATTACGCTCCCACAACTTCGATGGTCGCAGTTCCGATGGGGAGCGAGGATGTGCCGTTTATTTTTGAAGAAAATTCCGGCGACTTCCAGCACATTACGGTGCAGGGACAAGTTACTTACCGCATTGCCGATCCTAAAAAAATTGGTGCGTTACTAAATTTTTCGATCAATAACGTAACGCAGAATTACATTTCAGATGATCCCCAAAAACTATCGCAACGGATTATCAACGTCGTCAAGGTGTTGACACGCAGGGGCTTGCAGAATTTGCCGCTGCGGGATGCACTGAAAGCTGCCGATACCATGACGACGCTGGTCGCCCATGCTGTCAAGGACAGCGCCGAATTGCAGGCACTCGGCATCGAAATTCTGGGACTGTCTTTTCTTGCCATCAAATCGACACCGGAAACTGCCAGAGCGCTGGAGGCCGAAACGCGCGAGCAGATTTTGAAAGTCGCTGACGAGGCCGTCTACGCACGCCGCAACTCTGCCGTCGAGCAGGAACGTCGCATCAAGGAAAATGAACTGAATACCGAAATCGCCGTCGAGACCAAGAAGCGACAGATTCGTGAAACCCAGATGGAAGCCGAGCAGAGCATTCAGCAAAAGCAGCACGCATTGCGACAGTCAGAAATGGAAGCGAAGATTACGCTTGAAGCCAAAAATACCGAACTGGTGGCGCTGGCGATGGATAACGCCAGGCGCGAAGCCGATGTCAAAGCGTATGCCGTCAAGGGCATGATGCAGGCCTACGAGGGTGTCGATCCAAAGCTGATGCAATCGCTGGCCATAAGCGGCATGCAGCCGGGGCAAATGATTGCGATGGCATTTCAGGAACTGGCCGACAAGGCCGGGCAGATCGGTCAGCTCAATATTACGCCGGACCTGCTGCGCGAAGTGATCGGCAGCGGCACGAGGTAGCGCGTATGGATCGCCTTACTGAAAACAAGATTATTCTGGTAGTACGCAAAACCCGCCTGGAAGATTTGGTCGCAAAATACAATACGGTAGGGCAGGCAAAATTTTATGTCGAACACCTCGGTGCTGATTTTGCAGATTACGTACGCGAACACGACATCTACCAGAGTTGCATACAGGCGACCCAGACCACTCTGACGCGCCTCGGACGGGTTCAGGTAGTCGATCGCAGTTTTCTGCCGAACTTTTTATTTGGGCCGCACGATGTCGTGGTAGCGCTTGGTCAGGATGGACTGGTGGCGAATACGCTTAAATATCTGGATGGGCAGCCATTGATCGGTGTCAATCCCGATCCGATGCGGTGGGACGGGGTGTTACTGCCGTTTCAGGCTGACGATATGGCGGCCGTCTTGCCGGAAGTATTCGCCGGTCAGCGTCAGGTAAAGGAAATCACCATGGCCAAGGTGCAGCTGAACAATGGTCAGTATCTTTACGGTGTTAACGATATTTTTATCGGGCCCAAATCACACACGTCAGCCCGCTACATCATCCGGTTGGGCGATCTGCAGGAACAGCAATCATCGAGTGGTGTCATCGTATCCACCGGTTTGGGTTCAACGGGTTGGTTAAAAAGTATGCTGGCCGGTGCCAGAGCGATTTCGCACCCGGCTAGTCCACAAAAAGTACAGACGCTGCAATCACCGTGGGACGCCGATTTTCTTCAGTTCACGGTACGCGAACCTTTTCCGAGCAATACCTCGGCTGCGTCGTTGGTATTCGGCCGAATTTCTCAGCGTTCGCAGCTGAGCGTGACTTCCCAAATGCCGGAGCACGGTGTAATTTTCAGCGATGGAATCGAAGCTGATTATCTGGAGTTTAATTCCGGAATCGTGGCGCAGATCGGGATCGCGGAGAAAAAAGGTCATCTCGTGGTGTGATCAGTCGGGTTTGCAATAGAGGCAAATGGCGCTACATGGGTTGCAACCGAAAGCGCCATCAGACACCGTCCGGATACCCCGCGTGACGTGGCTTGTCTGTACGCAGTACCTGCACCTGTACGTGACGACCCGGATCCACGCAGATATCAGAATTGCGATGATCCACGTTTTAAATAGAATGCGGCGGGTTCCGAAGCCCGACAGTGAGCTGCCTGCCACGTCTCGTCTTGCGCGGCGGGGGGCTAGTCAAACAGTTCGACCTATCCTGGTCGATCGCGCAGCACGATGCAGCCATTTTTGTGGGTATCCGGTATGCCGCGCACATGGACTCGGTTTGATCGCAAGCTTATACTCAGTGCAAGCCTAAGGCGCACGCAGGCCTTACCGCGGCCCCCAGGTCCTGCCCGACGAGGCAGGCGAATTTCATAAAAATATTATTTTGGAGACAGCAATGCGAATAACAGCATGCCTCGCGGTAGCGTGTGCAGGATGGTTTTTTCTTGGTTCAGCGGGTGCCGAAGTGATTGCGATCGGCGCCGTGTCAGGCATTACCGGCCCGATTGCATCGACAACGGCCGAGGTGTTGAAGGTCACTTCGGGTTATCTCGAAATGATCAATGCTCAGGGTGGCGTTAATGGCAACGAACTTCATCTGGTTACGCGTGACGACGGTTACGACGCCAAACGAACCGCTGCAATGGTCGAGGATGCAATTACCAAAGATCACGTGGTTGCCTTGGTCAACGGAGCGGGAACCTCAAATACAATAGCCTTGCTGAAAAGCGGGGTGCTGGATAAATACAAAGTACCGCTGATTGGCGTCTATAGCGGCTCAGAAGCTATCCGCGGCCCGAATGCCGAGCAAATTTTTCACACACGCGTCAGCTACGGCGAAGAGGTCTTCAAAATCGCCCGGTTGATGACCACGATCGGCCTGACCAAAGTCGCCGTCATGTTTCAGGATGATGGCTTCGGCGCAGCCATCAATGACAGCTTGGCCAAAGCCGCTCAACAATATCACTTCGAAGTCGTGGCAAAGGTGCCGTACAAAGCAGGCACGACCGATTTTACGACACAGGTCAATCAAATCACCGGTAGCCATCCGCAAGCGATTTTACTGATGGGCGTGCCAGACGCGGTGTATGGTTTTATGAAACTGTATCAGGCACCGGTGGGCGCCGCGCAGATTTACGCGCTGTCGTTTGTAACGAGCAAAGGGCTGGCCGAGCACGCTGGTGTCGAGCGGATCCGCGGCATGGGACTTAGTCAGGTAGTACCCAATCCGGCCTCGACTGCATTGCCGCTGAGTGCCGACTTCAATAAGTTTCTGCGCTCATCGTTTGCGCAGGGTGCCAGTTCCAGTCCGTTGTCTTTCGAAGCCTATCTGAATATTCGGGTGGCGGTCGAGGCGATACGGCAATCCGGCGCGCACCCGACTGCCGCAGCAGTTACCCGAAGTCTGGCCGCGATGGATAATATTAAGGTAGGCGGATTTCCAATCGATTTCGGTCACGGCAACCGGCGCGGCTCGACCTATATCGATATCGCTGTTATCGGCCGCCAGGCGCGCCTGGCGTATTGAGTTCACATCGCGCCGGAGTGCAAGCGTGGCGTCGTGGATTGTTGAATGGCTCAGCGGATTGAGGCGCACGAAGTCAGTATTGATTTGCTGACAGAAAGCGCGCTTGCGGCAACCACGCGGCCTCCAATCGCACAAGCTGGGCTGCGTCGCCGGGCAAGACTGTACCCGTGAGCGGAGCCGAGGCAAGAAGATCGAATCTCACCTGGCTTCGTACCAGCGCTATCCGCGTGCTATTTTCCCGGCAGCTTCCCGACCACGCCAGTCACAAAATAATCCATCTTGTTAAGCATCTCGTCGGTCAGTGCACCTTTCTCGAGGCGCACCTTTCCATCGTTGTCGATAATCGGTGCGGCGAACGGCAGCAACGTGCCGGCAACGATTTCTTTCTCCTTGGCCAGTACGAATTGCTTTACGTCGGCGGGCACGGCCGCTCCGAAGCTTTCGAGATGGACCATGCCATCCTTGATGCCACCCCACACCATGGTCGATTTCCAGGTGCCGTCCAGCACTGCTTGCGCCTGCTTCGTGTAGTAGGCGCCCCAGCTATGCGTGACTGCTGCAAGCTGGGCTTTCGGGCCGAATTTTTTCATGTCCGAGTGGTAGGCTATCGCGTATTTTCCTTTCTCTTCAGCGGCCTGCATGACCGCCGTCGAATCGGTGTGATTGGTCAGCACGTCGGCACCCTGTCCGATCAGGGTCAGAGCAGCATCACGCTCCTTGCCCGGGTCGAACCAGCTATTGACCCAGATTACTTTAACTTGCGCGGCTGGATTGACTGAACGCATGCCACGGGTAAAAGCGTTGATCCCCTGCAACACTTCAGGAATCGGAAAAGCGCCGACGTATCCTGCGACGTTTGACTTCGTCATCTTGCCGGCCAACACTCCGGCAAGATAGCGCCCTTCGTAAAATCGCGCATTGACCACCGCCACGTTGGCAGCGGTTTTGTAGCCGGTAACGTGGACAAATTTTACGTCCGGAAATTGCTTGGCAACTTTCAACGTCGGGTTCATATAACCGAACGACGTTGTGAAAATCAGTTTGTTACCTTGTGTGGCCAGGTCGCGGATGACACGCTCGGCGTCAGCTCCTTCGGGAACGTTTTCGACAAATTTTGTCGTCACTTTGGCACCGAGATTTTTTTCCATTTCCTTGCGACCGGCGTCATGCTGGGTGGTCCAGCCGGCCTCACCAATCGGACTGACATAAATGAAGCCAACCTTCAGCGGCGGCGGGTCGGCGGCGTAAGCGGCTGGCGAAAACGCTACTGCCGGCAACAGCGCCGCAGCGCACAGGATGGCGCGAATCATTTTCTTGCTCATGGATTCCTCAAGGGGTAACTCTCGTATTGAAAAAATAAACGCGCAATGTCAGGCGCGAGAGCCACCTGAAAGCGCTATTGCACAGCTCGAAATTGCAGTGCTGCTGATTCCAAAAAAGGCGCCGGGTGCAGGTCGGGCGCCGTCTTGAAATCGGCCAGCGAGCCCTCACGCGTCCCCCCAATCTTTTTCCGAGTATGGCCACCAAAGTCCGCAAAGGGTATATCGACAACGCTATATAAGTTATATCTGCGACACAATCATTTTGGAACGCATCCATGAATTTTTTTGCGCAATCCACCCCGGTCAATGATTCGGATGAAAATTTTTGCCGAGTGACGCCGGGATATTCAACTTGATGTAGTCGGCGTTATGCGAGATCAGTACCAGTACGATGATGGTCGCGATGTACGGCAGCATCGATAGGAGTTGCGATGCGATGGGGACACCGATGCCCTGCGCAAAAAAAGTCAGAATCGTGACGCCGCCGAACAGGTAGGCACCGATCACCACGCGCGCCGGGCGCCAGGTAGCAAAGGTGGTCAGCGCAAGTGCTATCCATCCGCGACCGGCTACCATGCCTTCGACCCACAACGGCGTATAGACCAGCGACAGGAAGGCCCCGGCGACGCCACAGCAGGCGCCGCCAAACAAGAGCGCCCCGAGACGAATCCGTCGCACGTTATAGCCCAGCGCATGGGCCGACGAGGGTGATTCACCGACCGCGCGCAGCACCAGACCCGCGCGGGTGTGATACAGGAACCACATCAGCGCGCCGCACAGCACCAGCGACAGGTACACCACCGGATGCTGGCGAAACACGGCAACCCCGAGGAACGGCAGGTCTTCCAAATACGGAATCCCGGTCTTGCCGTTTTTCAGACTGTTGCCGACATACCGAATACCGATATAGGCTGAAGCACCGGCGCCGAAAATTGACAGTGCCAGCCCAGTGGCATACTGGTTGGTGCCAAGCCAGACGGTCATCCAGGCAAAGAAGGCGGCCATCACCATACCGGCGCAAGCGCCCGCCAAAAATCCCAACGGAGCGCTACCGGTATGCACGGTGGTGGCGAAACCGACGATGGCGGCCACCAGCATCATGCCTTCAGCCCCCAGATTGACCACGCCGGACTTCTCATTTACCAGCAGGCCTAGTGCAGCCAGCATTAATGGGGTTCCGGCAGTCATGGAACCGGCGATCAGCGGTGCTAGCGAGACCATCATTTTCTCCAGCTTATTTTGGTGTGGATCAGCACATCGCAGGCCAGCAACGCAAACAGCAAAATGCCCTGAAATACGCCCGTGATTGCACTCGGAATACCGAGGCGCGACTGCGAAAGCTCACCGCCGATGTAAAACAGCGCCATGATAAAACTCGAGAACACGATGCCAACCGGATGCAGGCGCCCGACATATGCGACGATGATCGCGGCAAAGCCATAGCCGGGCGAAATCGACGGTGTCAACTGCCCGATCGGGCCCAGCACTTCGCAGACGCCGGCCAAGCCCGATAGTGCGCCACAGATCATCATCGATGTCCACAGCGACTTGCGCGACGAAAAGCCCCCATAGCGGGCCGCCAGTGGGGCCAGTCCGCCGACCTGCAGGCGAAATCCGGCAAAACTGCGCGACAAAAACAGCCATCCCACGGCTACCGCGATCGCAGCGAACAGCAGCCCGGCATGCAGTCGCGTTCCCTTCACGATAATCGGCAGCAAAAATCCATCGGAGAGCAGCTTCGACTGCGGAAAATTATTTCCCTCGGGATCCATCAATGCCCCGTACACCAGATAGCTCAACAGCAGTTGCGCAATATAGACCAGCATTAGCGACACCAGAATTTCGCTGGCGTTGAATCGGTCGCGCAACCACGCAGTGATGCCCGCCCAGAACATGCCACCCACCATACCAGCCAGTAGCACGACGGTGATGATCAGCGCACCACCGTTATCGCCTTGGTCGAAAAATAATGCGGCGGCGCCACCCGTGATGGCGCCCAGGATCAGCTGCCCTTCAGCACCGATATTGAATACATTGGCGCGAAAGCAGATCGCCAGTCCGACCGCAATCAACAGCAATGGCGTCATCTTCAGACCCACCTCGGTCCAGCCGCGCAGATCCTTCAGGGGCTCGACGAAAAAGATCGACAGTCCGGCAACCGGGCTTTTTCCCAGCGCAATGAACAGCAGGACACCACAGGCGATCGTCAACATCAACGCGAATACCGGTGAGAGCCACGACATCAGGCGCGATGGATTAGCACGTCGTTGTACGTCAAACATGATCAGGCTCACGCAGTGAGCCACCTGATACGAGCGGCGCCTCAGATGGTGTCGTTCCAGTTACGTCCCACAGCCCGCTCATCCATTGCCCGATCAGCGCGACCGTGGCTTCCGACGTATTGACCGAGGGCGACAGGCGCCCTTTTGCAATCACAACTAGCCGGTCCGCGATGTCGAACAATTCGTCGAGCTCTTCGGAGATGACGAGCAACGCGCAACCGGTATCACGCAGCGCGATCAGCTCGGCGCGAATTTGTGCTGCGGCACCGACGTCGACGCCCCAGGTCGGCTGTGCCACGATCAACACTTTCGGTGCGCGCATGACTTCGCGACCGATGATGTACTTTTGCAGATTGCCACCCGACAGACTGCGCGCCGCGGCGTGTGTGCCGCCCGCCTTGACGTTGAAGCGAGCAATGATGTCGGCAGCGATTTGCGTAACAGCGCGCTTGCGGATCAAGCCGTGACGGACTGTGGCCGACGTCTGCATCGACAATAAAATATTATCAGCCAGCGACATATCCGGTACCGCGCCACGGCCTAGACGCTCCTCCGGCACAAAGCCGAGTCCGCAAGCGCGTCGTCGGGATGGATCGAACGCGCCGGCGGCAATACCGCATAACTGAATCGATTCTGGTGCTGCGCGCGGGTCCTCGCCGGACAGTGCAGCCAGGAGTTCTTGCTGGCCGTTGCCAGAGACCCCGGCAACGCCGAGAATTTCGCCGGCACGCACATCAAAGCTGATACCCGAGATCGCAGTCGCGAACGGATGGCTCCTGGGAATCTGCAGGTCCCTGACCGCTAACATTACCGGACCCGGCACACGCTCGACATGCTTGAGCGCCGGTGGTTCAGCTCCGATCATCATCCGCGACAGGCTCGACGCGGTTTCCAGACGTGGATCACAGACGCCGGTATTTTTACCTGCGCGCATGACGGTGCAGCGGTGGCACAGCGTGCGAATCTCGTCGAGCTTGTGACTGATATAAAGAATGCTGCAGCCTTCTGCGGCGAGCCGGCGCAAGGTGTCGAACAGGCGCGCGACGGCCTGCGGTGCCAGCACCGACGTCGGTTCATCGAGAATCAGCAACTGCGGCCGCGCCAGCAGTGCCCGCACGATTTCAACCCGCTGGCACTCGCCGACGGACAAGGTGTGAATGTGGCGTTGCGGCTCTAATTCAAGGCCGTACTGGCTGGCAGTGCTGGCGATACGCGCTTCGAGTTCATCGAGTCGGGTATCTGCCGGCAGGCCAAGTGCGATATTTTCGGCCACGGTCAAGGTATCAAATAGCGAGAAATGCTGAAACACCATGGCGATACCGAGCTGTCGCGCCGCTGCCGGATTGGCAATCTGAACTACCTTGCCGTTCCAGACAACCTGCCCGCCGTCCGGCTTGACCGCACCGTAGATGATTTTCATCAGCGTCGATTTGCCCGCACCGTTTTCACCCAGTACGGCATGAATTTCGCCAGGCAAGACGGTCAGGTCGATCGCATCGTTGGCGATCACGGCGGGATATTTTTTGGTGATGGCGCGCAGTTGCAGGCGGGTGTCCATATCTCTTTCGTTTTTTTAATGATGGAGATTTTTGTAGCATCAACTTACAGTAATTTGTTTCTTCGCAATATATTGGAAAACAATTTTCGGCTATAGAGTATTTCGTATATTAGCCGGGTCCTGCGCATTCGCACCGCCTCGGGAATGCGAGCAGTTGGTTTCAAATCAAGGATGGCCGCCGCACGATTACATGTCCGGTTCGACTGACAGGCGATGATCCGGCCGCATTCCATGATGTTCCCTTCTAACGACACATCGTGCAAATCATCACAACAGCATGTCGCTACGCATCTGCCAACTTCATAGGGCACACGCAGTCGCGCACCACCTATATAAGCCAAACGATATAGTTGATATCAAGATAGATATCGCACTCCAGGCTTCGGGTCTTGCACTATCAGCATCGACCGGCGCAAACAACCGTTGCGCTTTCGCTCGCCAACCGTCACAAGAATGGAGTCTGTATGCCCCGAATCTCGACATCTGCCGCACTCAAAACATTAGTCACAGTGAGCCTCGCTATCGGCGGTGCCGCGCATGCTGCCGATTGGAGCGACACTTCTGTCAGTTGGCGCTACGGTACAAAATTTGCCGAGCCGTACAACACCGAGGACATCAGCAAAAATATTCTGGCGCTGACCCATGCCAGTGGTTACAAGTACGGCACGAACTATTTCAATGTCGATTTTCTGATTTCGAATAGTAAGGATCCCGGCTCCCTGACACAGTCCAGTGGTGCCCAAGAAGCCTACTTGGTGTACCGCAACACGCTGGACTTCGGCAAGCTGAGCGGTGGCGATATCAAATTCGGGCCCTTCCGCGGCGTCGGCGCTACGCTTGGATTCGATGCCAATACCAAAAATGACGTTGGCTATAACTCCCGAAAGCGCATGCTGGTTGCCGGCCCGACACTGATGTGGGACGTGCCGGGTTTTTTGAATACCAGTTTGCTGCTGCTCGAAGAAAGTAACGCACCGAGCGGCGCGTTCCCGCCAATTTCCGGCGTCACCGGCCGCTATACATACAAGCTGCACCCGATGATCAACGCTAATTGGGGCATTCCGATCGGCGAGCTCGCGTCGTTCGAAGGTTACGCAAATTTCATCGCGTCCAAGGGCACGGATGAGGTCGGCGCGGACACCGCAGCCGAGACCAACATCGATATGCAGATCATGTTCGACCTTGGCGCGATGACCGGCGGCGCAAAAAAATCCTTCCGGCTGGGCCTGGAATATCAATATTGGAAAAATAAATTCGGTAACGCTTCCTCGGTACCGGGCTCCAAAGCAAGCACTCCGATGATTCGCGCGGAATATCATTTCTAGACACGCTGCCTGCATTGAACACATGACATGCAGTACGGTGTCAAAAGTCGGCATTCCGATTGGACGCCGACTTTTTTCATCGCGCATCTGGAACGCTCCATTCCACCAATTTTTCTATGTCTTTTATATTCGCTTGACGTGATAACCAAAATCAACAAACTCATATAGTACCCAAGGCGCGAAATGCTACTCTGATAGTTCCTGAACCCGAAGGCTGAGCCACCATGTCCGACCCCATCCGGTTTTACTGTCGCGGCGCCATACAGAGCATCGTCGATCAGCCGGCGACCCGCACCGTGTTGCAGTATCTGCGCGAAGACCGTCACGATACCGGCACCAAAGAAGGCTGCGCCGAAGGCGACTGTGGCGCCTGTACCGTGGTGCTAGGCGAACTGATCGACGGCGTAGTACAACTGAAAACCGTCAACGCCTGCATTCAACTGGTTCCGACGCTGGATGGCAAAGCCCTGTTCACCGTCGAAGACCTACAGCAGGACAACGGTGCGCTACATCCGGTACAGCAGGCGATGGTCGATTGCCACGGCTCCCAATGCGGCTTTTGCACACCGGGTTTTGTAATGTCATTGTGGGGCATGTACGTCAACCAGCAACCTCCTTGTAAAGCCCCGACGCGCCAGCAGATTGATGATGCGCTGTCGGGCAATCTGTGTCGCTGTACCGGATATCGCCCGATCATAGACGCCGCCAGGCGGATGGGTGAATTGCCGCCGGTCGCACTGGATCGCACCGCGTTGCAAGCTGCGTTACAGTCTTTGCAGCGCGATCATCCGCTGCACTATCACGCATGTGGAACGAATTTTTATGCGCCGCGATCGATAGACCAATTGGTAACGCTGCGCAGCAGTCTGCCGGATGCAATATTGCTGGCCGGTTCGACCGACGTCGGACTCTGGATCACCAAACAACTGCGCAATCTTGGTGACATGATCTATGTCGGCCAGGTCGCTGCCCTGAAGAATATCGAGGTCCGCGACGGCGTACTGCAGATCGGCGCGGCGGTTTCGCTGACTAACGCCTATCAAGCACTGTGCGAGTACTACCCCGGTACGCTGACCGACATGTGGCGACGCTTCGCCTCGCTGCCGATTCGTAATGCCGGCACGCTCGGTGGCAATCTGGCGAACGGTTCGCCGATCGGGGATTCGATGCCCTGGCTGATCGCGCTGGATGCCGAAATCGTGTTGCAGGGCGCCGCCGGACAACGCTGCATGCCGCTCGAAAATTTTTATCTGGATTACCAACAACAGGATTTGCGACCGGATGAATTTGTCGAAGCGGTACGGGTTCCTTTACCGCTATCAGGGCGCCAATTGAGAACCTACAAGCTTGCCAAGCGCTTCGATCAGGACATCTCCGCTGTTTGTGCGGCGTTTTCAATCACGCTGGACGGCAATCTCATACGCGATGTACGGGTAGTCTATGGCGGCATGGCGGCCACGCCCAAGCGTGCCGCCTATACCGAAGCCACGCTGCGCGGCCAGCCGTGGGACGAGAACACGCTGGATCTGGCAATGGCCTGCTTGCCACGCGACTACAGTCCCTTGACCGACATGCGTGCATCGCAGGCATATCGGATCACGACCGCTCAAAATTTGCTGAAGCGCTTCTGGTTCGAGACCCGCCTCGAGGCGCCGCTTCCGCGCGAGGCCGTCAACCCATTCGCGTGCCAGTGATACGAGACCGAGCATGAATCAATCGAGCGCGTCACCGGTACCAGAACAGGTTATCAACGTCTGGGCCGAGGTCGGCCAGTCACGTCACCATGAATCGGCACGTCTGCACGTGCTGGGGCAGGCTACCTACGTTGACGATGTCCCGGAACTGCATGGCACCCTGCACGCGGCGTTGGGCCTGTCGACCAAGGCACATGCACGCTTCACGACAATTGGGCTCGACGCTGTGAAGAGCGCACCGGGCGTCGTAGCCGTGCTGTGCGCAGCCGATATTCCCGGTCTGAACGACTGCGGGCCGATCTTGCACGACGATCCGATTCTGGCCGATGGACTGGTGCAATATATCGGCCAGCCGATGTTCGTCGTAGTCGCCGACACGCATGACAATGCGCGTCGAGCTGCCCGTCTGGCGCAGGTTGACTACGCCGAGTTGCCGGCAATCCTGACACCGCAGGCGGCGCGTGCGGCGCAGTCTTTCGTGCTGCCACCGATGCGACTCCAGCGCGGAAATTTTCAGCAGGCTTTCGAGCAGGCTGCGCACCATTCAAGCGGCACTCTCAGTGTCGGTGGACAGGAGCAATTCTATCTGGAGGGTCAAATTTCATATGCGATTCCGAAAGAAGACCGCACCATGCTAGTCCTGTGCTCGACCCAGCATCCGTCCGAAATGCAGCATGTGATCGCCCATGCGCTGGCGCTGCCGTCGCATAATATCGTAGTCGAATGTCGGCGCATGGGCGGCGGCTTCGGTGGTAAGGAATCGCAATCGGCGCTGTGGGCCGCAGCGGCGGCACTGGCCGCCGCACAACTGCAGCGCCCCGTCAAATTGCGCGCTGACCGGGACGACGACATGCTGGTAACCGGCAAGCGTCATTGTTTCGAGTACGAGTATCAGGTCGGCTACGACGACGACGGCCGAATCGCCGCAGTCAAGGTCGAGATGGTCTCGCGCGCCGGATTTTCGGCCGACCTGTCCGGCCCGGTCGCGACCCGCGCCGTCTGCCACGTCGACAATACGTATTTTTTGTCGGCCGTGGATATTTTGGCGCTGTGCGGCAAAACCAATACCCAATCGAATACCGCGTTCCGGGGTTTCGGTGGCCCGCAAGGCGCCATCATCATCGAATACATGATCGACGAAATCGCCCGCAATCTGGGGCGCGACGCACTCGACGTACGGTCCGTGAATTTTTATGGGCGCGATGATCTGGAGGGCCGCAACATCACACCGTACGGGCAAAAAGTCGAGGACAATATCATCCATGCGCTGGTGGCAGAACTGGAAGCCAGCAGTGACTACCGGGCCCGGCGAAGTGCCGTGCAGGCATTCAATCGCAGCAGTCCCTTGCTTAAAAAAGGCCTGGCGTTGACACCCGTCAAGTTCGGCATCGCCTTCAATGTCACGCACCTGAACCAGGCCGGCGCATTGGTCCATGTGTATGTCGACGGCTCGGTACTGGTCAATCATGGCGGCACCGAAATGGGCCAGGGCATCAACACCAAGGTGGCGCAGGTGGTCGCGCACGAACTCGGCATCGATCTGACGCACGTACGCGTCACCGCCACCGACACCAGCAAAGTCGCCAACACCTCTGCCACGGCTGCATCGACCGGTGCCGATCTGAATGGCAAGGCGGCGCAGGATGCGGCGCGGCAGATCCGCACGCGGCTGGCAGCATTTGTGGCAGAAAAGTTTGGCGGCGACTCCGCTGCGGTGACTTTCTGCGGCAACCAGATTCACACCAACGGTCGCGTCCTGCAATTTTGCGAAGTCGTACGGCAAGCCTATTTGGCGCGCGTGCAGCTCTGGTCGGATGGGTTCTATGCGACGCCCGGTTTGCACTGGGATGCGGCCAGCATGACCGGCCGGCCATTCTCGTACTTTGCCTACGGTGCGGCGGTGTCCGAGGTGGTGATCGATACGCTGACCGGTGAATGGAAGCTGCTGCGTGCCGATGCGCTCTACGATGCCGGCAACTCGCTCAATCCGGCGATCGATATCGGCCAGGTCGAAGGCGGGTTCATTCAGGGCATGGGCTGGCTGACCACTGAAGAACTCTGGTGGAATCCCGCCGGCAAATTGATGACCTATGCACCATCGACCTATAAAATTCCGGGGGTATCCGATTGCCCCGAAGATTTCAGGGTCAAATTGTTCGATAACCGCAATGTCGAAGATAGCATTCATCGCTCAAAGGCCGTTGGCGAACCGCCCTTGCTGCTGCCGTTTTCGGTATTCTTCGCGATTCGGGATGCCATCGCGAGCGTAGCCGACTATCGGATCAATCCGCCGCTGCATGCACCGGCCACCAGCGAAGAAATTTTGCGCGCGATCGAGGCGATACAACGCGCCGCCGTGCCGGGCGCGGGTGCACTGCAGGTGCGACCATGAATATCTGGCTGAACGCGCTCACGACGCTGCAAGAACCCGCGATTCTGGTCACGGTTGCACAGGTCGAAGGCTCGGCCCCGCGCGCCAGCGGAGCCAGCATGGTGGTTACAACGGCAAGGCAGTTCGATACCCTCGGTGGTGGTCATCTGGAGCTGCGCGCTGTCGAGACCGCGCGTGAAATGCTTTCTGCGCCGCCGGAAATTCTCGTGGCGCAACGGCGTCTGGTGCGTTTTCCGCTGGGACCAACCCTCGGACAGTGTTGCGGTGGTATCGTGCACCTGGCGTTCGAACGCATCGATGCCGGCAACCATCAGATCGTCGCAGCGCTGGCGTCCCGCAGCCGCGAGCGCAGCGACAGCTGGCGCCTGACTACGCTTGATGCAGTCACCCCATCGCTGCTATTGGCACGCGATGGAAGGTCCTTGCACGGTCTCGCGCTGCCCGCATCGATCACGTTTCACGCGGATCAGGCCTGCCATCTCCAACGCGACACCGCCGGCCAGCGCTGGCTGATCGCGCCCTGCCTGGCCGATCGGCCGCAACTATTGCTATTTGGCGCCGGCCATGTGGGTACCGCGCTGGTGCAGGCTTTGTCAACGCTACCCTGCCACGTTACCTGGATCGATACGCGTGCCGAAATATTTCCGTACGTGCTGCCTGATAACATCACTAGCGTAGTGACCGACCTGCCTGAAACGATGGTCGATGCCGCACCGGCAGGCGCCAGCTTTCTGGTGATGACGCATAGCCATGCGCTCGACCAGCGACTGGCCGAATCGATCCTGCGCCGTGCAGATGCAGGGTGGTTCGGTCTGATCGGTTCGAAAACCAAGCGAATGTTGTTCGAACACCGCCTGCAGACGCGGGGAATTTCTACCGTCCGCTTGATGGAAATGACATGCCCGATCGGCTTGGCCGAAATCCGTGGCAAGGAGCCGGCAGTGATCGCAGCGTCCGTGGCAGCGCAGTTGCTTGCGGTCTGGGAAAGACAGGCGCTGGCCGTCACAGATTGCAATGACAAATGCATGCCGTCCGCCGGTGCCGCGCGTACACCCGCCAATACCTTCTAATTTTTTTTTGAAGTCCCATTCTCACAATGACAATCGAAACTTCGGCCGGCGTCGAAGCCTACCGCGCCAGCGTCCTGCACTTCACCGGTGATCCGGCAAAGCAGCCCGACGCTACCCACTGGTTCGAAGACGGATTACTGATCGTCGAAGCCGGTCGGATCAAAGCGGCAGGCCAGTATAGTGACCTGTACGCTTCGCTTGCACCCGGCACGCCACTGCATGACTACCGTGGCAAGTTGATCCTGCCAGGCTTTATCGATACGCATATCCACTATCCGCAGACCGACATGATCGCCTCGCCCGCGCCGGGCCTGTTGCCGTGGCTCGAAACTTATACCTTCCCAACCGAGCGTCAATTTTCGGATCCCGAGCATGCGCGTGAAGTCGCTGATTTTTTTCTCGACGAACTACTGCGCTGCGGCACTACGACGGCAATGGTGTATTGCACCGTCCACAAGGCATCGGTCGATGCCTTTTTTAGCGCCAGCACCGCGCGCAACCTGCGCATGGTGGCCGGCAAGGTATTAATGGATCGCCACTGCCCGGTTTTTTTGGCCGACACCGCCGAAGGCGGTGTGCGCGACAGCGAAGCGCTGATCAATCAATGGCATAAACGCGGTCGCCAGTTATATGCGATCACCCCGCGCTTCGCACCCACTTCGTCAGCCGCACAGCTGCAGATGGCAGGTGAGCTGGCGCAGGCGTATCCGGACACGTATCTGCAGACCCATGTCGCCGAAAATTGCGATGAAGTGGCATGGGTCAAATCGCTATATCCCGCTGCACGCAGCTATCTCGATGTCTACGACCAGGTCGGCATGCTGCGACCGCGTGCAATGTTCGCGCACTGCATCTGGCTCGATCAACGCGATCGTCAGCGCATGGCCGAAACCGGCGCGGCGGTTGCGATTTGTGCGACGTCGAATCTGTTTCTGGGTAGCGGGCTATTTGATTTTGACAGCGCCGATGCGGCGCAAATGTCACTGTCGCTGGCAACCGATGTCGGTGGTGGCACATCGTTTTCGATGCTGCAGACGATGAACGAAACCTATAAGGTCGCACGCATGGGCGGCACCTACCTGCCCGCACTGCGCATGTTTTATCTGGCTACCCTGGGCGCGGCACGCAGCATGCAGCTGGAAGGTACGATTGGTAATTTTTCGATCGGCGCAGAAGCTGATTTTATTGTTCTCGATCCCGCCGCCACACCGCTACTGGCGCGCCGCACGTCGCGTGCCGAAAATCTGGACACGCTATTGTTTGCACTGGCGCTGCTGGGAGACGACCGCACCGTCGCGGCAACCTATTCGGCAGGAAGAAAAGTGCATCAACGCGATGTCGGAACAGAGATCTGACACAATCGGCACCGCGTTACTTCAGTAACTCCTTGAGCGTGCGTGCGACCACTTTGGTGGCCCGGCGCAGATCTCCGAGTTCGAGGCGTTCATCGGCACGTTTGGCGTTCGACGCCAGCACCGTGCGCGGTCCGGCGCCGTAAATGACGCCAGGTATGCCTGCCTCGCAAAACAGTCGGACATCGGTGTACAGCGGTGTACCGACGGCAGGAATGGGTTCGCCGAAAACCGCTTCGCCGTGCTTTTGCAGCGCCTCGACCAGCGGCAGATTACCGGGCAGTGGCTGTAACGCCCTAGCCAGCAGAATACGTTTGATGTCGACCGTGATACCGGGAAATTTTTCCGCTGCAGAGTTGATTACATGACGTAAGGCGGCTTCGACCTCGACCGGATTTTCTTCCGGGATCATGCGACGGTCCAGCTTGAACGTAACCCGCCCCGGAACAACGTTGGTATTGGTGCCGCCTTCGATGGTGCCGACATTCAGATACGGATGCGTGATACCGGGCACCTGTGAACAGATCTGACGGTACTGGAGATTTTCAGCGTACAGGGCGTTCAGCACGTGCACTGCACCTTGCAATGCGTCGACGCCGGACTCTGGAATCGCTGCGTGCGCCATCTTGCCGTGCACGATGACCTCCATTTGCAGGCATCCGTTATGCGCGGTGATGACCTGGTATGAAAAACCCGCTGCGATCATCAGATCAGGCCGGATGATCTTATGCCGCAGCAGCCACGCCGGGCCGACTTCGCCGCCGAATTCTTCATCGTAAGTAAATAATAATTCGACGCAGCCGGATACCGGCCTGGCAACAGCTTCCAGTGCGCGCAGCGCAAACGTGTAGGTCGCGAAATCACTTTTACTTACTGCTGCAGCCCGTCCGTACAGTAGTCCGTCTTCGATCACGCCAGCGTACGGTGGCTTGGTCCAGCCTTCACCGGGCGGCACCACATCACCATGCGCATTCAAAAGAATAGTTTTTCCTGGCCCGTAGCGACGTCTGACCACTAGATTGATGATGCTCTGCAGTCCGGCAGCACGGACTTCGACGTCGGGTACGCGATGCTGCTCGGCCGGCAAATCAAACGCAGCCAGTAGTTCCGCCGTGCGGAGCGCGTGCGGTGCGTTGTCGCCCGGCGGGGTATCACTCGGAACACGAATCAGTGCCTGCAAGAAGCTGACCTGCTCATCAAAATGTGCATCGACCCACCCGTCGAGTTGTGCGTCCAGTGTCATTGATCACTTTCTAAAAGTTTTATCGATGCAGATTGCGTTGACCTGTCCGCTACGGCGAGCCTGCCTCGAACCATGTGCCGATCTGTTTGCGCTCGGCTTCGGTAATGTTGGTCAGATTCCCCAGTGGCATGGCTTTGAGCTGCACCGCCTGCTGATAAATCCTCGGCGCGTTTTGGCGAATCGCCGCAGCCGAGTCCAGCAAAATTCCTGCCGGTGCGCTGGCAAAACCGGGTTGAGTCGGTACTGCGGCGTGGCAGCTAGCGCAACGTAGCGCAATAATTTGCTGCACCTTTTTAAAGTCTGCTGCCGACGGCGCGCTAGCAACCGCGTCCGTGGGCGTCGGGTGTGGCGCGATTGCCACCGCGACGATGAACAATAGTGCTGCGCCGGCCGCCGGATATGCCCAGGCAATCTGACCTTTATGCCGTAGGTTGAAAAAATGCCGGATCAATACGCCAGCGGCCATGATCGCAGCCAGAATCAGCCAGCTGTAAGCATGGTTGTACGTCATTGCGTAGTGGTTGCTGATCATGATGAACAACACCGGCAATGTGAAGTAATTGTTGTGCACGCTGCGCTGCTTGGCGCGTTTGCCGTAGATAGGGTCCGGGGCCTCGCCGCATTGCAGCGCGCTGACCAGTTTGCGTTGTCCGGGAATAATGACCATCAGCACATTGCCGACCATCATGGTGCCGATCATCGCACCGACATGAATATACGCGGCCCGCCCGCTCAATAGCGTGGACAAGACCCAGGCTGCGGCCACGATCAGGACGAACAGCACCGCTCCCAGCAGCCCATCACGCCGGCCCAGCGGCGAACGGCACAGCAGGTCATACACCACCCATCCCAATATCAGTGCACCGATACCGACTCCGATCGCTTGTGCCGGACTCAACGCCGCGACCGAGCGGTCAATCATCATCGCCGAAGCATTGAAGTAGTAGACGATGCAAAGTAACGAGAAACCCGAAATCCAGGTCCAGTACGCTTCCCACTTGAACCAGTGCAGTTGCGCCGGCAGCTGCGGTGGCGCCACCAGATATTTTTGCGGGTTATAAAACCCGCCGCCATGGACCGCCCACAATTCACCGGCGACGCCGCGTCTGGCCAGATCCGAATCCGGTTTGGGTGGTCGGATCGAGTTATCCAGCCAGACAAAATAAAATGATGCACCGATCCAGGCGATACCCGTAATCAGGTGTAGCCAGCGCACCAACAGGTTGAGCCAATCGATCCCGTACGTCAGCAACAAAGCGTGCATGCATCCCTCAATGATTTAAGAACGTGTGACGCGGCAGCGGCTTCGGCCGATGCGCTGCATCCACCCGCGCGGCGTGACTGCCAGGCTGCCGCGGCCAATCCACTTCAGATTGCTTCGTCATGTTCGAAAGATAGACTTTTTTGTCGCCATGATCATGCAACAGGGGGTATATTTAACAT
>JAYVEF010000286.1:0-2708 GCA_043748965.1 Burkholderiales bacterium
GCAACGTTTTCAAAGCTGACTTTTCTAGCCAATTGGCAAACATCGTAGCGTTGCAATTGGCGAATGGTGGCGAGGATGGAATGAAACGCAGCGACGTCATCGTACACGGCGCAGATCTGGCAGCGACACCGCAAACCTGGAATGGGCTTGCCGGGCGCGTGACCTGGAAAGCGCCGCTCGGCGAACTTCAGCGCCAGGGTGTCGCGTTGGCCGAGCTGTGTGATCGAGTATGGATGTCAACGCGTGGTGGCGGCGAAGCACGGATTCATCGAAACACTGGCAGACAATGCAACCAGCCACGAAGCTGCCGACAACGCGAATTTTCTTGCGGTGTTACGCCGCTTGGCCGGGTTCCGCCACGAAGGCTGGCGCGTCATCAAGTAGCCTCGCCTGCGCCCGGTGCTTGTCAGAGCAGAACTTCCTGAAACTCAAAAGTGGTAGCTCGCCCCGATCCGCACCACCGGATACAACCGCAGGTTATCGGCCTTGTCCTGCAGCCGCATGTTTTCTGCGGCCACGTCGGTACCGAGCTGGGCGCATGTCGCGGCGTCCGCACTGCAACCGCTATTGGTCAGCGACGTGGTTGGGATTCCCTGAAATAAGATACCGACATCGGCCGAAAATCCCCAGCCACCTTTTTTTCGCAGCACATTGCCCCAACCCAAGCCCAGATACGGGGCAAGTTTATGGAAATCGATGTTGCCATTGAGTTGCCCTGCCGTGGCGGCGTTGTAGAGGTTGCCGTTGATGGTGTAGCTGCCGCTCGCTGTCGGCAGACCAACGGCATCGATTTTGTTGTTGTCATAAACTAGCCCGCCGCTGACGCGAAATTCATTTTCGCTGGGAAAATAATCGAGCAGCGCGTCGAAGGTATTTAACTTCAGGTTGAAGTCGTAGTTGACGTTGCTGGTACTGGTGTTGTACTTGTATCTGGCGTAATTGAAGCCGAAACGTGCGTTCATGTTTTGCTGCAGCGGCGTACTCAGATGCAGGCCCAATCCGGTCGTACCCAGGTCGCTGGTTAGCCCCAAATCAGCGGCCCCGGCTTTGCCACAGAAAGCCGCGGCGAGTATCAAAACGCGTCCAATGACATGACGATGCATGCGGGACTCCTTGCAGAAAAAGGTAGAAAGCAGGAATAAAATAATGTTTCCATTTGAATATTTTGTTTTCGTGAATGGAAACATCTTTAACAATCTTGATCATAGCCAACCTTGGCCGATAGGGGAATCGGCAAAAGTGCGTTTGGCATATATGCAACACTTCATTTCAAGAAATATTGGTCGTGTCGGTGAGTCAGATCGAGCAAGGCGACGTTGCGCGGTAAGTCATCGAAATTGGTCATTGGCAGGTTGAAAATCTACTGCAGCGAAGCGCGGTCGGCGTCAACCAGCATGTACAGACCGATAGGTATTGTCGTTCGGCAGAAATAGCGGGCGGTTTTAACGGGGAGCAACAGAGTGTGCAGCGAGGGTATGCCCAGCGCGGTGCGAGGTGCCAGCCTGAAGAATACGGCCCCGATAAAAGTAGCAAGTACTCACCCACGAAAAGATGGCGCCATTGCGGCGCCATCCTGTCACCGATTACAGTTTGTAGTTCAGGCCAAACAAAATCGTGCGGCCGTACTTTTGATACTCAACCGGCTGGTTCTGGGTCTTTTGGTAGGTCTGATACGCCGAGTTGGTCAGGTTATTTACCTGCAACAAAACGCCCAGGCCTTCATAGGTACCCTTGCCGAAGTCATAGCCAAGCTGGAAATCAACGATCGATTCGCCCTTGACGTAACGCAGTTCGCGATCGTTGCCGAAGCCGTTGATTTCGCCGATATAGTCAGAGCGCTTGCGCTGGCTGACACGGGTCGACCAACCGGCATTCTCGTAGTACACCGTCAGATTGGAAACATTTTTCGACAAACCCGGCAAGGCAATTTTATCGCCCAGATTGGTGCCATCGATAGCAATCTGACTGTCGCTGTAAGAGTAACTGGCGACGACGCCAAAACCGTCGAGTGCCGGTGTCAGCAGTTTGAGCGGAATCGATGCCGACAGTTCAATCCCTTTCAGCGAACCGCCCTGCCCGTTGTAAGGCGCAGTGAATTTTCCAATATTAGTCCTAGCGATGGTGCCTGGCGTGAATTTCGAAAAATCATAATCGACGGTTTGCTGATAAATATATGATTTCAGATCTTTATAAAACCCTGCCACCGCAACGTATCCCTTGTTCGAAAAATACTTTTCGTACGAAATGTCAAAGGCGTTAGCACGCCATGGATTCAACTGGGCGTTACCACCGCTAGCACCTGGTATGCCGGTGGCAGTATCGATACCGAACTCCAACGCTGACTTCATTTGATCCAGACGTGGCCGGGCGATCTGTCTGGCCACTGCCAGACGCAGGGTCTGGTCGTTGGCGAAACCGAATGCTAAGTTCATGCTCGGCAAAACGTCGTTGTACTTTTTGCCGTCGATGTTCGGCTTTACTTGGCTGCCGGCCGGCGCGCTGTTGTCAAAATAATTGGAGGACGACGATTGGTCGGTGTGTTGAATCTGTATGCCGACGTTGCCACGCATCGTCACACCGCCCAAATCGCTGTCCAGTTTGACCTTGGCGTAGGTTGTGGTGATTTTTTCCGAGACGTCCCAGCCTTTCTGGATCAGGTAGCTGGCCGTATCGGTTGGCAGGAACGGTTGATAGATCGAATTCAGCAC
>JAYVEF010000287.1:0-57033 GCA_043748965.1 Burkholderiales bacterium
TGCGAAATCGCGCCGTCTTTGCCGATACGTTTCTGAATGTTTGCCATGATGGTCAATACCTCGCCATAACCGATGAACGAAGTGTAGAACAAAAGGAAACAATTCACAACATAGGATTTGCAATCGAGGGTTCCCTATTTATTTATCCTATTTATATCATGGTGTTACGTCGATAAAAATATCGCATGGCACACTCACGGCACAATCAAGGCCGAAATGTTGCAGTTATCCACAGGTAGGGCGGCTTTGGGTACTGTTGGAGATTGGGTGCATTTGCGGCATAGAACATCACGAAACAGGGTTGCTGTTTTCTGTTAGTGTGCCAAAAGTGTGCCGCAAAACAAAAAGCCCACTTCGAAAAGTGGGCTAAGTGCTTGATATTCTTGGCTCCCCGACCTGGACTCGAACCAGGGACCTGCGGATTAACAGTCCGTCGCTCTACCAACTGAGCTATCAGGGAAAAGAAGCCGCATTATAGGCTTTTCAGATGCTTCCTGTCAAAAAAATCGCCTGCCAATGACAGCGCAGCTTGAAGAGAACTACGTCCTTTTGCAATGAACTCGGAGTCTACAATACTTTCGCGATCGCCTCAACGACGTAATCGATGTTGCGTGTGTTGAGCGCTGCGACGCAGATGCGGCCGGTATCGACGGCGTAGATTGAGAATTCGTCGCGCAGGCGCTCGACCTGTGCCTTCGTCAGTCCCGAATACGAAAACATGCCGCGCTGCCGCGTCACGAAATCGAAATCGTGCGAGGGCGCTTTTTGCTTCAGTTTTGAGACCAGCATCTCGCGCATTTCACGAATGCGCAGGCGCATGCCGCCGAGTTCCGTTTCCCACAACTGGCGCAGTTCCGGGGTCGCCAGGGCGGTCGCGACGACCGAACTGCCGTGCACCGGTGGATTGGAATAATTGGTGCGGATGACGCGTTTCATTTGCGACAGGACGCGGGCGGCTTCTTCGGCATTGACGGCGACGATGCTCAGTGCGCCGACGCGCTCGCCGTATAGCGAGAATGATTTTGAAAATGAATTGGAGACGAACAGCGGGCCACCGGCATCGGCGAACTGACGTACCACCGTACCGTCGCTTTCAATGCCGTCACCGAAACCCTGGTACGCCATATCCAAGAAGGGAATCAGCCCACGCTCGGTGACGACCTTGATAACATCTAGCCACTGCGCATCGTTCAGGTCTGCACCGGTCGGGTTGTGGCAGCAGGCATGCAGCACCACGATCGAGCCGGTGGGCACAGTCTGTAACGCCTGCAGCATGCCGCTGAAGTTGACATCGCGGGTGGTGGCATCGTAGTACGGGTAGTTGTTGACGGTGAAGCCGGCAAATTCGAACAGGGCGCGATGGTTTTCCCAGCTCGGATCGCTGATCCAGACCTGCGCGCCGGGTGCAAATCGGTGCAAAAAATCTGCGCCCAGTTTGAGCGCTCCGGTGCCACCGATGGCTTGCACGGTGATTGCACGTTTCTCTTGAATCACGGCACTGCCAACCCCAAATACCAACTCTTGCACCGCTTTGTCGTACGCGACCAGTCCATCGATGGGGAGGTATGTCCGCGGCGCGGCTTTTTGCAGCATGAGGGCTTCGGCCTGCTTGACGCAGTCCAGCAGGGGCACCTTGCCGTTATCGTCGCAATACACACCGACCCCGAGATTGATTTTGGCGGGATTTTTGTCCGCGTTGAATCCATCGGTGACGCCTAGAATCGGGTCACGAGGCGCCATCTCGATGGCAGTGAAAAGCGAGGCAGAAAGGGGTGCGTTCATCGTGATAACATCAAAAATCGCTGCAGAAGGATTGTGCAGCCGGGTTTAAAGACGGCGCCGAAAGCAGAACACGGCGCGGGTTTGCAGCGTGCAATTTTACCAAAGGTCGAGGCAAGATGGCTGAATTATCCGAAGTTTCCAGTAACGTCGATGAAGCGAAGATCGTTACTTTTCCAAATTCCCCTTTCCGGCTGTTTCAGCCGTTCAAGCCCGCCGGTGATCAGCCGGCGGCGATCGATAAGTTGTGCGAAGGCATCGAAGACGGCCTGTCGTATCAAACATTATTGGGCGTGACGGGATCCGGCAAGACCTACACGATGGCGAACGTGATCGCGCGGATGGGGCGTCCGGCAATCGTATTTGCACCGAACAAGACCTTGGCGGCGCAGTTGTATAGTGAGTTCCGCGAGTTCTTTCCCCATAACGCGGTCGAATATTTTGTCAGTTATTACGACTACTACCAGCCGGAAGCGTACGTGCCGCAACGCGACTTGTTCATTGAAAAAGATTCTTCCATCAATGAGCATATCGAGCAGATGCGGCTGTCGTGCACCAAGTCGCTGATGGAGCGGCGCGATGTGGTGATCGTCGCGACCGTTTCGGCAATTTACGGTATCGGAAATCCGAACGAATACCACCAGATGATTCTGACGCTGCGCGCGCGCGACAAGGTCAGTCAACGCGATGTCATAGCACGTCTGATTCAGATGCAGTACGCGCGGAATGAAATTGATTTCGGCCGCGGCACGTTTCGGGTGCGGGGCGACACCATCGATATTTTTCCGGCCGAGCATGCCGAGCTGGCAGTGCGACTCGAAATGTTCGACGACGAGATCGACAGCATCCAGTTGTTTGATCCATTAACCGGGCGTGTGCGGCAAAAAATTCCGCGCTTTACGGTGTATCCGAGTTCGCACTATGTGACCCCGCGAGCGACGGTGTTACGGGCGATCGAGACCATCAAGGACGAGTTGCGCGATCGGCTGGAATTTTTCCGCAAGGAGAACAAGCTGATTGAAGAACAGCGGCTTGAGCAGCGTACCCGCTTTGATCTGGAGATGATGCAGGAGATCGGTTTTACCAAGGGGATCGAAAACTATTCGCGCCATCTGAGCGGCGCCAAACCGGGTGAACCGCCGCCGACACTGGTGGATTATTTGCCGGCCGACGCACTGATGTTTCTGGACGAGTCGCATGTGCTGCTTGGCCAGCTCAATGGCATGTACAACGGCGACCGTGCCAGAAAAAACAATCTGGTCGACTATGGTTTCAGGCTGCCATCGGCACTTGATAACCGGCCACTGCGCTTCGATGAATTTGAAGGCAAGATGCGCCAGACTATGTTTGTCTCGGCCACGCCGGCCGACTACGAAGTCAAGCACGCTGGTCAGGTCGTCGAGCAGGTCGTGCGCCCGACCGGCCTGGTTGACCCACTAATCGAAGTTCGTCCGGCCAGTTCGCAGGTAGACGATCTGATGAGTGAGATTACCGATCGGGTGGAAAAAAACGAGCGCGTTCTGGTTACGACGCTGACCAAGCGCATGGCCGAGCAGCTGACTGAATTTTTGAGCGATAACGGCATCAAGGTGCGTTATCTGCACAGCGATATCGATACCGTCGAGCGGGTTGAAATCATCCGGGATCTGCGTCTTGGTACTTTCGACGTGCTGGTCGGAATCAACCTGCTGCGCGAAGGGCTGGACCTGCCCGAAGTTTCGCTGGTGGCGATTCTCGACGCCGACAAAGAGGGCTTTCTACGTTCCGAGCGCAGTCTGATTCAAACCATCGGCCGCGCCGCCCGTAACTTGAATGGCAAGGCAATCCTGTATGGCGACAAGGTGACCGATTCCATGCGTCGCGCGATCGATGAAACTGAACGGCGGCGCGACAAGCAGATCGCGTTCAACCTGGCTAATAACATTACGCCGATCGGTATCAAGAAGCAGATCAAGGACTTGATAGACGGCGTCTACAGTCCGCAAGAAGCGCGCGAAGAATTGCAGGCGGCGCAGGAGACCGCCAAGTATGAATCGATGAGTGAAAAGCAGGTCAGCAAAGAAATCAAGCGCCTCGAAAAGCTGATGCTCGATCACGCCAAAAATCTGGAGTTCGAGAAAGCTGCGCAGGTACGTGATCAGTTGCGAATTTTGAAAGAGCAGCTATTCGGTGCCAGCGGGTCGGACAACATTGTTTCGATCATCGGAAAATGATCGTTAGCGGGTGCGACTGGCGTAGGGTCGGCACGTGCCTGCATTAATCCCGCAGCCGATTCTGGCAACCCTGAATCGAGTCGATTCATCGTGGCGCGCCGTATTGCTGGACGGCTTGCAGGCCGTGGCCGACGCCGATGCCGGCTATCTGGCGGCGCTGGCGCGATACAGCTACCTGCCCACACAAGGTCGCTTGCTGGCAGCGTTTGCCCAGCCCTTCGATGCGGTGCGCTACGTGTTGGTTGGGGAAGGCCCTTATCCGCGTGAGGCGAGTGCCACCGGCGTATGTTTCATGGACGGCGCGGTAGCCGGTCTGTGGTCCGAGAATGGTTTGTCGAAGCCGGTTAATCGCGCCACGTCGCTGCGTAATTTTATTAAGATGCTGTTGGTTGCCGAAGGCGCGCTGCAAACCGATGCAACTACCGGTGCCGCAATTGCAGCGATCGGCGTGCAGGCGCAGGCGGCAGGATCCGGCAGGGTTCAGACGCTGGCGGCGCTGCAGGATAATCTGACACGGCATGGGTTTTTATTACTTAACGCGTCGCTGGTGTTTCGGCCCACCGTGGCACCTGCTCATGATGCGCAGGCGTGGTTGCCATTTTTAAAAAGCGTACTGCTGGCACTGGCAACACGCAGCGCAACCCCGCCTGTGCTGGTGTTGTGGGGAAAAATTGCGGGTCAGGTAAACGCGCTGGCGGGCATCGATCGGTTGCCGAGGATCGTCGCCGAGCATCCGTATAATTTGAGCTTCATTCGCAATCAGACCATGCACGAATTTTTTTTACCGATGGCTCTGTTGCGCCAGGACGCAACCTTGCAGAACGACGGATCAATGTAGCTCCGGAGAAACGTGCTGGGCAAATTCGGTATCGGCTTGCATGGTGAGCAATCCCGGAATTTGTTCCGGGCTGACTGGCTTGCTAAACAGGTATCCCTGCATTTCATCGCAGCCATTGGCGCGCAAAAATTCTCGTTGGGCGACGGTTTCGACGCATTCTGCCACGATGTGCAAGTTCAATTGGTGACCCAGTGACACCATCGCTTTGGTGATCGTGCGACTGTCTTCCATGGTGTCCAGCGACTGGATGAAGGAGCCGTCAAGTTTCAGTCGCGCGATAGGAAAGCGCTGCAGTGCGCTCAAGCTGGAATAGCCCGTGCCGAAGTCGTCGATCGACAGGCGCACGCCCATGTCGCGCAGCGCGACCATGATCCCAATGGCCTGCTCGGGATCCTGCATGATCAGGCTCTCGGTCAGTTCGAGTTCGAGATACTGGGCTGCCAGACCGCTCTGCTTTAGAGCAGCCTTTACGGCTGCAAGCAAACCAGGTTCCCTGAATTGCCGCGCGGATACATTGACCGACATGACGCACGGCGACAGGCCGGCCTGTTGCCATGCCTGGTTCTGCAGGCAGGCGGTGTGCAATACCCATTCGCCGATCTGGACGATCAGACGACTCTCTTCGGCCAGCGGAATGAAACGTGCGGGTGGCACGATGCCAAGCGACGGATGGTGCCAGCGAATCAATGCTTCAACGGCGGTAATTTTACCGCTGTGCAGATCGACCTGCGGCTGATAGGCCAGGGAAAACTGCTGTTCCGCGAGTGCTCTGCGCAGGCCTTCCTGCAACTGAATCTTTTCGTACATGGCGTGATGCATTTCGGCGGTGTAAAACTGGAAATTATTTCTGCCCATCTGCTTGGCCCGATACATGGCCGCATCGGCGTTGGTCAACAGCTCGTCCGGTTCCGTGCCGTCACCGGGATACGTCGCCATGCCCATGCTGCTGGTGACTCCGATCTGCTTGCCGGCAATGGTTACCGGCTCCGCGATGGCGCGATGAATTTTTTGTAGCGGCTGGGTTAGCGCGTCAAAACCCTTGGCCTGATCTGACAAAACAATCACGAACTCGTCGCCGCCTAGACGGATTACCGTATCGATGCTGCGCACGCAGTTGCTCATGCGCTGTGCGACCGCCTTTAGCACGGTGTCACCGGCATTGTGACCGAGCGTGTCGTTGATGACCTTGAAATTATCCAGATCGATGAACAGCACCGTCATCTGCCGGTCGTAGCGCTGCGCGTGCAATATCGCCTGGCGGATTCGATCGTCCAGCAACGTACGGTTGGGTAAACCCGTCAGCGCGTCATGGTGTGCCATGTGGCCTATGCGGTCTTCGGCCTGCTGGCGTTCGATCGCGATGCCAGCGAGGCGCGTGGCGAGAGCGACCAGTGCAATTTCCGTGTTGTTCGGATGGTGTGCGGCGCGGTAGTACATTGCAAAGGTGCCCAATACTTGCTGCTGCTTCGACAGAATCGGCGTTGACCAGCATGCATGCAGTCCGTGTGCGGTAGCGAGCGCGCGGTACTCACTCCACAGGGCATCGTTGCCGATGTCGGCGGCAATGACGGTTTCGCGCCGGTAGGCCGCTGTTCCACAAGAGCCGGCCACTGCGGCGATGGGCACCTCGCGGACCGCCTCCAGATACGATTCGGGGAGTGCGATCGCAGCGCCCAGGTGCAGCGCAATACCGTCACTACTGACCAGATGTACGGAGCCCATCACGTCGGGCAATTGCGATCCGATCAGTTGTAGAATTTTGTAGAGTACTTGAGGCAAGGGTATGCCGGTGGCGATCAGTTCCAGCAGCCGGCCCTGTTCGACGTGCAGGATTTCAGCGTGCTTGCGGGCAGTAATATCGCGCAGTATCGCGACGACGCCATCGTCGACGGCGACAAACTGTCGCTGCAGCCACCCCGCGCGAATCGTCGGGTCGCGGTTCTGCCATTCGCTTTCGTCGGCCGTATGGTTTGTCGCGACCAGTTGCAATTCTGCCAGGATGCCATTGCTGCGGCTCTGGGGCATGGCCTGACAGAGCGACCGGCCGATGAGCTTTTGTCGTGTTTGGCCAAACAGTTCGAGTCCGGCGCGGTTGGCGTCGTGAATTATGAAATCGATGATGGCACCCTGTGCGTCGCGTACGTGATGCAGCACGAAGAACCCATCCAGACTGGCGTTTGATGCGGCATAGTAGGTTTGCTGAATTTTGCGCGAGCGCTGCCTGGTAGCCGCCAATTGCCACGACAACCTGCCTAGCAGGCTGAGCAGAGCGAGCAGCAGCGCGCTACCGGCACCGGCTTTCCAGTAGTACGAGCGGCGATCCGCTTCGAACGCGCCGAGTTGTTCCTGCGCTGACGGGCCCACCAATACCTCCAGTGCAATACCGGGTAACTGCCGGCTGCGCAAATGGCGGCTGATACCGTCCCAGCGGCTGATGACCGGTGGCGGATTCTGCAGGAGGGGATTGACGGCGGCGGCATCGAGGCCGGCAAATTCTCCCCATGACACCGTGTCAGCGCTACGTTTGACCAAAAAGCGCCCGGTAGCGTCGAGCAGGCCGAGCACCCCTAGATCACCCAGCCTGGCGCGATCATAGCCACTGGTAAAGTAGGCGGGTTCGACCGATACCATGACGACGCCGTTGAACTCGCCGTCCGGCGTATTCAGGCGCCGGCTGAAATACAGCCGCGGGGCGTCACCTGTAGCAAGGCGGGTCGGCGCGCTGACGAACGTGGCGTCGCTATCGCGTTGCAGATATTCGGGTACGGCGTCACGCGGCACGTGGCGGCCCAGTTCCTCCAAACGGGTACTGGCGATGATCTTGCCGTCGACGTCCGCCACGCCGACCGTAAACAGCATCGGGGGCGGTAGCAAGGCATTGGCCGTCAGCTCCGACAAGGTCGCGTCGGTCCTGCCAAGTTCGTAGGCGTATTTGGTGGTCCGCAGCGCTTGTCCGATGGTTGCCAGATTGCGAATCACCTGCGCTTCATAGGTTTCCAGCAACGCGTTGCTGGAATCGGCCGCTTTGGCGATTGCACTGTCGCGCTCGATCTGGATCAAGTGCAATGTGGCGCCCCAGATTATGGCGAGAAGCAGCACCGCCATTGCCGGAAACAGCAGGGCAGGTTCGACTGCCCGCTCGGCTGCACGCGCTGCTTTGGCACGGATCACTTGCAGGCTTGTCATGGTCTGCGTTTGCCTCGCCTACCTTGGTACGAAGACCACCTTGACGTTATCGTCAAGCGCGTCCTTGTCCATGTAGCCAATGAACCTGCTATTTGATGCGATCAGCTTCTTGATCGCGTCGGCATTCGGCAACTCGCGCGGCGGCTGGCCTTGCCCCGTGAACAGCAGCTTGGACCAGTAGGCTTTCAGCAGCGCGGGTGTCTTGCCAGTTAAAGCAGCGTAGAACGCCTCGCGACTGCTGGAGTTCTCCGGCTGGTCGATCGGCACTGCGTCGGCGCCGTCCGGGTAGGCCGACCGCTTGCCGAGAAAAATATCGGCGACCTGGTCAGCTTTCAGATTGGTCTGCGAACTTTTTGCGGAGACGACCACTACCACTTCGGCCAGTGCTGGCAGTGTGCCGAGCGCGCCGACGGCGGAAAGCGCCACACAGCACAATCTCTTTCGGATCGGTGCGGCGCCTGCGGCCCGGTTCATCCTGTACGTGTCGGCTCTCATCAGAACACCACGTCCAGCGCGACGCTGACAATGCTGGCCTGGCCGCCGGTCGTAAAGCCGGGTTGGGCAAAGCTGAAAGGACCAATGGAGCCATCGCCGACCGAAATACGTTCGAACTGAAACTTGAGTGCCGCATTGCTGGCAAAATCCCAGCGCGTACCAAGAGCGATCGTGCGGTCGTTCGGAATGATGTTCCCGAGCAGCGAGTTCAGTACTGCGTTCGCTTGCAGTGCGGCGAACGCATAGGGCGGTGGCAGTCCTGCAGTCGGCAGACCGGCCTCGGTCAGGGGCGAATCGAGGCGCGCGCGCGAATAAATCAGGTAAGGCGTCCAGCGGCCAAGTCGCACGCCACCGCCGACAAACCAGCCGGTGCCGTCGCCAGACCAGGAGTTAGTCTGAACACGCTCCCATTCGCTGGTCAAAAACCACTTGCCAGGATCGTAATTGGCGCCGAACGACAGCATGCGATAGCGTTTATTTTCAAAATCATACTGGTCGGCCAATGCGACTCCGCGCGGCCCGAACTGGCGCAGCTGATCAAAGAACGGTTTTGAGGCCAGCATAGTCAGTCGGCCCTGCTGGTAGCTGGCTCGCAAGGTCGCGGCGTCCACCTCGACCGTGTCGGTAACGCCAACCGCCTCACGCGCGTAGATTGGTTCGCCACCCTTGTAAGTGGTCTTCAAGTCTTTTTGGCCGTAGTAGGCCTGCGCGGTGTTAGTTATCGCGCCAAAATGTGAACGGTAGCGCAGGTCGATACCGTCGTTGTTTGTCACCGGCGCCAGCGCGTAGACATCGCGCGGCGGTCGTATCCAGGGGATTGCATAACCAACCTTGCGGTAGTCTGATGACAGCGTCCCCTGCAACGCAATTCGGCCGACCCGCATGCGCAGGTCCGGCGTCGCCTGGTACGTCAGGTTGGCCCACTCGACGGCAGGCCTGAAGCTACCGTCGTACCGTTGTTCGCTGATGACCTGCAGCACCCCGGACCATTGGCGGGACAGGTTCGCATTCAGTTGCAGACCAACCCGGCTGTCGACGGCCACACTCCACGGCTCGGTAAAACCGGCACCCTTGGGCTGAAATACGGTGTTCGTATATTCGGCGCGGCGTTCGCTGGAATGCACGGCACCCAGCGTGGCAAAACCGCTCAGTGAAAATATCGGATCATCGGCGCCAGACCCTGCTGCGAATGTATCAGGCGTGATCAGCGTAAGGGCCAACAATAATATGGGCACCGGTGTAGCAAACCTCGATCGCATTATTTCTTGTTTCATGAGTGAAGATCTCGGTTTTGCCGGGCACGGCGTGCCAGGGCTGGACAGGGCACGGCGAGTCGGCCCGGGTGCCCATTGTCAGCCTAGCCGGACACGCTGATGCGGCACTGCAAGTATGCGCATATAATTTCCATATGGCAATGAGGAGCGGGTATTGTGGCGGCTTTGTGTCGTCACAGCGACGTTATCGTCGCTGTGACGATGAGTCAAGCAAGGGTGCCTGCTTCCAGCAAACTATCCGTCCAACCGCTAGAATGGTTACCTGACAAAATCAGTCAAGTTTGTTATACTTGACAAAATTGATCAACTACTCATGGCAATGCAGCCACCCGACCTTTTTCAAGTGGTGCAGTGCAAAGAAAGCCCGCCGTTATTGCGATGTGACACGACTGAAACCTGATGCGTTTAACTACTAAAGGCCGCTTTGCGGTCACAGCGATGATTGACTTGGCCTTGCGCGTAAGCAGCGGGCCGGTGACGCTCGCCGGCATCAGCCGCCGTCAGGATATCTCGCTGTCGTACCTAGAACAGCTGTTTGGCAAGCTGCGCCGCCACGAAATCGTCGAGTCGGTGCGTGGACCGGGCGGTGGCTACAATCTGGCCAGACGTGCCGACAAAATTACAGTCGCCGAAATTATTATTTCAGTTGACGAGCCGCTTGACTCGACCCAATGCGGCGGCAAGGAAAACTGTCATGGCGCGACGTCAGAAAATGGCACGCGCTGTATGACACACGATTTATGGTCTACCCTGAACAGCAAGATGGTGGAATACCTCGATTCGGTATCGCTGCAAGACCTGGTCGACCAGCAGAAGCACAAGACAAATGAACAAAGCGTGATAGTGCTGCATCGCAGCCACGCTGCAACCTGAATGGAGCCACGTTAATGAATGCCCCCCTGGAAAAAAGCCTGATCGATACACTCAAGGCGCCGCATTTCCCGATTTACCTGGATTACTCCTCGACCACGCCGATCGATCCGCGCGTGGTTGACAAGATGATTCCGTACCTGCGCGAGCAATTTGGAAATCCGGCCTCTCGCAGTCACATGTATGGATGGGATGCGGAAAAGGCCGTCGAAGAAGCGCGCGAAGAAGTCGCCCGTCTGGTCGGCGCCGACCCGCGCGAGATTGTCTGGACATCGGGCGCGACTGAAAGTAACAACCTCGCGATCAAAGGCGCGGCCCAGTTCTACAAGACCAAGGGCAAGCACATCATCACGGTGAAGACCGAACACAAGGCAGTACTGGATACGGTGCGCGATCTTGAACGCCAAGGGTTCGAGGCGACTTATCTGCAGCCGCAGGACAACGGGCTGATCACCATCGAACAACTGGCTGCAGCAATTCGGCCGGATACGATTCTGGTATCGGTGATGTTAGTCAATAATGAGATCGGGGTGATCCAGCCAATTGATGAGATCGGCGAACTGTGTCGCAGCAAAGGTATCGTGTTCCATTGCGATGCAGCGCAAGCGACCGGCAAGGTGAAGATCGATTTGCAAACCAGCAAAGTCGATTTGATGACTTTTACTGCCCACAAAACGTATGGCCCGAAGGGCATCGGTGCGCTGTATGTGCGACGCAAGCCACGTATTCGTATCGAGCCGCAAATGCACGGTGGCGGTCACGAACGCGGCATGCGCTCGGGTACCTTGCCTACCCATCAGATTGTCGGCATGGGCGAGGCGTTCCGGATTGCGCGCGAAGAAATGGACACGGAAATTACCCGGATTACCGCGCTACGCGACCGGCTTGCCAAAGGTCTGTCGAGCATGGAAGAAATTTATATCAATGGCGACATGGCGCACCGCGTGCCGCACAACCTGAACATCAGCTTCAATTATGTCGAGGGCGAATCGTTGATCATGGCCATCAAGGAAATCGCCGTGTCGTCAGGTTCGGCCTGCACCTCGGCGAGCCTGGAGCCGTCGTACATTTTGCGCGCGCTAGGTCGCAGCGATGAACTGGCGCATAGTTCGATTCGCTTCACGTTCGGTCGTTTTACCACCGAAGCAGAGATTGATTTCACAATCAATCTGATCAGGGAAAAAGTTACCAAACTGCGCGCGCTGTCGCCGTTGTGGGACATGTACAAGGATGGCATCGATATCAGTTCGATCCAATGGGCAGCGCATTGATCCTTCCAGCGTATCGGCCGGCGCAATAAAATTGACACGGATAGTTTGAATACATGATGCAGTTCGGCAGACTCCAAGCTGCCATCGCATCGCATCAAGGAGCATCAAAATGGCTTACTCGGAAAAAGTTCTGGATCACTATGAAAATCCCCGCAATGTCGGTGTCTTCGACAAAAGCGATGACACCGTCGGCACCGGCATGGTAGGTGCGCCGGCCTGCGGCGACGTCATGAAACTACAGATCAAGGTTGGGGCTGACGGTATCATTTCTGATGCCAAGTTCAAGACCTACGGCTGCGGTTCGGCGATTGCATCCTCGTCTCTGGTCACCGAATGGGTCAAGGGCAAGACGCTAGATCAGGCGATGTCGATCAAGAACACGCACATCGCCGAAGAACTCGCGCTGCCACCGGTCAAAATTCATTGCTCGATTCTGGCGGAGGACGCCATCAAGGCGGCCGTACTGGATTACAAAACACGACACGCCGTTGACATTAAGGCAGTTGCCTGAGGGAAAGTAACAAGTGACCTGGCCCGCATCAAATCGATGTGGGCTTGTGTCAATTTATTTGAAGGCACCCAGTATGGCCATCACACTGACCGAAAAAGCCGCAAGGCACATCAATCGCTACATGGAGCGGCGGGGCAAGGGTATCGGCTTGCGCTTTGGGGTGCGCACCACCGGTTGTTCTGGGCTTGCGTACAAGCTTGAGTATGTCGACGAAACCGGCGCAGAAGACAACGTCTTCGAGTCGCACGGTGTGAAAGTGTTCGTCGACCCCAAAAGTCTGCCGTACATTGATGGTACCGAACTCGACTTTGCGCGCGAAGGCTTGAACGAAGGATTTAAATTCAATAATCCGAACGTCAAGGATGCATGCGGCTGTGGCGAAAGTTTCCGAATTTGACCGAAGTAACAGGCGGTTTGCCATAGCGACGTCCCTCGATAAGCCTGTTGCAGCCTGAACAGGCTTTTATTTTGAATAACCGGCCCACCTGATGCAAGATCACTTTGCCCTGTTCCACTTACCACAGCAGTTTGCCGTCGATATGGCAGCGCTGAATCGTGCTTTTCACGAGGTACAGACTCAAGTGCATCCGGATAAATTTGTCGCAGGCACGGCTGCAGAAAAACGCGTGGCGATGCAGTGGGCGACGCGTGCGAATGAAGCCTATCAAACGTTGCGTGAGCCGTTACGCCGTGCGACTTATCTGTGCGAACTGCACGATGTTGCAATCGAGGCGGAATCGAACACTGCGATGCCGATGGCGTTTTTGATGCAGCAGATGGCATGGCGCGAAGCGCTGGACGAGGCACGCGCAACGCGCGATGTTGCCGCACTCGACGGGATCGATATCGAACTGCGGCAAGCCTGGCAAGCGCTGGTCGGCGAGGCTGCCGGATTGCTCGATCAGGACGATTTTACAAACGCCGCACAAGTGATACGCAAGCTGATGTTTCTGGCTAAATTTCGCGAAGAGATTGGTCGCGTAGTCGAACTTCTGGAAGGCTGAGGTACTGACTACGACCCCGGCGCTACCTGCTGCAACGTTCGGCCATATGGTCGCCACATAATTGAATCACTGAGACTCCGATGGCTCTACTGCAAATTTCCGAACCGGGCATGTCGACGGCACCGCATCAACACAGATTAGCGGTCGGCATCGATCTGGGTACGACCAATTCGTTGGTCGCGACAGTGCGCAATAGCGTCCCTGAAGTGCTGACCGATGCAGAAGGTCGGGCCTTGCTGCCATCGATCGTGCGCTATTTGTCGAACGGTCATGCCAGCATCGGTTACGCCGCGCAGGCGGCGCAGACCACCGATCCGCGCAACACGGTCGCATCGGTCAAACGCTTTATGGGCCGCGGCCTGAATGACATTCCCTACGCCGAAAATCTGCCCTATGATTTTTTGGAAGGCGCCGGCATGGTGCAACTGAAGACCGCTGCCGGTATCAAGAGTCCGGTCGAAGTGTCGGCAGAAATACTCGCCACCCTGCGCCAGCGGGCCGAGGATGCGCTCGGTGATGATCTGGTCGGCGCCGTGATTACGGTGCCGGCGTATTTTGACGATGCGCAGCGCCAAGCCACCAAGGATGCCGCCAAGCTGGCCGGCCTGAACGTATTGCGACTGCTGAACGAACCCACTGCAGCAGCGATTGCCTACGGTTTGGATAGTGCATCCGAAGGCACCTTTGCGGTGTACGACCTAGGGGGTGGTACCTTCGATATTTCGATTCTCAAATTGACCAAAGGTGTGTTTGAAGTACTCTCAACCGGCGGCGATTCTGCGCTCGGTGGCGATGATTTTGACCATCGCCTGTTTTGCTGGATTATCGAGCAAGCCCATCTGGCACCGCTGTCAGACCAGGACACCAGTGTGCTGATGGTTAAGGCGCGCGAGGCCAAGGAGCTGTTGTCGACCAAAGCGGAGACCCATATCGATGCTGCGCTCGGATCGGGCGAAGAGGTACGGCTGACCGTCACTGCTGAACAGTTCGTCGAGATCACGCAGCACCTTGTGACCAAGACTATTTCACCGAGCCGCAAGGCATTGCGCGATGCTGGCCTGACGGTGGACGATATCGACGGCGTTGTTCTGGTCGGCGGCGCGACCCGCATGCCGCACATACGCAAGCGTGTCGGTGAATTTTTTCAAGCAACGCCGCTGGCCAATATCGACCCGGACAAGGTAGTCGCACTGGGTGCTGCGATTCAGGCGAATCTGCTGGCGGGTAATCGGGCAATTGGTGACGACTGGCTGCTGCTGGATGTGATCCCGCTGTCACTCGGGATCGAGACCATGGGTGGTCTGGTAGAAAAAATCATACCGCGTAATGCCACGATCCCATGTGCACGTGCTCAGGAATTTACCACCTTCAAAGATGGTCAGACTGCGCTGGCGGTGCACATCGTGCAGGGCGAGCGCGAGTTGGTTAGCGATTGCCGCTCGCTGGCGCGGTTCGAACTACGGGGCATCCCGCCGATGGCGGCCGGCGCGGCACGGATTCGGGTTACCTATCAGGTCGACGCCGACGGACTGCTTTCGGTGTCGGCGCGTGAGCTGCGTTCGGGCGTCGAAGCGGCGATCGCCGTGAAACCATCCTACGGTCTGGCCGACGACCAGGTCGCAAAAATGCTGCAGGATTCGTTTCAGTCGGCTGGCCAGGACATGCAGGCCCGCGCCCTGCGCGAGGAACTGGTCGATGCCGAACGCATCTTGCTGGCCACCGAATCAGCGTTGCGGGTAGACGGAAATTTACTGTCGGAACCGGAACACGCGGTGGTTAGTGCGCTGCTTGCACAGGTGCGCGAACGCACACGTGGCGATGATGCCGATACGATCCGTCTCGCTGTCGAAGCACTGGCTGCCGGTACCGATGAATTCGCCGCACGGCGGATGGACCGCAGCGTGCGGACCGCGTTGACCGGTAAGACGCTGGATCAAATTTCGTAAAATTTTTTCAAGAGGTGTACCGTGGTTCAAATCGTGGTTCTACCGCATCCGGTTCTATGTCCGGACGGCGCAGTTTTTGCGGGTGTCAAGGGTCGTTCGGTATGCGACATGCTGCTCGATAACGATATCGAGATCGAGCACGCCTGCGAAAAATCGTGTGCCTGTACGACCTGTCACGTCGTGGTGCGCGAAGGCTTTGCATCGCTGGAAGAGCCCGGTGAAAAAGAGGAAGACCTGCTGGACATGGCATGGGGTCTGGAGGCCACTTCGCGGCTATCCTGTCAGGCGCTGGTCGGTGACGCCGACCTGGTTATAGAAATCCCCAAATACACCATCAACCACGCCAGCGAGAATCATTAGGAGGTTTCGATGAAATGGACCGATACGATTCGCATTGCCGAAGAATTGTGTGACGAGCACCCGGGCATCGATCCGCTTACGGTACGCTTTACCGACCTCCATCAGTGGGTCTGCGCGCTGGCTGATTTTGACGATGATCCGGCACACTCCGGAGAAAAAATTCTGGAGGCAATTCAGATGGCCTGGATTGACGAGGTCCGTTAGGACGCAACCTGAATTTGACAGACTGAAACACCAAGGGCCAGTTCTAAACTGGCCCTTGGCGAATAGCAGATCCAAATGCGTCCCGCGATGGCGGGCCGTTACTGTTTAACCACGCGACGTCAGTTCGCCGTTGATTACACGAACCCGGTCCCCAACGCGCCATCCGTCGGCGCCACGCTGCGGGAAAGTTCGCGATTCGCCGTCGTCCATGCGCACGCGCACTTGATAACTGGTTGTGGTGTGCGAACGTTTTTCAACTTCGTTACCGGCATAGCCGCCACCAACTGCACCTGCAACGGTAGCAAGTGTCCTGCCGTTGCCGCCCCCGACCTGATTACCCAACAAGCCACCCAGTACGGCGCCGACACCGATGCCCAGGCCGCTAGGTTTGGCTGCGGTTTGGATTGCCTGTACCGATTCTACACGGCCGCAATTGGAGCAAACGTCCGCTGCCGCTTGCTGATTGTAGTTAGCATTCGATTGCTGGTTGCCATTTGACTGCGAGTAATTCGGGGCCGGACGGTGATGCGGTACGGTATGGTGCACCGGCGCCTGTTCGTTCGAGTTTCCTTGCGCAAGTAGCGTGCTTTGGTTCGGCAACGGCTGAACGGCGCCCGGGGCCATCAGTGTGGTGGGGGGCTGCGTCGCAGTCGCTACGACGCCATGATCTGCTTTTGAGGTCGGGATGATGCCGGTGATGGCGGCAACGCCGATCAAACTGACTAGCATCACTGACACGGCGGCAGCAGCCATCAAAGGGTGGATGCGGCCAGACATTTTATTGATTTTGATTTTCATAATAGCTCCTTGGGGTTCGATCGACTTCCGTGCGATCTGCATAGATAGGATAGTCACTATGGCGCCGCAACGTTAGGGCAAAGGTGTGTCAGATGTAATTCGATGTAACCCGGAATGCTTTCTTACCTTTTGAATCCTTCAGGAAACATTGACTCAGTCTTCGCGGCGCAAATGTGGAAACAGAATCACATCGCGGATATTCGGTGAATCCGTGATCAACATGACCAGTCGATCGATTCCGATGCCACAGCCGCCAGCAGGCGGCATGCCATATTCTAGCGCACGGATGTAATCGGCATCATAGAACATGGCTTCCTCGTCGCCGGCGTCCTTGGCTGCAACCTGAGCCTGAAAACGCGCCGCCTGGTCTTCCGGATCGTTCAACTCCGAAAAGCCATTGGCCAGTTCACGCCCGCAAATGAACAGTTCGAAGCGTTCGGTGACGCCGGGTGCGGTGTCGGAAGCGCGCGCCAGTGGCGAGACTTCAGCTGGATAGTCGACGATATAGGTGGGCTCCCAGAGCTGTGCCTCGGCGGTTTCTTCAAATAGTGCCAACTGCAGTGCACCCAGTCCTGCGGTCGCGAACGGCTTGATGCCGAATTTTTTAAGTTCGCTTTTGATGAAATCGGCGTCCCCCAATTGTGCGGCAGTGTACTGCGGTGCGTAGTGATTAATAGCGGCCAGAATCGTGAAGCGTCGAAACGGTTTGCCGAAATCGAGTTCACGGCCCTGATAGGTCAGCGTCGCAGTGCCGTGTGCATCGATCGCGGCCTGACGGATCACGCTTTCGGTAAAGTCCATCACCCACTGATAATCGGCATATGCCGCATAGAACTCCATCATCGTAAATTCAGGATTGTGGCGCGGTGACACACCTTCATTGCGGAAGTTACGGTTGACTTCAAAGACCCGCTCGAACCCACCTACCACCAGTCTCTTCAAATACAGTTCGGGCGCGATACGCAAATACATCTGCATATCCAGCGCATTGTGATGCGTGATGAATGGCTTGGCCGCCGCACCGCCGGGAATCGCGTGCAGCATCGGCGTTTCTACTTCCATGAACTCGTGCTCGTTCATGAAGCGACGAATCGACGACATGGTCGCGGTTCTGGCCTTGAACGTGCGCCGGGTGTCATCGTTAATGATGAGGTCGACGTAGCGTTGCCGGTACTTGATTTCCTGGTCCGCCAAACCATGAAATTTATCCGGTAGTGGTCGTAGTGATTTGGTAATCAGACGCAGCGTAGCGACCTTGACGGACAGTTCGCCCGTCTTGGTCTTGAACAAGGTACCTTCGGCACCCAGAATATCGCCGAGGTCATAGTGCTTGAAGGCGTCGTGTGCGGCCACGCCGATCAGATCGCTGCTGATATAAAGCTGAATCCGGCCGTCGGCGTTGGTGCCGGAGGCGTCCTGAATTGTCGCGAACGAGGCTTTGCCCATCACCCGCTTGAGCATCATTCGGCCTGCCACGGTCACTTTGATCGCGCGTGGTTCGAGTTCGATCTGTTCGAATTCGCCGTACGCCGCATGCAACGCAGCGGCTTTGTGCAAGGGCCGAAAATCATTCGGAAACGCCACGCCACTGGCGCGTAGTGCGGTCAACTTGGCGCGGCGTTCGGCGATGATCGAATTTTCGTCGGGCCCGCTGGTGACGTCGGTAGGGATGGTCATGAGGTCTCACTTAAAAAGGGGGATCGAGGTGATCGCGACGGCGCATAGCCGAATTTTTCAGCAGTGGGGTGCGCTATTTGCGCACCCCGTTTGCCGGTTTAAACGCCTTGCTTCAACGACGCCGCAATGAACTCATCGAGCTCGCCATCCAGAACCGCTTTGGTGTTGCCGGTCTCGAAGCTGGTTCGCAAGTCCTTGATGCGCGACTGGTCCAGCACGTACGAACGAATCTGATGACCCCAGCCGATATCTGTTTTGGAATCTTCGAGTTTTTGCTGTTCGCTCATGCGTTTGCGCAGTTCGTGTTCGTACAGGCGGGACTTCAGCATCGCCCATGCTTCGGCACGGTTGCGATGCTGACTGCGGTCATTTTGACACTGCACCACGATCCCGGTCGGCGCATGCGTCAGGCGGACTGCCGAATCGGTCTTGTTGATGTGTTGACCGCCGGCGCCTGAAGCACGATAGGTATCAACCCGCACGTCCGAAGGATTGATGTCGATCTCCAGCGAGTCGTCGACTTCCGGATAGACGAACAGGCTTGAAAAAGACGTATGGCGGCCATTGGCCGAATCGAAAGGCGATTTGCGTACCAACCGGTGCACGCCGGTTTCTGTGCGCAAAAATCCATAGGCGTAGTCGCCTTCGACTTTCAGCGTGGCAGTCTTGATGCCGGCAACCTCACCGTCGGATTGCTCGAGGATTTCAGTTTTGAAACCCTTGCGTTCGCAGTAGCGCAGATATTGACGCAGCAACATCGAGGCCCAGTCCTGTGCTTCCGTGCCGCCGGCACCCGCCTGAATATCGATGAAGCAGTTATTGGCGTCCATGGGGTTGCTGAACATGCGCCGAAATTCCATCCCTTCGACCAGTTGCTGCAATCCCTGTGTCTCGCTTTCGATCGCCAGAAGCGTATCTTCGTCGGCTTCGTCGCGTGCCATCGCGAACAAGTCGTTGGCGTCGCGCAGTTCGGCGTCGATTTTGATCAGTGAAAGAACAATGGCTTCGAGCGATTTTTTTTCTTTGCCGAGGTCCTGCGCGCGCTTCTGATCGTCCCAGACTTTGGGGTCTTCGAGTTCGGCGTTGACCTGATCGAGTTTTTCTGACTTGTTATCGAAGTCAAAGGTACCTCCGAAGTTCGTTCGCGCGGATCGTCAGATCGGCGAGCAAACCTGCAAGGGTGTTTAAGCGTTCTGCTTCCATGATGGGTCTCTTGCAATCAAACCGCAAATTATACCTGACGCAAGGTGTTGCTTTAGGCCGGCTCGCCGTGTTCGACCATCAGTTGTACCCGCGTGATGCCGTTATATTCATTCGCATCGAGCCGGTACGCCACGCGCGCCCTTGGTGGCAAACTGTCGGTGTGGCCAAACCAGATCGCATCGTAACGCTGACCGTTTTTCTCGAGCTGCAGTTTGAGATGGCGTTCTTTCAGGACGCGTTGGCTGATTACCCGAAAATCATCGCAGAACACCGGTGCTGCAAAACCCTGGCCCCATACCTGATTGTCGATCAGTTCGATAAAATGCGTGGTGAAGTAAGCGTCCTCCAGCGAGCCATCGGTTTCCAGCACCCGTTCCAGTTGATTCTGACTCAGCCAGCTGCGCCCAACCGCCTCGAACGCGAGGGCAAACGCATCGAAGTTTTCGGCGCGAATCGACAAGCCTGCTGCCATCGCATGACCACCGAATTTATCGATCAGGGTCGGCGCATGCTTGGATACCAGATCAAGCGCATCGCGCAGATGAAAGCCCGCGATCGAGCGACCCGACCCCTTGATCCAGCCCTCTGTACCAGGCGCAAAAGTGATAGTCGGGCGATAATATTTATCCTTCAAACGCGACGCCACGATGCCGATCACGCCCTGATGCCAGCCGGCGTCGAACACGGTGATGGTGGCCTTGTCGTGCGGGTCGAACGTGTCCAGCAATGCCAGCGCGGTATCTTGCATATCGGCCTCGATGTCGCGCCGCTCGCGATTGATGGTTTCGAGTTGCTGGGCGATCGCCCACGCGCGGCCTTCATCGTCGGTGGTCAGGCATTCAATACCAAGCGCCATATCTGCCAGCCGACCGGCCGCATTGAGGCGTGGTCCCAAGGCAAACCCAAGATCGAATGGTGTTGCACGCCGCGACTCGCGCCCTGCGGCGCGAAACAGTGCGGCCACGCCAGCCTGCATGCGCCCGGCACGCATCCGTTTCAAACCCTGTGCTACCAGAATCCGGTTGTTCGCATCCAGCTTGACGACATCGGCCACGGTGCCGAGCGCCACCAGATCGAGCAGGCAGTCGAGCTTCGGCTGCGTTTGTGCGTCAAATACACCGCGCTGTCGCAGTTCGGCACGTAGCGCCAGCAACACGTAAAACATTACGCCGACACCCGCCAGATTTTTACTTGGAAAACCGCATTCCGGCTGATTCGGATTGACGATCACGCGGGCCGCCGGCAGCGCGTCGGCTGGCAGATGATGATCGGTGACGACCACATCGATGCCGCGTCGATTGGCTTCGGCGACACCGTCGATGCTGGCAATGCCGTTATCCACGGTAATGATGATGTCGGGCGATTTTTCGGTTTGCGCGAGCGCGACGATTTCCGGGGTGAGGCCGTAACCGTATTCAAAACGGTTGGGCACAATGTAATCGACTTGTGCTCCCAACATGCGCAAACCGCGCAGTCCGACCGCGCAGGCGGTGGCGCCGTCACAATCGTAGTCGGCGACGATTACCAGCTTTTTTCGGGCAGCAATCGCGTCGGCCAGGAAACTCGCTGCTGCATCGATATGCAGCAACCCGGCGGGTGCGATCATCGCACCCAGTTCGCTCGACAGATCGCGCAAGTCGAGTAAGCCGCGCGCGGCATACAGGCGCGCCAGAACGGGATGAATACCGTGTTGAATCAACCTTTCGGCGTCGCGTATCGGTACGTTGCGGGTGGCCAGACGCGTCATTCAAGCAATCCCTGCAACGAGGGTTTTTTCCAGAACCGGCGCAGACCGTTGCGCGTCACCGACACCGTTGTTATCACCGTGCCATGCGTCAAAATCAACCGACATTGGTCGAGCGCGCCCCGCTGCAGCGCCTGCAGCAGCGGGGCGAACCAAGCCTGCTCCAGTGCATGCATCCGCAATAGCCATTCGGCCATATCGTCAGCCAGTGCGGCTGCCAATAAATCATCTAGTTGTAACAGACCATATTCGGCGCCTGCCGCAATGACCTCTGTCGCACGCGCATCGACCTGCGCGTCCCACTCCAGTGCGCCGACTTCGTTAATCCAGCCAGGCAAATTGAAACCAGCGGTGTAGCGCGATTTCAACGGTCGCGCCGGAGCTGTGGTGCCTGCCCATAACCACAACGCGTTAACCGGTAACTGGCCACGTTCGGCGCGCTGCTGATTGACCGGACTAGCGTGCCAGTGCATCTGAATTTCATTGTGTGCCTTGCGCCAGTCGCGCTCGGACGATCCGCGCGGCATCCAGATGTCGATATTGTGACCACAGGTCGCGTCGGGCGTGGCGGTCTGTAAATCGCGCCAACTGTCGGCGCGTATAAACCAGTGCGTCGCGTCGCCATACACCAACTGCTTGTCAAACTCGGCAAATACCGATGCGGCAATCGCAAACAATTCGCGTGAATCGACGTGCGACAGATCCAGGTGTCGCTGATCGGTCATGACCAGATGATCGCGTGCGATGTGCAAGTGCACCGGGTTGAGTAAAAACCAGTTGCCTTGTGCGGCTGCCTCGCCAAACCGACGCATGGCGTGCAACGCGATCGGTGGGCTGGAACTGCGGGTCGCGTCCATCGGGATGTCGAACGCGTCGGCCAGCCAGCTTTCATGCGGCAGTGCGCGGGCGAAGGCATCCTGAATCCGGTGCTGATGTGTTGCACTGCGCCCAAGTAACAGGGCTAGTGCAGGCGTTAGCATCGACCGCAATAAATCAGGGCCCATGGCAGGGGGCGGCAGGGAGAAGGGAACCAGGATATCGAGATGACTCATAGGTAGATTGTATGGCAAGATGCGCGATGCCTCCAGGAGCCCCGTGTTGAGTATCTTAAAAAATCTTCCGTTTGAATGGCTGGTCGGCTTGCGCTACACGCGCGCCGGTCGCCGTAGTGGTCGCAACAGTTTCATCTCGTTTATCTCGCTGATTTCGATGGCAGGGATAGCACTCGGCGTCGGCGCGCTGATTGTGGTGCTGTCTGTGATGAACGGTTTTCAAAAAGAAGTGCGCGATCGCATGTTGTCCGTGTTACCACACATCGAAGTGTTCGAACCGGTGGCCGGATTGGCGGATTGGCATGCGACTGCCAAAGAAGTCTTTTTGGATAAGGAAGTCAAAGGCGCCGCGCCTTATGTAGCTGGTCAGGCGATGATGACCCACGATGGCGTATTGCGTGGCGTGATGGTGCGCGGCGTGCTGCCCGCGCAGGAATCGAACGTTTCGGAAGTCGCAGCGCAGGTGCGGCAAGGTAAATTTACTGATCTGCGTGCCGGCGAATTCAACGTGGTACTGGGCGGCGAACTCGCACGCGCGTTGCAAGCGGGATTGGGCGACCATGTAATGCTGATTTCACCGGAAGGCCAGATTACGCCAGCGGGCATGATTCCCCGTTCGAAGGCGTTCAAGGTCGTCGGCATATTTGAAGCGGGTCATTACGAATACGATTCGACGCTGGCATTCATCCATATCGAAGACGCCGAAAAAATGTTTCGCCTGAATGCGCCATCCGGCTTGCGGCTGCGGATCGCCGACATGCAGCGCGCCCCGCAAGTAGCCCGCGACCTTTCGCGTATCCTCACTGGCAATGTGCTGATCAGCGACTGGTCCAAGCAAAACCGTACCTGGTTTGCCGCTGTTCAAACCGAAAAACGCATGATGTTCATTATCTTGACGTTGATCATCGCGGTGGCGGCTTTCAATCTGGTTTCGACGCTGGTGATGACGGTCACCGACAAGCAGGCTGATATTGCGATCCTTCGTACGCTCGGCGCTTCGCCACGATCGATCATGAAAATCTTCATGATTCAGGGGGCAGTGGTCGGTTTGATCGGCACTGCCATTGGCGTTAGTCTGGGCGTGTTGATCGCCTGGAATGTGGATGTGATCGTGCCGTTTATCGAACATTTGCTGGGTGTGCAGTTTTTACCACGCGACATCTACTTAATCAGCGCTTTACCCTCCGACCTCCGCTGGGCTGACGTCGGCACCATCGGCGCGGTTGCAGTGGTGCTAGCCTTCCTGGCAACGTTGTACCCAAGTTGGTGGGCAGCGCGTGTCAAACCTGCCGAGGCCCTGCGCTATGAGTAACACCGTATTGTCTTGCAACGATTTGGGGAAAACCTTCACGCAGGGAACATATTCCGTCAACGTGCTGAGTGGTATTGATATCGCCATTCAAAAAGGGGAGCGGGTGGCGGTGGTAGGCGCGTCTGGTTCAGGCAAATCGACACTGCTGCATTTGCTGGGAGGGCTCGATACGCCGACTACCGGCAACGTCACGCTGCTGGAACAGGACTTTGCCACGCTTTCCGAGAAGGCCCGCGGCGATCTGCGCAATAGTTCGCTTGGGTTCGTCTACCAGTTTCACCACCTGTTGCCGGAGTTTTCGGCGCTTGACAACGTTGCCATGCCGCTGTTGATCCGGCGCGTCGGGCGGGCCGAGGCACAGGCTGCGGCGCACCGGATTCTGACCCGGGTCGGTCTGGAAAGCCGCATCACGCACGTGCCTGGCGAGCTGTCGGGGGGTGAGCGCCAACGGGTGGCGCTGGCCCGTGCACTGGTGACGCAACCGGCATGCGTACTGGCCGATGAGCCGACCGGCAATCTCGACCGTGGTACCGCTCATCAGACTTTCGACTTGATGCTCGAATTGTCGCGCACGCTAGGCACTTCGTTTGTAATCGTGACGCACGATGTCGAGCTGGCACGCCATTGCGACCGTATTCTGCGGTTGTCCGGGCGCGGTCTGGAACCTTACGCCGAATAGCGGACGTAGTGGCGATGTGGATCGACACACTATGTCATCTCGACGCCACTGAATTTGGTGACGAATGCGGTACGGTTGCATCGGCGGCTGCGCAGCAAGGCGTGTCAAAAATCGTGATCCCGGCAGTGGCACGACAAAACTTTTCTGCGGTGGCTGCGCTGGCGGCAGCCAATCCAAATTGTGTGTACGCCTTGGGTATCCATCCGATGTACGTGCCGCAAGCGCAGGAAAGCGACCTGTCTGACCTACGCTACCGGGTGGCCTCTGCCATCGACGACAAGCGCTTTGTAGCGATCGGCGAAATTGGTCTCGATTTTTTTATTCCTGCGCTGATGGTTTCGCCGCTGCGCGAGAAGCAGGAATATTTTTATGTCGAACAATTAAAGCTCGCACGTGACTTCGATCTGCCGGTACTACTCCATATCCGGCGGGCGCAAGATATTATCCTGAAACATTTGCGCCGGGTCGGCGTGCGTGGCGGATGCGCACATGCGTTTAATGGCAGTTTTCAGCAGGCCGAAACCTTTATCCAGTTGGGATTCAAACTCGGGTTCGGTGGCGCCACGACGTTTCCGCGCGCATTGCAAATTCGGCGGCTGGCAACGCAACTTCCGCTCGAGTCGATTGTGCTCGAGACCGACGCCCCTGACATACCGCCGAGCTGGCTGCATCCGGCCCGCAACGCACCTGAACAAATCCCGCGCATCGGTGCTGTGCTGGCCGAACTGCGTCAACTCACCAATGACCAGATCGCCAGCGTCACTTCCGCCAACGCGTTGATTGCACTGCCACGACTGATCGCGCCGGCGTGAACGTCGATGCGTAGCGCCATGCTGGGTTTTGCAGCCGGCGTTGGTATCTTGCAGTGTCAGGCATCGCTACTGGGTCTGTGGTCGGCGCTTCTGATGCTGGTCTGCGCGATTGGAATCCTTTGGTTGTCGAGGCGGTGCAGCCCACCATTCTGGCGCGTCTTGATCCAGGCAGGGTCCGGTGTTGCGTTAGGGTTCCTGTGGGCAACGCTGTTTGGGCAGTGGTACCTTAGCCGCGATTTGTCGCCGGCGCTCGAAGGTCACGATCTGATCGTAATCGGCACCATTGCCAATTTGCCCGGCGTCTCGGCACAAGGTACGCGGTTCGATTTTGCGGTGGAAAGCGTGCTGCCAGTAAGCGGCGTGCCAGTGCGTTTGCCTTCTCGCGTATCGCTGTCGTGGCCGACCGGATTTCAGGGTCGCGCCACGCAGCCGGTCGGCGACGTACAACCGGGTGAACGCTGGCAATTCACCGTGCGATTGACGCGCCCGCATGGCAACGCCAATCCGGACGGCTTCGACTACGAAGTCTGGTTGCTGGAACAAAATTTGCGCGCCACCGGTTCGGTGCGGCCGGATCAAAACGCCGCGGTCAAAAATCATCGTCTGAGCGCATTCGTATTCAGCGTCAATAACATCGTTGAGCGGTGCCGCGCGAAGTTACGCAATCGGATACTCGCTGTGCTGCCTGGCAAGCGCTATGCCAGCGTGCTGGTGGCACTGGTGGTGGGCGACCAGCGCGGGGTGCTGCAATCAGACTGGACCGTATTCACGCGTACCGGCATCGGCCACCTGATTTCGATTTCCGGCCTGCATATCACAATGATCGCAGGCCTGTTTGCCTGGCTTGGCAGCGCGCTGTGGCGCCGCTCCTTTTATACGCGCACCGCATTGCCCTTGCTGCTGCCAGCGCAAAAATTTGCGGCGCTGGTAGCCGTCGCAACGGCGCTGTTGTATGTATTGCTGGCCGGCTTCGGCGTGCCGGCGCAACGTACCCTGTACATGATCGCGGTTGTCGCCGTCGCATTATGGTGTGGCCGGCTTACTAGCGTGTCGTACGTATTGTCGACTTCACTATTCGCAGTGCTGGTGCTGGATCCGTGGGCCGTGATGTCACCGGGGTTCTGGCTATCGTTCGGTGCGGTGACAACGATTTTGTATGCCTCGGCCGGGCGCGTCAAGGTCGCACCTGCAGAGGGGGGGCGATGGCAACGCTGGCGTGCCGCTGTCGCGCCGGAGGTTCATACCCAGTACGTCGTTACCGTCGGATTGATCCCATTGACGATGCTGCTGTTCGGGCAGGTCTCGTTGATCAGCCCGGTGGCGAATGCGGTAGCGATTCCGCTGATCAGTTTCGTGGTCACGCCGCTGGCCCTGATAGGCAGCGTGGCACCGGCACCGATCGCAGGGTGGCTGCTGGGTATGGGACATTTTTTTGTAGAAATGCTGGCGCTCGGATTGACGTGGCTAAGTCAGTTTTCGGCGGCGATCTGGTCGGCACCCCTGCCGTCAGCGTGGATTTTTGTCGCAGCCGCGTTGGGAACCTTATGGTTTTTGGCGCCGCGTGGGTGGCCATTGCGTTGGGCCGGATTCGCCGGGTGGCTGCCGCTGTTGATCAACGTGCCGTCCCATCCGGCAGCAGGGCAATTTCAGGTGATTGCCTTCGATATTGGCCAAGGCATGGCGCTGCTGGTCGAAACCACCCACCACCGTCTACTGTACGACACCGGCCCGGCGTATTCGGCCGAGTCGGATGGTGCCAGTCGGGTGATCGTGCCGTACCTGAAAGCGCGGGGCATCAGCGCGCTTGACGCCATGGTGATTTCACACAGTGACACCGACCATTCTGGCGGTGCATTGAGTTTGCTGGCTGCGATTCCGGTTGCGCTGGTAACGACGTCCCTGCCGACTGATCACGCAATCGTGCTTGCAGCAAAGGTGCATCGCCGTTGCGTCGCCGGACAAAGCTGGCAGTGGGACGGCGTGCAGTTCGACATGTTGTATCCATCGCCTTCGGTGTATGACAGCAGTAAGTGGAAACCCAACGCCCACAGTTGTACACTCAGAGTTTCTCAGCGCGGCAAGTCAATTTTGCTACCCGGCGATATCGAAGCGATTCAAGAAATCGAACTGGTCAACAGTGTGCCTGATTCGCTCAAAAGCACAGTATTACTGGCACCGCATCACGGCAGTGGTACCTCCTCGACGCTGGAATTCTTACGCGCTGTGCAGCCGGAGCTAGCATTGTTTCAGGTCGGCTACCGCAATCGTTATCATCATCCCAAGGCTGAAGTTTTTGCCCGCTATGGTGCCCAGAAAATCGAACGTGTGCGTACTGATGAGACGGGCGCAATTAGCTTGCAATTCGCCGATCTGCTAACGTGGCGTACCTACCGCAAGGACCACTGGCGTTACTGGTATGGCCGATAATTTTATTTCATGACCGCTGCTATATTGCCCGCACTGCATTTTGCACACGCCAACAGCTTTCCGGCCGACACGTATCAGGTCTATTTTGCTGCGCTTGCAGCACATTACACCGTCTCAGCGCTGCAGCTGCATGCCCACAATCCCGCCTACCCGGTGACCGATGGCTGGGACGCTTTGCAACGCGAATTGGAGGATGAACTAAGCGCGTGTCACGGCGCTCCGGTCATTTTGGTGGGTCATTCTTTGGGCGGAATGCTCAGCCTGATGGTCGCTAGGGCGCGACCCGAGCTGGTGCGTTGCGTGGTGTTGCTGGATTCGCCCGTGGTGGCGGGATGGCGTGCGCTGCTGTTGAGGATAGCGAAATCGCTCGATCTCGACATGGCGTTTTCGCCCGCTCGGTTTTCTGTCAAGCGGCGCAATCACTGGGAGGACACCGAGGCTGCGTACAAGCACTTTGCCGCCAAGTCGATGTTTGCCGTCTGGCCCGAGCAGGTGCTGCGCGACTACGTACAGCACGGCACCGTCGCGGGTCCGCAGGGCGTTACCTTGCGATTCACACGTGAAATCGAAAGTGCCGTGTACCGAAGCCTGCCGCACCACATGGCTGCGGTTGTGCGGGGCAAATTTCCAGTGCCGATCGGTTTTATCGGGGGCCTCGACTCCGCCGAATGCAAACAGGCAGGCCTGGCGGCAACGCGTCGACTGGTCGGAGAGAATTTCGTGCAGATTCCTGGTGGGCATCTATTTCCGATGGAAACCCCGGAACGCGCCGCCGCTGCGACACACGCAATGATCGAACGCTTGCTTGGCGCTGTAGTGTCGACCAGTGTGCCGTAATACGCAGCGGCAGTAATGCAGTCAGTCGCAGGATAATTCGGCAGCAATTCGTTGGGCCGGAAATTCGGTTGCGGTATAATTCCGATTTCCCGCACGTGCCATTCGGCACCATCTGCAATGACCAAATTTGTCTTCGTCACCGGCGGCGTCGTGTCTTCCTTGGGTAAAGGGATCGCCGCCGCTTCCCTCGCTGCCATCCTCGAATCGCGCGGCCTCAAAGTCACCTTGCTCAAACTCGATCCGTACATCAATGTCGATCCCGGTACGATGAGTCCGTTTCAGCATGGGGAAGTGTTCGTCACCGATGATGGTGCCGAAACTGATCTCGATCTTGGCCACTACGAACGCTTTATTACCGCCAAGATGCGCAAGGTGAACAACTTCACTACCGGCCAGATTTATGAGTCGGTGATTCGCAAGGAACGTCGTGGCGAATATCTTGGTAAGACGGTACAGGTCATCCCGCATATCACCAACGAGATTCAAGACTATATCCATCGCGGCGCCGAGGGCTTCGACGTTGCGCTGGTAGAGATTGGCGGCACCGTCGGTGACATCGAATCGCTACCGTTTCTAGAAGCGGCCCGTCAGTTGAGCCTGCGCGCCGGGCGCAATGCTGCAGCATTCGTGCATCTGACATTGGTGCCTTATCTGGTCTCTGCCGGCGAGTTGAAGACCAAGCCAACCCAGCATAGCGTGCAAAAATTGCGTGAAATCGGGATTTCGCCGGACGCACTGCTGTGTCGTGCCGACCGGCCGATTCCCGACGATGAGCGTGCCAAGATTTCGCTGTTTTCTAATGTGCAGGAGGACGCCGTAATTTCGGTCTGGGACGCCGATACGATTTACAAAATTCCACAAATGCTGTTCGATCAGGGACTCGACAAGATCGTCTGCGACAAGTTGGGGCTGTCCCCCAGGCCTGCGGATCTAACCATGTGGACCAAGTTGGTGCATGCACTGGAAAATCCGAAGTTCGATGTCACGATCGGCATAGTCGGTAAATATGTCGACCTGACCGAATCGTACAAATCGCTGACCGAAGCGTTGCGCCACGCCGGGATTCATACGGAAAGTCGGGTGAATATCGAATATCTGGATTCCGAGGAAATTGAACTGCACGGCACCGCGAATCTGGCCAAATACGACGCTATTCTGGTACCCGGCGGCTTTGGCAAACGTGGCATCGAAGGAAAAATCGCTGCGGCTCGTTTTGCCCGCGAAAACAAGATTCCTTATCTCGGTATTTGCCTCGGCATGCAGGTGGCATTGCTGGAATATGCCCGTAACAAAGCGGGCCTGACGCACGCTAATTCGACCGAGTTCGATAACGAAACCGACCAGCCTGTGGTGGCGTTGATCAACGAGTGGCAGAACCACGATGGCAAGGTTGAAAAGCGCGATATCAATTCGGATTTGGGTGGCACCATGCGGCTCGGTGCGCAAACCTGTGCAGTCAAGCCGGGCACGCTGGCTGCTGAAATTTATGGCAACGTAGTGACCGAGCGTCATCGGCATCGCTATGAAGCCAACAACCACTATTTGAGCCGCGTCGAAGCGGCGGGGCTTGTCGTGTCAGCGCGCACGCCGACCGAGGATTTGTGCGAAATCATGGAATTACCGCGTACCGGAGATAACGCCCACCCCTGGTACATCGGTGTCCAATATCATCCTGAATTCAAATCTACGCCGCGCGAAGGACATCCTTTGTTTATTTCCTTCGTCAACGCCGCGCTGGCGCACCGACAGTCTGCCGAAATGAAAGATGTAGCATGAAACTTTGCGGCGTTGAAATCGGCCTTGATCGACCATTTTTTCTGATCGCAGGACCGTGTGTGATCGAATCGCGCCAGATGGCATTTGATACCGCTGGCCGGCTTAAAGAAATTACTGCTGCGCTGGGGGTCCCGTTCATCTACAAATCCTCGTTCGACAAAGCCAACCGCTCCTCTGGCACATCGTTTCGCGGTCTCGGGATGGACAAGGGGCTGGAAATTCTAGCGGACGTGAAGCAGCAGTTGCGTGTCGCCGTGTTGACCGATATTCATTCGATCGAGGAGATCAAGCCGGTGTCGGCAGTCGTCGACGTGTTGCAAACACCGGCGTTTTTATGCCGGCAAACCGATTTCATCCACGCCTGTGCGCTGTCGGGCCTGCCGGTGAATATCAAAAAAGGTCAATTTCTGGCCCCGCACGACATGGTCAACGTGATAGATAAGGCGCGCGCGGCAGCGCGGGATGCCGGCTTGCCGGAAGATAATTTCATGGCCTGTGAACGCGGTGTCTCGTTCGGCTATAACAATCTGGTATCGGATATGCGCTCGTTGGCGATCATGCGCGAGACGGGTTGTCCGGTGGTGTTCGACGCAACCCATTCGGTGCAGTTGCCGGGTGGGCAGGGAAGTTCATCCGGCGGCCAGCGCGAGTTTGTGCCGGTGCTGGCACGTGCGGCGGTGGCGGTCGGTATCGCCGGCCTGTTCATGGAAACCCATCCGAACCCGGCCGAAGCCAAATCTGACGGGCCCAACGCCGTGCCGCTGGGCCGCATGCAAGAATTATTGGCGACGCTGGTCGCGCTCGACCGCGTGGTCAAACACAACGGTTTCATTGAAACCGATTTCGCCTGACGATTTTAAAAACTGCCAGACCTGGAGAACTTCATGAGTGCAATCGTAGATATCATCGGCCGCGAAATCATCGACTCGCGCGGCAACCCTACCGTCGAATGTGACGTTCTGCTGGAATCCGGTGTAATGGGTCGTGCCGCCGTGCCGTCCGGCGCATCGACCGGCTCGCGCGAAGCCATCGAACTGCGCGACGGCGACCAGAGCCGTTATTTCGGCAAGGGCGTACTGAGAGCCTGCGAGCACATCAATACCGAAATTTCCGAAGCCATCATGGGTCTGGATGCCAACGAACAGGCATTCCTCGACCGGACTCTGATCGATCTGGATGGCACCGAAAACAAGGCGCGCTTGGGCGCCAACGCCACACTGGCGGTTTCGATGGCAGTGGCCAAGGCTGCTGCCGAAGAGTCCGGCTTGCCGCTCTATCGCTATTTTGGTGGTAGCGGCGCCATGCAGATGCCGGTACCGATGATGAACGTCATCAACGGCGGGGCGCATGCCGACAACAATCTCGATATTCAGGAGTTCATGATTATCCCAGTCGGTGCGCCAAGCTTTCGTGAGGCCATCCGCTATGGCGCCGAAGTATTCCACACGCTGAAAAAGATTTTGCACGGCAAGGGCCTGACCACTTCGGTCGGCGACGAAGGCGGTTTTGCGCCATCGGTGGCCAATCATGAGATAGCCATCAAGCTGATCATTCAGGCCATTGAAGAAGCGGGTTACGAGCCCGGCAAACAGATCGCCCTGGGACTCGATTGCGCTGCCAGCGAGTTCTACAAGGATGGCAAATATCAACTTGCGGGCGAGGGCGGTCTGGCGTTGTCGTCTGGCGACTTTACCAATCTGCTGGCGACCTGGTGCGACAAATATCCGATCATCTCGGTTGAAGACGGCATGGCCGAGAACGACTGGGACGGCTGGTCCACGCTGACCCAGGCACTGGGCAAAAAAATCCAGCTGGTGGGTGACGACTTGTTTGTTACGAACACCAAGATATTGCGCGAAGGTATTCAAAAAAATATCGCCAATTCGATTTTGATCAAGATAAATCAGATCGGTACGCTGACCGAAACTTTCGCGGCGATTGAAATGGCCAAGCGGGCCGGGTACACCGCCGTGATTTCGCACCGTTCCGGCGAAACCGAAGATTCGACGATCGCTGATATCGCGGTCGGTACCAACGCTCTGCAAATCAAGACCGGCTCGCTGTCGCGTTCGGACCGCATGGCGAAATACAATCAGTTGCTGCGCATCGAAGAAGATTTGGGCGACATCGCCAGCTATCCGGGGCGGCACGCCTTTTATAACCTGCGTTAATTTGTGCGGCTCTCGCCAGACCTGCCTCACGCCGCAGCTCAGGCTGTGGCGTGACTGATCTACCCGTCTATCCTGCCCCGCCGCTATGCGCTTGATCCTGATTTGCCTGACCGCGCTGTTGCTACTGATTCAGGTACCGTTATGGCTCGGCAAGGGTGGTTGGCTACGCGTCTGGGATCTTGATCGCCAGGTCACGTTGGCGAAAAAGAAATCAGACGATCTGAAAGCGCGTAATGACAAGCTCAGTTCAGAGGTCCAGGATTTGAAAGAGGGTACCGGCGCGGTTGAAGAACGTGCCCGATATGAACTTGGCATGATCAAGGAAAACGAAATTTTTATTCAGGTGCTGGCGCCGAACAAGGCAGCATCTGGCCCTGACCGTTCCGCCACCATCGCAGGACCGTCTTCGACTGCGCCCAAGGCTGCATTGACGCCACCCAGGGCGCCGTCAGATCGTAAGCAGTAATCGCTGCGTCAGTGTCGTAACTGCTGGTTTGCTGTGACCGCTTCCGCTACAGTGGCGGTGGCAAACAGTTGCGCGCAGTCGACTTTGTCGAATTCGTAATGCTTCCCGCAAAATTCGCAATCCACGCCGAGGTGGCCCGCCTCAGCCAGCGCATCATCGACCTCTGCGTGACCGAGCATTTTAAGCATGTTGCCGACGCGTTCGCGCGAGCAGCTGCATAAAAAGCTGGGGTGCCCCGGATCGAATACGCGAATGGTTTCCTCCCAAAACAGACGCCGCATCAGAGTCTCGATGTCGGTAGTCAGTAACTCTTCATTTTTGAGCGTCGAGGCCAGCATCACGCTGCGATCCCAAGTCGCCAGGTCATCGTCGACCGGTGCATCGACGCCGCCGCCGTTCGGTAGTTTCTGCAATAGCAGCCCGCGCGAAACGTGTTGATCGGCGGCCAGCCAGAGACGGGTATCGAGTTGCTCCGAACGTAACATGTAATTTTCGATGACAGTCGCAATGGAGTCACCGTCGAGCGGAACCACGCCCTGATAAGCCTGCTGGCCCGGCAATTTATCTTTCGGATCGAGCGTGATCACGAATCGTCCGCCGCCCGACACATTGACCAGTGCAGACAGTCCGGCGAGTGCGCCGATGTCGGCGTCCGGATCGAACTTGGCCGTGGCGCGCATGCGCAGGTCACCATCGCATTCGACCACCAGCAGACGCACTGGACCATCACCATAAATCTGCATGATGATGGCGCCGTTGAATTTAAGATTGGCCGACAACAGCGCGGCGGCAGCAAGCATTTCGCCAAGCAGCGTCTTGATGGGAGCAGGGTAGTCGCGCAACGCCTGCACCTGCTTCCAGGTGTCGGATAATTCGACCAGTTCGCCGCGTACCGGCGCCCCTTCGAACATGAATTTCTGCAGCGTGTCGTTGGCCATCAGCCGATCCGTTTCAATTGCGTCCTGAAAAATTCTGCTCGGCTTACATAGTGTGCAGCGCTGGCTTCCAGACGGGCGATTTCTTCTTCGGTCAGGTTGCGCACGACTTTGGCAGGGCTGCCGATAATCAGCGAATTATCCGGAAAAATTTTGCCCTCTGTGACCAGCGCACCGGCCCCGACCAGGCAGTGCCTCCCGATCGTAGCACCGTTTAAGACCACCGCCTGAATCCCAATCAAACTACCGTCGCCGACCTGACAGCCATGCAACATCGCCTGGTGACCGACCGTCACATTGCTGCCAATGGTGAGCGCAAAGCCGGGATCAGTGTGCAATACGCAGCCCTCCTGGATGTTACTGTTGGCGCCGACGGTGATTGGCGCATTGTCGGCCCGTATCGTCACGTTGAACCAGATACTTACATGAGCCGCCAGCGTGACGCGGCCGATTAGCGTTGCCTCATCGACGACATAGGCCGTGGGGTCGAGCGTGGGAGCGTTGTCACCGAGTTGGTAGGTTGGCATGGGGCTTTTGAGCGTGGGAACAGTGCAGGACACAACAACGCCATTTTAACGCTGCTGTGGTTTATGTATTGCGTTGCGTTGCTTTGTCCGCTTATTTGTCCGCCAGTGCCTTCTCCCTGGCTCGTTGCACCTCAAGCGCGCGCAAAACGCCCCGTTGCAACTTCCCGGTAGTAGTCATCGGCAGCGCATCGATAAATTCAATTTCCTTGGGATATTCGTAAGGCGCCAGTTGGCTGCGTACATGCTGCTGCAGCGCGCTGATCAGGACCAAGTCATGTTCGGTACTGCGTTCGACGACATCGATCAGTACGATATACGCCTTCACGATGTTGCCACGCTCCACATCGGGTTTCGGCACAACCGCGGCATTTGCCACCGCGGCGTGTTTCAACAAACAGTTTTCAATTTCAGCAGGACCGATGCGATAGCCGGCAGCCTTGAACATGTCGTCGGCGCGACCTTGATACCACAAGTAGCCAGCGGCGTCGGCCAGCGCCAGGTCACCGGTGCGACACCAATCGCCGCTAAATTTTTGTGTCGTGGCTGTAACGTTATTCCAGTATCCGATAAAAAAGATCGGATCGGGGTCGCCGTGCCGGTCGAAGCGGTGCAGCGCCACCTCACCGATGCAGTCCGGCGGCAAAGGATTGCCATCGTCATCGATCACTGCTACACGATGGCCAGGGTAAGGGCGGCCCATGCTACCGGCGCGCACCGGCCACTTTTCGGCACTGTTGCCGACGATGTAGTTCATCTCGGTCTGGCCGAACATTTCATTGATAGTCAGGCCCAGCGCGCGCTGGCCCCAACCAAGTACGGCATCGCCAACCGCTTCGCCTGCGCTCATCACGGCACGCAGCTTCAATCTGAAACGTTCGCGCGGCAGCGGGATGGCTTTCATCATCATTTTGAGTGCGGTCGGAAATAGGAAGCAGTTGGTCACTGCATATTTTTCGAGCAGTGTGAAAGCGGTCTCTGCCGTGAACCGACCTTGATATCCCACGATCGTCTGACCAAAATACAGCGTCGGTAACAACGCATCCATCAATCCTCCAGTCCAGGCCCAATCGGCCGGAGACCAGAATACGTCGCCTTTCTGCGGGAACCAGTTTTGCGACGCGACAAAGCCGGTTAGATTGCCGATGATCGCAGCATGCGGCAGTAGCGCACCCTTTGGTGCGCCGGTGGTGCCGCTGGTGTAGATCAAAATCGCAGGGTCGGTCGCCAACGTGTCCACCGGCTTGAAATCAGTCGAGGCTTCGGCCAGTAGGAGTTGCCAGTCCAGGCAGTCTGCAGACTCGCCATCGACAAAAATAATATGCTGCAAATCGGTGCAGCGCGCGCGAATTTGTAGCAGGCTGATCAAACTGGCTTGATCGACGATCGCGACTTTGGCGGCGCTGTCCTGCAAACGGTATTCCAGCGCGTCCGGACCAAACAGGATCGACATCGGCATCGCCACCGCACCGAGTTGATAGCAGCCGATATGCGCGATCACAGTTTCGAGTCGCTGCGGCAGGATGATTGCGACGCGGTCCGTGCGCGTCACGCCGAGATGACGGAGCGCATTGGACAGGCGATTTGCTTCGAGCTGCAGCTCCTGATAGCCGAGCTCGCTGGACTCGCCAGCATCGTTTTCGCACCGCAATGCGATACGATCACTGGCGCCAGTCCAGCGCCGGCTGCAGACTTCGGCGATATTGAAATGCGTAGGAACCTGCCAGCGAAAATTATCGTACAGCGCCTGATACTGGTCAGTTGTCGGGGTGACCGTGCTGGTCTTGCGGATCGTATTGCTACTGCGCACTTTTCTCTCCGGTATAATTGCGAACGATCGTACTATTTTATTTTCCCTGCGCCTCTTAGAATGACAGGTACGCACAGTCCGAGTGAAGCCACATGAAACCATCCCGATCAGAATTTATCACGGTGCGCGGCCTGCGTTACCACATTCGTCATTGGGGCGAGGCGCATGCGCCAATCCTCGTCATGCTGCACGGCTGGATGGATGTGTCCGCGTCCTTTCAGTTTGTCGTTGATTGCTTGCAGCGCGACTGGCATGTGATTGCGCCCGATTGGCGTGGGTTTGGCCTGACCGATGACGCGGGCAGTGATTGTTACTGGTTCGCCGACTACTTGGGCGACCTCGACGCGATTTTTAATCACATCGCGCCACAAAAGGCAGTCAATCTGCTCGGTCACAGCATGGGGGGTAATGTTGCGATGCTGTATGCCGGAGTGCGACCCGATCGCGTCGCGCGGTTAATCAATCTGGAGGGTTTCGGCATGCCGACGACTCGTGCGGATCAGGCGCCGCAGCGCTATGCGCGCTGGCTCGATGAATTGGCCGCGCCAGCAGTGCTGCGCGACTATCCGTCGCAGGCCGCAGTAGCTGCACGCCTGCAAAAAACCAATCCGCTCCTACCCGACGTTCGCGCCGATTTTTTGTCCGCCCACTGGGCCGCGCAACAGGATGACGGTAGCTGGCACATTCTGGGCGATAGTGCGCACAAGTTGTCTAGCCCGTTGCTCTATCACGTCGACGAAGTTACCGCTTGCTGGTCGCGCATTGCGGCACCGGTGTTATGGGTCGAGGCGGCAGATACCGATGTCTGGCGCTGGCTTGGCCCGCAGCAGACCGCCCGGATTGAAATCGACCGCCGTATTGGTTTTATCGGCAATGTGCAAACCGCGATGATCGCGCAGGCCGGCCATATGCTGCATCACGATCAACCGGAGCAATTGGCACGCCTGATCGAGGATTTTTTGGGCTGAACGATTACCGTCAGTGGCTGTACAAACCGACGCGGCGCACCAGAAAAACAGCCCGACGCGGTACAATTGGAGTTATTTTCCTACGCCCCCTTTGGTTCATTCCGTGCTCAACTTCGACCTGCATTGCCACTCGACTATTTCCGACGGACTAATGACGCCGTCACAGGTAGCTGCACGCGCTAAAGCCAACGGGGTCGACGTCTGGGCGCTGACCGATCATGACGAGATCGACGGTGTTGCTGAAGCGCGGAGTGCGGCGAGTGAGCTCGATCTACCGTATGTCGCCGGGGTCGAAATTTCAATTACGTGGTCGGGTGAAACCGTGCATATCGTCGGACTGCGCATCGACGAGCGTACCCCGGTATTGGTGGATGGTTTGCGCGCCACGCGGCAAGGGCGTGCGCAGCGCGGACACGAAATGGCGGCGCAACTGGCAGCGGTTGGGATTCCCGATGCGTTTAACGGTGCGCTTAAATTTGTCGGTAATCCGGATTTGATGTCGCGTACGCACTTTGCGCGCTACATTATCGAGCTCGGTGTCTGCCCGGACATTACTGGCGTATTCAGCAAGTACCTGATCGAAGGCAAACCTGGTTTTGTGCCGCATCGCTGGGCGACGCTGGCACAAGCAGTCGGCTGGATTCACGCCGCCGGCGGCGACGCTGTGATTGCACATCCGGGGCGTTATCGCTTCAGCGACCTGCAACGCGATGCACTGCTCGATGAATTCATTGGTTTGGGTGGTGCGGCGATCGAAGTGGTTACCGGGAGCCACACAGTCGCGCAGTACGAGGTTTGGGCCAAGGTGGCACTGCAATACGGTTTGCGGGCGTCCCGCGGCTCGGATTTTCATGGCCCCGGTGAATCGCGGGTCGACATTGGTACCTTGCCCCCGCTGCCCACGACGCTCACGCCAGTTTGGGCCGATTGGGGCCTGTAACACCGCTGCGGCCCTATCCCTTGAAATCCGACCCGACCGGTCGCATCTACCATCGTATTCATTGGTCAATGCGGAGTCCCGGAGTGAAACGAATCCTGCTGTTTGTCGCGACCAATATCGCCGTTCTGGCGGTGATGAGCGTCGTTTTGTCTGCACTTGGCGTGAATCGCTTTTTGACCGCGAGCGGACTGAATTTGCCGATGCTGCTGGTTTTTTCGCTGGTAGTCGGTTTTACCGGATCGATTTTTTCGCTGCTGATCAGCCGGCCCATGGCCAAATGGTCGACCGGCGCACGAGTAATTTCCGCGCCGTCCAACGACACGGAGCTTTGGCTGGTCGATGCCGTTACGCGACTGGCGCAACGTGCCGGGATTTCGCTACCCGAGGTTGCGGTGTACGACGGTGAACCGAACGCCTTTGCGACCGGCGCCACCAAGAACGCATCGATGGTGGCTGTCTCGACCGGTTTGCTGGAAAGCATGAACAAAACCGAAATCGAAGCTGTGCTAGCCCACGAAATTGCCCACATTGCCAATGGCGATATGGTGACTATGATGTTGCTGCAAGGCGTCGTGAATACGTTCGTCGTGTTTCTGTCGAGAGTAGTCGGGTATGCAGTGGACCGGGCGCTATCGCGCGACAACGATGGTCCTGGAATTGGGTATTTTGTCGCGGTGATGGTGTCGCAGATTGTGTTCGGGATCGGTGCATCGGTGATCGTTGCCTGGTTTTCGCGGCAACGCGAGTTTCGGGCCGATGCGGGTTCCGCCAACCTGCTGGGATCACCCGAACCGATGGTCCATGCGCTAACGCGATTGAGTGGTGTTGCGCCCAGTGGATTACCGCAATCGTTAGCGGCACTGGGGATCAATGATAAGCCGGGCTTCATGGCGCTGTTTTCGAGCCATCCGCCGATCGACGTCAGAATCGCCGCATTGCGCGGGCAACGATAATTTTATATTTGTAAAGGAAACGGCGACCTTTGCGGTCGCCGTTCTGATTTCATGAGCCAGTTTTTTCAAATCCATCCGGACAACCCGCAAGCGCGACTGATTCAGCAGGCGGTGCAGATTATTCACGCCGGAGGCATCGTTGCACTGCCGACTGATGCCTGCTATGCACTCGTCTGCCATCTGGACGACAAAGATGCGGTTACACGCTTGCGGCGAATTCGCGCGGTCGACGACAAGCACCACCTGACCTTGTTGTGCCGTGATCTGGCGGAAATCGCGCTGTACGCCAAGGTCGATAACAAGCAGTACCGGATGCTGAAAGCCGCCACGCCGGGTCCGTACACCGTATTGCTCGAAGCGACCAAAGAAGTGCCGCGTCGGCTCAGCCATCCATCGCGGAAGACCATCGGTCTGCGGGTGCCGGAGAACCGCATTGCCCAGGCCTTGCTGGAACAGCTAGCCCAGCCCTTGCTCGGTACCACGTTGATTTTGCCGGGGAAGGAAGATGCCATGACCGATCCTGAGCAAATTCGCGAGCAACTTCAGAAGCAGATCGAGTTGGTCATCGATGGCGGCGCCTGCAGTCTTGCGCCGACCAGTGTGATCGATCTGAGCGGCGATCAGCCGGTACTGATTCGGCAGGGGCGGGGCGACGTGGCGTTGTTTGGATTGTGAGTACCGGTCCGTTGGATCATTACCGTTTTTGTTATTTTCAGCATCCCGCCGCCGGTTGCCGTCACGGCGCGGTCTCTCCCCTCTGATAAAATCCAGCTAATGAATTTCGATAACCTGCTCCAAACCGTATTGGTGTACGCCTTGCCGGTGCTGTTTGCGATTACGCTGCACGAAGCCGCACACGCTTATGCTGCACGCTATTTTGGCGACAATACGGCGTATGCGGCCGGGCGCATGACGCTGAACCCGATCGTGCACATCGATTTGTTCGGTACGATTTTGATTCCGGTGATTCTTTTTATGTCCACTGGCGGTACATTTTTATTTGGTTATGCGAAGCCGGTACCGGTGGAATTTGGCCGCTTGCGCCAACCCAAGCGGGACATGCGCTGGGTCGCGCTGGCAGGGCCGATGGCGAATCTGGTGATGGCATTGTTGTGGGCAATGTTTGACGTGGGACTTAAAGCGGGAGGCGTCATCGAGCCTTTTTTTCACCAGATGGCGCGTGCTGGAATTGCGACCAATCTAGTGTTATTCGCTTTCAATCTGTTTCCGATACCGCCGCTTGATGGAGGGCGCATCATGTTCAGCCTCCTACCAGACCGTACTGCTTTCCGGTACGCGAAACTTGAACCCTACGGCTTTTTTATCGTGCTCGGTTTGGCTTACACGCAGGTTTTGTATCCACTCTGGATTAGCCCCATCGTGTTTGCCGGCAGGACTTTGCTGGCTTTGTTGCTGATGCCTTTTAACTTTCTCGTGAATTAATCGACTATGTATCCTGATCGCGTTGTCTCGGGCATGCGCCCAACCGGTGCCATGCACCTTGGGCATTATCACGGCGCGCTGAAAAACTGGGTGCGTCTGCAGTCAGAATTGCCGTGTCTGTTTTTTGTCGCCGATTGGCACGCCCTGACGACGCATTACGACGATCCGACCATCATCGAAACCAGTACCTGGGAAATGCTGGTGGACTGGCTCGCCGCCGGTGTCGATCCGTCGCAATCGACCCTGTTTATTCAGTCGCAAGTACCGGAACACGCAGAACTGCACCTGTTGCTCTCGATGTCGACCCCGCTCGGCTGGCTGGAGCGCGTCCCTACCTACAAGGATCAGCAGGAGAAGCTCGCGGACCGCGACCTGGCAACTTATGGCTTTCTGGGCTATCCGCTGCTGCAGGCGGCGGATGTTTTAATTTACCGCGCGAGTCAGGTTCCCGTGGGCGCGGATCAGGTTCCGCACGTGGAAATGATGCGCGAAATCGCGCGCCGCTTTAATCATCTGTACGGCAAAGAAAAAGGCTTTGAAGAAAAAGCGCTGGAAGCCGTCAAGAAACTGGGCGGCAAGCGCGCCAAAATCTATGCAGAATTACGCAATGCCTACCAGGAGCAGGGCAAGGAAGAAGCGCTGGAACAAGCCAAAGCGATGCTCGACGATGCACAAAATTTGAGCATGATCGATCGTGAGCGTCTGTTCGGTTATCTGGAAGGCAGCCGCAAGCTGATTTTGGTCGAACCTCAGTCGCGCTTGACCGAATCGTCGCGGCTACCCGGTCTGGACGGCCAGAAAATGTCCAAGAGTTATGGCAATTCGATTTGTCTTCGCGAAGACAAAGATACGCTGACCAAAAAAATTCGCACCATGCCGACCGACCCGGCGCGCGTGCGTCGGACCGATCCGGGGGATCCCGATCGCTGCCCGGTGTGGCAACTGCATCTGGTGTACTCGGATCTGCCGACCCGCGAATGGGCCGCCAAGGGCTGCAAGAGCGCAGGTATCGGCTGCCTCGAATGCAAGCAGCCGGTGATCGATGCAATCCTCGCGGAGCAGGCGCCGATGCACGAACGCGCGCAGATGTATCTGGATGATCCATCACTGGTGCGCGCGATCGTTGCGGATGGCAGCGACACGGCGCGCAAACTTGCGCAGGAAACCATGCGCGACGTGCGCGAAGCAATGGGCATGTCGTACAGCTGAGCGAGCCGAATTGATCCGTCATGACAGCGGTCCAGCATCGCCTTGGGTTGTGCGGTTTGCCGCGCAGATCCCACCTGGCCGCACACTCGATCTTGCCTGCGGCGGCGGCCGCCATGTGCCACTGCTGGCCACTGCCGGCCATGCCGTGCTGGCGGTTGATCGCGATCCAGCCGCCTTGGCAGAAGCAGCGGCGCGTGCGACGCTGCAGCACCCGATCGAAATCCTCTGTATTGACCTCGAAAAGGACGATCCGGCTGTTGCGGGCCTTTTGCAGCCAGAGACCTTCGCCGGCATCGTCGTTACCAATTATCTGTACCGCCCAATGCTGCCGGCACTGTTCGCAAGTCTGATCGACGGTGGTCTGTTGATCTATGAAACCTTCGCCGCGGGAAATGGCGAGTTCGGCAAACCGTCGAATCCCGCGTTTTTGCTACAACCTGGCGAGTTACTTGCGGCGTGCAACGCGGTACCGTTTGCGATGCATTTGCTGGCGTTCGAAGATGGCTACAGCGCCTTTCCGAGGCCAGCCATGCTGCAGCGACTTTGTGCGCTGCGCGGGCGCGATTTTGCGGATATCTCGGCGCTGTATTTGTAAGGCTTTGCAATTGGGGCATGCCAGTCTGCACCGTTGCTGCTGGTGATCCGCTACAATCGTCGCTTTCCCTATTTCTGTGTACTGATAATCATGATCCAGGGCAGCATAGTTGCAATCGTCACTCCGATGCATTCCGATGGCAGTCTCGATCTGGCCGGTTTGCGCAAGCTGATCGACTGGCACATTGCCGAAGGAACCGACAGCATTGTCATCGTCGGCACCACCGGCGAATCGCCAACTGTTACTGTCGATGAGCATTGCGCGTTGATCAAGGTCGCCGTTGAGCATACCGCCAAGCGGATTCCTGTCATTGCCGGAACTGGTGGCAACTCGACTGCCGAAGCGATCGAGTTGACCCGATTTGCAAAAAGCGTCGGTGCCGATGCCTCCCTGCTAGTCGTGCCTTACTACAACCGACCGTCGCAGGAGGGCATGTATCAGCACTTTAAAAAGATTGTCGAAGCAGTCGATTTTCCGGTCGTGCTCTACAATGTACCGGGCCGGACCGTGGCTGATATGAGTAATGAAACTGCTCTGCGCCTGGCCATGCTGCCGGGAGTGATCGGTCTTAAAGATGCCACTGGCAATATCGGTCGCGGTACCGATCTGATGCGTTTGGCGCCGCCCTCGTTTGCAGTGTATTCGGGCGATGATCCGACCGCCATGGCACTGATGTTTTGCGGCGCAAAGGGTAATATTTCCGTGACCGCCAACATCGCCCCGCGCGCGATGCATCAGTTATGTGCAGCCGCCATGGCCGGACGGACCACTGAGGCGATCGCCCTCAACAATCGGCTCTTGCCACTGCATAACAAACTGTTCGTCGAACCCAATCCGGTGCCACTCAAGTGGGCCATGCATGAGGTAGGGCTGATCGAGTCCGGGATGCGCTTGCCGCTGGTGCCACTGGCCGAAGAGTGGCGCGACACGGTGCGTTCGGCATTGCAGGAGTCGGGCATTCTAAAAACTATCGCTGCGTAAGCCGGTAAAAAAATTCCGGTGTATTACAATGAGCCGCCTGATCAAGCGTGCCTGTCTAAATCCCGTTCGAATTTGATTCGACTCATCCCACTGCATCGACATGACTATTCGCAAGAACCCTGAATCCTTTTACCGTGAAATCACTCGCGGAATTTTCCTGACCGTTGCGCTGACTAGCCTCGCTGGTTGCACCTCGTTGAATACAATGCTGGAGCCGGAACGCCTTGATTACAAAAGCGCGAGCAAAGGGACCGCCAACACGCTTGAGATCCCGCCCGACCTGACGCAATTGCAAAAAGACAGTCGCTATGCGATCACCGAAAGCAGTAGCGGTACCGCGACGGCCTCGAACTTCGCTTCTGCCAAAGGCACACAGCCAGCCGTCGGCGCTGCTGTTACCAGCAGCACATCAGTCGCTCCCAATGCCACACAGCAGGCGCGCGTTGAACGCGATGGAACGCAGCGCTGGCTGGTAGTCAAGCAGACGCCTGAAAAGCTCTGGCCCCAAATCAAGGACTTCTGGCAAGAGAATGGATTCCTAATCGATGTTGAAAATCAACAGGCCGGTGTGATGGAAACCGACTGGGCCGAAAATCGCGCAAAAATCCCGCAGGATTTTGTACGCAACTCGATCGGTAAGGTGCTCGATTCAATGTATTCCACCGGTGAGCGCGACAAGTTCCGCACCCGTCTGGAGCGCAGTGCCGACGGTAGCACCGAAATTTATATCAGCCATCGCGGCGCCGAAGAAGTTTTGGTAGGTCAGCAAAAAGATAGCACCGTCTGGACTCCGCGTAAGCCGGATGCTGGCCTCGAAGCCGAATTTCTATCGCGCCTGATGGCCCGTTTGGGTGCCGAAGAAATCAAGACTGCCAAGGCCATCGTGGCGCAGGCCGAGCCGCAGCAGGCCCATTCCAAACAAGGTAAGGACGGCGCTATCGCCTACGACGAAGTCGATGAAGGTTTCGACCGCGCCTGGCGCCGGGTTGGCCTGGCACTGGACCGGGTTGGCTTCACAGTGGAAGACCGTGACCGCGTTCAGGGTATCTATTTTGTCCGCTATGTCGATCAGGACAAGGACGCGCAGAGCAAGTCTGCCAGTAAGGGGCTGTTTTCACGGATTTTCTCGAGTTCGGACGACAAGGCCAAGGCGGCGCAGCGGTATCGCGTCTCGGTTAAGGAAATGGGCACTAACAGTCGCATCACGGTGTTGAACAGCGACGGCAAGCCGGAAATTTCCGCGACCGCCGACCGCATCCTGAAACTCCTGAACGAGCAACTGAAATAAATTTGCGGGCGCTGTCAAAGGTAGGCTGCTGCATGATCGGGCACCCTTGAAATTCGCCAGTCTGGGCAGTGGCAGCGAAGGCAATGCGCTGCTGATTTCGTGCAGCGCCGGCGTGAGGCCCACCAACGTCATGCTGGACTGCGGCTTTGCGATTCGCGAAACCGAACGTCGGCTTGCACGGCTTGGCCTGGCGCCGACCGACCTGTCTGGCATCGTGGTCACCCATGAACATTCGGATCACGTCAGTGGCGTTTTCAAATTCGCACGGCGCTATCGCGTACCGGTGTGGCTTAGCTACGGTACCTTTCGTGCCGTCGAAGCTGACGCTAAAGATGTGCAGGTACGTTTCTGTCGCGATGGGCAATCTTTCGCCATTGGCGACCTGCAACTGCTGCCGTATACAGTCCCGCATGATGCCCGCGAGCCGGTCCAATACGTCGCCAGCGACGACCGTTTTCGTCTCGGTGTTCTGACCGATGCAGGGCATCCCACGGCGCATCTGATCGCTGCTCTTGGTGGCTGCGACGCGCTGGTACTGGAATGCAATCACGATCGTCAGATGTTGGAGAATTCGGTCTATCCCCCTTCGCTGAAACGTCGCATCGGTGGCGCATACGGCCACCTCTCCAATGACAGTAGCAGCCAGATTCTGGCTGCTATTGACAAGTCAAAATTGCGCCGCGTGATCGGCGCTCATTTAAGTCAGCAAAACAATACGCCGGCGCTGGCGCATGCTGCTATTGTCAGTGGCCTCGGTACCGTGTCAGCAGAAATCCTTATCGCCTGCCAGAACGAAGGATTCGACTGGATTGTCCTGGCTGATGACTTGAACGGGTGAATCGACAATTCCTGATGCGGTTTTGCGCGTCGTCGATGTGCTGGCCAGCTGGCCCTCTGACCGGGGGCCATGGTCGGAAACGACGGCACTAATCCGGCTGAAGTTCGCCATGAACGGGAGGCAGGTGGTACGGCGCAATCGTGCAGACTGATGTCACTGGGCGATAGCAGCCCGGTGGACAATTCGTGCGTGCGGCGCGCTGCAGTCTCGGGTGATCGTATTCGGTCCATACAATACCGCACACAGTGACCGCGGTCATATAGACACGCAAGAAAAAGCCGACCCGCAGGTCGGCTTTTTCAGGCAGCGCAAAAGATTACTTCGATGCGGCTGGTGCAGCAGCAGCAGCTTTGGAAGCATCTGCAGCAGCGGTTTTGGCAGCAGCAGCAGCGTCGCTGGCAGCCGAAGCAGCAGCAGCAGCAGCAGGTGCAGCAGCAGGGTCAGCGGCTGGCGTGGTTGCGGCAGCAGCCTCTGTTGCGGATGCAGCAGCCTTGGTTGCGACAGCAGCATCGGCAGTTGCGCTGGCAGCAGCAGCGGTAGCACTGGCAGCAGCAGCTTCAACAGCAGGAGCGGCGGCAGGTGCAGCAGCTTCTTCTTTTTTACCGCAAGCAGCCAGAGCCAGGGCCAACAGGGATGCGATCAACAGAGTTTTTTTCATGGATGTTCCTTCGATTATTAACAAATTTATTAAGATTTTGCGATGAATAATTACCGGTAATTATCGCTCTATAGAAAATCCTAGCTGAGTTTCCAAGTTAATTCCAAAAACGCAAGAATCTGAGCTCGGCCTTCCTAAGCGCGCAATTATAACGGGTTTTTGTGCGTCACGGCAGTTGTTATTTGCTTAAAAGTAAGTAACAAAAGTAGATGTATCCAGTTGCCAGTGACGCAATGCTAAAACCGACAGCCAGGCGCTGCTCAATCAGTGCCACCTTGTGGTGCTATGCAGCGCATCGCCACCCCTCATCAGGCACAGAAGTGCAGCCAGCCTTGTCGATACCAGTCGTGCAACGTTTCGGCGACATCCTGCGAGGCCTGTGCTACCGACGATGCCGGCATTTGCCGGTGGTCCGCCAAGGCGCGCAGCATAGATTGGTCGAGCATGTCGACTGCAAACGATTCGCCGTTGATAAAGACCAGTTTATTGCGGTACAACATCTGCGTTGTTCGCGACAGTACCAGGCCTCTTTTTGCCGCAGCCAGCATAAATTTTGGCAGTGACAGCGGCTTTTCGAGCGGGTCAAAAAATACCGACGGTTTCGGTTCCGATAAATACTCGCCCAAAAATATCGCGATATCGTCGGCAGTGAATTTAACCTTGTTCAATTCACGCGCCACCTGCGACAACATGGCGCTGTCGATCTCAGCGGGATGCGCGGTTGGACGCAGATCCGGATCGGCGTAGTGGCCAGGCAGGTCGATCGAGTCAGTCATGAACTGCAAAAATGCCTCTCCAAGTTCCTGATAGGAGGGCGCACGAAAGCCGATCGAATACGTCACGCATTCGCCCAGCGCGACACCTTCGTGAGCATACTGCGGAGGCAGATACAGCATGTCGCCTGGCGCCAGGTCAAATTCCGCATCCGGCGCAAAGCGCTGCAATATCTTGAGTGGCACGCCAGACTGCAACGACAGGTCCTTTTGGGCGCCGATACGCCAGCGCCGGATGCCTTCGACCTGCAACAAAAACACGTCATACGAATCCACATGCGGACCCACACCGCCGCCGTCGGTGGCATAGCTGATCATCAAATCATCCAGCCGTGCGTCGGAAATAAAGTTGAATTGTCGCAGTAGCGCATCGGCGCCCTGGTGGTGCAGATTCATCCCCTGCAGTAACACGGTCCAGTTTTTTTTGGTCGGCGCGGGCAATGTCGGTAATGGGCCGGTTTGCATTTCCCACTTCTGTCTAAAATGCGTGACCAGACGACTCTCGACATCTGCATCTTGCGCCATCGCAAACAGCGCATCGCGCGATAGCAGCGGCGTGATGCCGGGGACTGCCTGACGGATCACGCAGGGCTTCTTGTGCCAGTACTCGGCCAGAAATTGCGCCGGCGTGCGTTCGCCAAGGAGGGTAAGTTTTTTCATCGGCGCATTATAGCGCCGGCCATCTGTTGCGCCCTGCCGGTAGTCCAAATTTTTGCGCGCGCTGAAAACTTGATACGTATCGGCGGGTATAATTCTTCAAATATAAACGAAAGGATGCGCTATGAAAATTGCAAAAAATACGGTCGTGACCGTCCATTACAAATTATCCGACGCGCAGGGTAACGTCATCGAGGAAAGTCGCGATCCGATGGTCTACCTGCATGGCGGCTATGAGAACACCTTGCCAAAAATCGAAGAAGCGCTCGACGGCAAGGAAACTGGTTTCGAGACCACGATTCAGGTTGAGCCAGATGATGCTTTCGGTGAGTATGACCCGGCACTGGTAAAGGTCGAGCCGCGTGATCGTCTGCCGACGCCACTGGAAGTCGGTATGCAGTTCGAAGGCTTGCCCGACGGCAGCGACGACGACGCTTCGGTGATCTTTACGGTGACCGATATTGCCGATGACAAAGTAGTTTTGGATGGTAATCATCCATTGGCCGGCATGGCGCTGCGTTTTTCACTCAATGTCGCTGAAGTACGGGCCGCTTCGGACGAAGAAATCATGCACGAACATGTGCACGGTGCACACGGCCATCACCACGATGAACCCGATGACGAAGCGGGCGACCACTTCCGTAGCCACCCGATTCACTGAGAATTTACGTCGACCTTTACGTCGATCGCGTCATGACACAGTGGTTGCAATGCGGCCCGAGTGCCGTGCAGCACCCAAGGCAGCGGCTACTTTACCGCGGCCTTTTTATCGCGACGACTCGCGGGTGCAGTCTCGCCGCTGGTGATGGAAAATAGCGCAGTAGTAGCCGGTGCAACGGTTAGACGCAACCATCCGGACGACACCGCCAATGTCCCCAGGTTCCCGTTCCAGGAAATGCCGGTCGACGTTTCGGCGCGAGCCACGGCACTGTCGTGAACTATTAAAATCCGACCAGCAAAATGCCGCGCCAGTTGCACCAGTTGATCTCGCACGTCTGCGTAACCGTCGTGCCGCGGCTTCGGTGTAACCAGCGCCAGCGGATCGCTGTCGCAAAACACTACCAGGGCGGCAAACCTGCGACGGGTGGCGATCGTGACCAGTCGCTGTAACCAGTCATGATTGGCGATTAAGCGATCTTCAAATTCGTTGTTGCGCCCGGCTGCCATTAAAAAGTGATTATTGTCGGCGGGCAGGTTCAGCGTCGCGAATAGAACCGGGCCAAATTCCCAGCGGGCGTTCTCGGCATAGCTACGAAATTTTGGAGCACTCGACTGACGTGACAATGGAATTTTACTGGCGCCGAACGAAAAATCTTCCGCGAAAAACAATTCGCGCAGTCGGTTTAACCGCTCGATTGCTGCTGTGCGGCCACTGCTGCTGCGGCATCCCGTCCAGTCGGCACCAGCGAGCGATACGACCAAGCCGTTCTTGGCGCCGTCGAAGAGAATTTTGCGGTCCAGGTAGACCGTATCCGTACAATTTTCTTCGGCTGACTTGATACCGTTGACTACGACAAAAGCCAGATTGTCGTCATCGGTTTCGCTGATCGCCTGATGCAAGGCGCTGTCGTCATTGGGCGCGGTGAGCGACGGTGCGATCACGCCGATACTGAATTCATCACCAGCTGCCCGCACCGGCATGGCTGCCAGCAGCGCCGTCGCAAGCAGCAGCCGGTGGATGGTACGCCGGATCATCGCGTCACCTCGCCGTACAGACGCTTCAACCGGTATAACTGATCGAGTGCATCGCGTGGCGTCAGGGTGTCGGGATCGATTTGTTCGAGCGCACCAAACAGTGCGTCGGCTTCTGGCGTGGCTGGGGCAACGGGCACGATCGCCTCGTCGCACGGCTGGTTCGTTCCAGCGAACAGATCGAACTGCGGCGTAGTACGCACCGATTGCGCTTCAAGCGCAGCCAGATGCTTGCGCGCGGCACGGATCACCGGCTGCGGGACACCTGCCAGCTGGGCCACCTGCAAGCCATAACTTTGCGACGCAGGCCCGGCTTCGAGTGCATGTAAAAAGACGATCCGATCCTTGTGCTCGATTGCCGAAAGGTGCACGTTGTTGGCTGACGCATGGACCCCGGCTAATTGCGTCAGCTCAAAATAATGCGTCGCAAATAGCGTAAAGCTGCGGGTCGTCTCGATCAAATGGCGCACAATCGCCCACGCCAGCGCCAGACCGTCGAAGGTCGACGTGCCGCGCCCGACTTCGTCCATCAGCACCAGCGACTGCGCCGTGGCGCCATTCAAAATCGCCGCCGATTCGGTCATCTCGACCATGAAGGTCGAACGCCCGCCGGCCAGATCATCGGCCGCGCCGATACGCGTAAAGATCCGGTCGATCGGACCAATCGCGGCCGACGTTGCTGGCACAAAACTGCCGACGTAGGCCAGCAATGTGATGAGCGCAACCTGACGCATGTAAGTCGATTTTCCGCCCATGTTGGGTCCGGTAATTAGCAGAAGACGCCGGGAATCGTCGAGCGAACAGTCATTGGCAATGAAGCGTTCGATGACGCTCTCGACCACCGGGTGACGGCCCTGCACAATCGAGACCATGGGCTGGTCAACCAGTTGTGGCGCGCACCAGTTATGGCGCGTCGCATGTGCTGCCAGCGCGGCCAGGGTATCGAGCTGCGCCACCGCATGAGCAATGGACTGAAACTGCTCGATCTGGGGTGCCAGGTCCTGCAGCAGTTGGTCGTACAGAATTTTTTCGCGTGTCAGTGCGCGGTCCTGTGCCGAAAGTGCTTTATCTTCAAATGCTTTCAGTTCCGGCGTGATGTATCGTTCGGCGTTTTTCAGGGTCTGCCGGCGCCGGTAATCGTCGGGCACCTTGTCGGTCTGTGCGTGGGTGACTTCAATGTAAAAACCGTGCACGCGGTTGTATTCGACACGCAGATTGGTAATGCCGGTACGCGTGCGCTCGCGCGTTTCCAGGTCGACCAAAAATTGTCCGGCGTTTTCAGATAACCCGCGTAGTTCGTCCAGATCGGCATCAAAACCGCGCGCAATCACGCCCCCATCGCGCACCATCGCGGCGGGTTCCAGTGCGATCGCACGTTCCAGCAAATCGAGGCAGTCGGTCGGTGTCGCCATTGCATCGTGTATCGCGCGCAGCAGCGGCGCGTCGGCGTCGCTATTGCATAAATCGACATACGCCCGCAACGCCGGCAGTTGCTGCAATCCGCCGCGCAGACCCGCCAGATCGCGCGGTCGCGCTGACAGCAGTGCGATGCGGGTGGTGATGCGCTCCATGTCCGGCACCGCTGCCAGCGTGGTGCACAGCGCCGTGGCCGCCTCCGATCGCAACAGGGCATGGATCGCCGTGTGCCGCCCCTGTGCCACGCGCTGGTCGCGCCGCGCATGATGCAGCCAGTGCCGCAGCAAACGCGAGCCCATCGCGGTGCGGCAGTGGTCGAGCAGCGAAAAAAGCGTTGGCGTAGCGCTACTGGCGTCCTGACCGCGAATCGTTTCGGTCAGTTCAAGATTACGTCGGGTCGGCGCATCGAGGCCGATGAATTCATCTTCGGACTCAGGTATCAAACTGCGCACGTGCTGCAGGGCCTTGCCCTGTGTCGCGCGGGCATACAGCAGCAGCGCACCAGCCGCACCGCAGGCCGCGCTAGGGGACGCTACTCCATAGCCCTGCAAGGTCGTCACGGCAAGCTGATCCTGCAACGCCTGATGACCGTTGACCGGATCAAAATGCCAGTGGGGCACCGCCGTTCGCGCGCCGACACCAGCGTCGCGCAAGCGGTCGTCGGTAGCGTCAGAGATCAATATCTCAGCCGGCACGATCCGTTCGATTTCCTGCTTCAGTCGGACATCGAGCTGCTTTGGATCGCAGCTGAAATCAAGCATGCGCAATGTGCCGCTCGCCATCGACAGCCAGGCCAGCCCAACCGTCATCTGCTTGCGCTGACCGATCACGGCGAGCGCCAGCAAAGGGCGTTCGGATTTTTCAGGCAGCAGGTCTGCATCGCTCAGTGTGCCGGGAGTAATCACGCGCACCACCTTGCGTTCAACCGGCCCCTTGCTGGTTGCCGGATCGCCAATCTGTTCGCACAGCGCCACCGACTCGCCCAGCCGAACCAGCTTCGCCAGATATTGGTCGACAGCATGAAACGGCACGCCAGCCATTTTGATCGGCACGCCATTTGAATTGCCGCGTTGAGTGAGGGTAATGCCGAGCAGTCGCGCGGCCTTTATCGCATCATCGAAAAACAGTTCGTAGAAGTCACCCATGCGATAAAACAGCAGCATTGTCGGATGGCTGGATTTGATGCGCAAGTACTGCTGCATCATGGGCGTGTGTTTGGAGGTGTCGATTGGCTCGATGAGCGCCTCGCCGCTTCTGTCTTTGGTATCGATATTCTTCATCTAAATCAATAGTTTGCTGTCATTTGGCGATCCGAATTGCCGCCACGCTCCATCAAGCTCCTTCATTTGCCTACCCTTCCGAAGGGGATCACCTGAGGATCCCTCCGGTCACTTTTCTGCTATGCTCAATTTTAATCCCCATGAAGCGTTCTGAGCCTGCGCGCCATAGGGGAATTACGCTAAAAAATGGTCCCCAACGGTATTTCCGATACCTTTCACCCGTCCCTGAAAGGACAGGCGATGCAGAGCAAGCAACCTCCAAAAACCCCTTCCGGCGATCAGCCATCGGATAAGGTCGCCGCGCGGTCCCCAGCCTGGCGCGCCGAGCTCAATGACAACTACTGCAAGCTGCGCCGGCTGGAGCATCCTCCCGTCGGCTACGGCCCCGACGGGAAGCTGATGTTTTCCGCCAAAGCCGTTTCTGATCCCGCCAGCTACATCGTGTGGGACGCGAGCCGCGATGCTCCGCCAGGATTCGGGCTCAAAGTCGCCGGCAAAAAAACCTACATCCTTCGACGCAAGGTCCTGAGCAAATCGATGCTCTCCAAAGTCGGCAATTTCGCAGACTTCGACAAGATACAGGATGCCCGCGCGAAGGGGAGGGAACTTGCGCGAGCGATGATCGAAACTGGACAAAATCCGAACGTCATGGCGCGCGCTCGGGATGCCGCGGAGGTGACGCTGGGGCAGGCGATGGAGGCCTACCGGGAACATATGGTCGAGCGCACTCAGCGTCCGGCGAAGCCGGAGACGCTAAGGGTCTACGATCGCGTGATGCGGCGGCATGCGCAGTGGGGATGGTCGGATAGGAAGGTGCGCGAGATCGACACCGACGAGATCAAGCGCAAGTTCAAGGAGACCTTCGACGCGACGCCCACCGCGACCGAGCAGGCGTTCCGCTGGCCCGCGCGCGCCGTGGACTGGTATGTCGAGAACGAGAAGATCCGGGCGCAGGCGCAAGGCCGCGAGCCGACGATCAAGGGAAATCCCTTCAACTTCCTGTCGCTCAACCACTTCTACAGGACGAAGGAGCAGATCGACGCGGGGAGGGAGGAGCAGGGCAAGCGGAATCCGCTGCGGCCGACGCAGGACCTGGGAAGGTTCCTGGAGGCGTGCTGGTCGAAGAAGGACATCAACGACAACATGACGGGGGTCCACTACCTGATGCTCATGCTGCTGTGGGGGTGCCGAAAAAGCGAGCACGCGGGGCTGGTCTGGGGCGAGCTTCTCGCGGAGTCGGGCGGCCCAGGCATTGGCCGGCGATCGACCAGCCACGTGCTCATCCAGGACCATCCGGATTGGGGGCCCTACGTGTTCTTCCACAAGACGAAGAACGGACGGAGCCATCGGATGCCGCTGACGCCGATGGCGTTGGAGTTGGTGAAGCGTCGCCAAGTGGCCGCCGCGGAGGAGGCCGCTCGCCGTGGGTTCAAGGGCAAGTCCCGGAATTTCGTGTTTCCAGCCCGGAGCCCGTTCTCCAAGACGGGGCACTACATGGACGCGACCGACCTGCTCGACGACCTGCGGGAGGAGATAGGGTTGGAGAAGCTCAACCGGCACGACCTGCGTCGATCATTCGGGGCGGTGATGACTTCAATCGGAGTGCCCGACGGCATCAAAAGCCGATTTTTGAACCACGCCCATGTCAGCGTCACCGAGACCTACACGGCGGCCGAGTGGTCTTTGCTGCGGGAGTGGATGATGAGGATCGAGCAGGCGATCCTGGCGAGGGCGCCGAACGTCTACAACGCATTGAAGCCGGTCGATTGGCCACCGATCGCGGCTCCCGCGCCTCATATCTGCCGGCCGCCCAAACCCCGGACGGGGCGGCCACGGAAAACTGCCTCAACCGAAATCAGCTCCTAACAGCTTTGGCTCGCTGTGCTTGATCTGTTCGTAGCGGCTATCTACGAAAATGGCGGCAGGTTCTGGAATCGAAATAAAATGCCGATCCCATTGGGATAGATGTAGGAACCTTATGCGAGTCTAGTGCAACCGGAATGACAAGTTGCTGTCGCGTTAAATGATGCATCCTCATCATGGTTTGCGCCGCAGAAGGTGTTGACGATTGCGGCAGTTCGACGTCCGCGTCGAAATCCATCTTTAAAGCTGTTAGTATTTTGCCAAAGAAATAATGTGCAGCTTTTTAAGCTGCCTAGATCGCATGCGGCTCGAAGGGATGGAAGACCGCGCAGGTGATGATGCACGTCTTGAGAGGCGAGAGGAAGACGCAATCAACTGTTCTTCCGCAGCCACCGCTGCGTTTTTCATACTAGATTGCCTGCGGAATGCTGAAGCGTGCTTAGTCGCCGATCAATTTTTTCTTTTAGGAGCGTGAGTGACCCCTTCAATATCCTTCGGTCTATTAGGCGTCGTGATGATTCTTCTTCTCGGCGTAACCCTCGCCTATCTTGCCTTTCTCGCGAGCGGGTTGGTTCGCGTTGCCCTAGCAGTGTTGGCTGCGGTGATCATCGCATATGGAATTTATAGAATGGTCGATAGCCTCAACAAAAACGGTGTAGGCGAGCGAACGCTTCAACCAACAGATATGTCGCCGCCATCAAACCCAGTGTCACCGCAGCCCAAAACATAGCTTTTTGCTCGGCAGAAGTGATTGAAAAATGGGGTCGCAGTTCGGTTTTAGGGTCTGTTTTTTTCATGGAAACTCCTCTCGTGGTGGTTCAGTTATCCTTTGACGGCGCGCTGATGTCAAACTACCTTTAGTGGACGGGCGCGTAGCATTAATAATCGATCGCAGCTCGTTTTGAATGCTTTGCGCTCGCGAGACGGCGGAAAACAGGTGTTTGAGACGACCGGGGATCAATGGGCCCGGCAGGCAATCCTCGCGCATTGGAATCCAACAGTCTCCGTCAAAGCAGTTCGCTCGCCGAAGTCCGAAGCAGCAGTTGGCTGACCGAGTGATGATGCAATCGCCGCGAGGCAATCGATCGCGCGCGCGTCGGTTCTGGACGGAGATAAGAAGTGGTGGAGAAATAATGTCGGGTTTATCGAAAGATCTGTTTTCCGATGTTAGATACGGCGGAACGACGATGAAAGTGGCCGATGTGCTCGGGGCGATCGGCGCGTTGCCTTCGGGCGCCCTGCTGACCACGAGCGAAGCCGCAGTATTCCTGCGCACTTCGGTGACGAAGATGGAGCGGCTGCGCAAAGACGGGCATGGGCCGGTCTATAGCCAGGGCGGCGGTTGCGGCGCGAAGGGAACCAACTAGACTTGCCTATACCAGAAGGCCGATCTGACCGCGTGGGTCGAGGGGAACAAGGTGTCGAACTCGCTTGAGGCCGCTATTCGCAAGGGCCAGGCATTTTCGACGATCTTCGATCTAGCCAAACAGGAGGCCTTTTACGTTGATGGAGAGGGAGTGGTTGAGTCCATGGTGGAGGAGAACACGCTGGGGACGGTGGTGGATCGCATCGGCGAGTGGGACATCGTGTGGCTGACCCCAATCGAGGCGGCCTCGCGACGCTGGACGGATCTCTCGAAACACGAGGAATTCGCTAATCAGGTCCAATCACTCCTTTCGCATGCCCTGCAGCGCGTCCAGAGCGGAGTCGATGCCACTGACATTGCCTCCGCGGCGCTAGAGGCCCCGGCCCTGGCAACGAAGCGCACGGATTGACGTGGATTTAATAAATTGTCCGCGCCCGCGATGGAGGCCGCCCGGTGGCGGCTTTTTTGCTTTCACTCTCAGCGCTGTATCTTCAAAGCGCGGCGGCTCCACAGGCATCGCTTGCAGACAATTTCACTCGGTTCACCAGGCGCGCAGTCATTTGGCTTCGATCACCGCGCGGTTAGCCAAGCAAGATCGAATTGCGCCGAGCGTTGCTGGGCATGCGTCACGCGAGCCGTGGCAGTGGCAAACAATGTTCAAGCAAAAGGCGATGCAACCGGCAAACAAGATAGGAGAAAAAATGGCAAGGGGAAAAAAGTGCTCGGAGCCGCATTGGGAGATGCATCAAAAGATAGCTAGGCAGATATGCCGCTACAACCCAGGAGACGAGCGCCCGGCTCCGAGCCGAGCTATGGCGATAAACGGGCCCCTGCTGCGGTTGGCGATTCGAAACGGCAAGCGAGGCTGGATCCGCGCCCGGCACGGCATTGAAGGCCCAGTATCGATCGCGACGATATCGGATATGGTCGCCATAGGGTTGGTGGACGAGTGCCATGCCTATGTCGATTTTGAAATTGACGATGGAAGCGAAAGCGGCGAGCGTTTTTGCCTGTGGACCCTTTGGCATTCCGCGCTCGACATGCCCACATTGGAATTTATCGGGCCGACCTATCGCGAGCTGCAAGCCATGCGGGCGCGGGAAGTCGAAGGCAGAAAAATAGCGACGTCGACGAAGCGTCCCAAGTCTGAAAAGAAAACAATGAAGACTCGCAGCGACGTGTTGTGAACCCAGCAGATCATTGACAACTAAGCGCCAGTTCAGCAGCCGGCGATGCGGCGTAGAGTGGCATAGCCTTCAAGTTCGGCACCACACACGTAGCATTCGTCTCCCCCCGCCGATTTTTCACAAGGCGATGTTCGATCAAAAGCCGCGGATTTGCTTGATGGACGGACTGTCCAGGACCGGCTCCACGCTCGGCCTTGCGGCATGCCATTAAGCCGATTTTGCATTGGCCATCCGCTGCGCATGGCCGGACAGCACCCGCATATTGACGAGATGGAGCCCTGCTGTAACCCATGGACTCAGGCGCCCGCGCGCCACTGGACAGCGGTCTAGCGGTCGAAATCAGTCAGCTTTGGTGGGTCAAAGCGCGCGCGCCCTAAGCCAGTCGATCATGGAGGGCGGCATGCGGATCGTCCTTCGGCTGTCGCTCTTGTCGTCGTCGTCGTAGTAGACGATGCGATCCTGCTCCACTTCGATCGGATTGTGGCCCGGCTGGGCATCCCAGAAGACCGAGTAGTAGCGGCGCGCCAGCAATCGCCCTTGCTCGTCGGCGATGGACAGCCTGACCCGCTCCAGGGTGTCGCCGAACAAATGGCTCCTGCCGCCGCCGTTGCCGCAAAGCGTGACGACGTATTTCCGTCCCTGGATCGTCTTCGCTCCGCCACCCAGCTTCGCGTCGTAGTTGTGGAGGGCGCAGTCGGTGTCGTCGAAAAAACTGCGCAGCGCGCCCGCCCCATAGATGAGCAGGCACAGGC
>JAYVEF010000288.1:0-2705 GCA_043748965.1 Burkholderiales bacterium
CCGCATCGGCGCTTGCCTGATGCTGTGGCGATTACTTCAAAAATGGCCCCCAGGTCGGCTCTCGTATATCACCGACCTGCGTGGTCAATCTCTGCTTCACGCGACCGTCGACGGATACTACCGCAAGCGTGCCGCGTTGACCCGATTCGGTCGCGTACATGATGTACTTGCCGTTCGGTGAAAAGCTCGGCGATTCATCCTTGGCAGTGTCGGACAAACGTAGTTCCTGACCGCTGCTCAGATCCATCGCGTACAGCTGAAAACCGCCCTCGCGACGCGAGATATATGCCAGTGTTTTGCCATCCGACGAGGCGCGCGGACTAATATTGTAGGCGCCCTTGAACGTCACGCGTTGCGCCTCCCCACCGTTGATGCTCATCTTGTAGATTTGCGGTCCGCCGCTACGATCACTGGTGAAATAAATACTTTGCCCATCGGCGGAAAACTGTGGCTCCGTATCGATTCCGTTCGTGTTGGTCAGGCGTCGCAATCCGGTACCGTCCGCGTTCAAAATATAAGATTGGGTCAAGCCATCACGCGACAGTGCGACGACCAGGCGCGTGCCGTCAGGCGACCATGACGGTGCCGAGTTACTACCCTTGTAGTTAGCCAATACGGTGCGCTGACGGGTCATTAAATTTTGGACGTACACCACTGGCTTTTTGTTTTCGAACGAGACGTAGGCGACGCGGGTGCCATCGGGCGACCAGGCCGGAGAGATTATCGGTTCGTTCGAGCGTAAAGCGATGTTGGTGTCAGCGCCATCGGCGTCGGCGACTTCGAGCCGGTATTCACGCCCGGCTTTGGTCACATAGGCAATCCTCGTTGCAAAGGCTCCACGCGCACCTGTTAATTTTTCATAAATATCGTCCGCAATTTTATGCGCGGTGACGCGGGTACGCGTTTCTGGCGCTGCTAGCGACAGCGCAGATAATTGCGCTCCCTTGACGGTGTCGAGTAGCTTGTAACGCACGTCGAAGCGGCCGTCGGCCAGGCGCTGCACACTACCCACGACCAGCGCGTCGGCGCCACGGGATTTCCAGTCGCCGTAGTTGATCGACGAAGTCTCCGACAGTACGCTACCGGTATCGATCACCTTGAAGAAACCGCTGCGTGCCAGGTCGGCTTTGATGATTGCGCTGACCTGCGCCGGCGCTAGTGATTCATCGGCGAATGTAGCGACCGCGATAGGAATCTGGTTGGCACCGACACCGGCAATATCTACCCGTAGCTGGGCTTGGGCTGCGCTCGCCGCGAGCAGCGCCAACAGGCCGATTGTGCTTCGAATTTTCTTTTTCATGGCTGCTCAGTCTTTCGGTTTGTGAGACACAATAATTTGCGGTGGTACCGCGCCGGATTTGTCGGGCGGAAAAGTTGATTTTTCAATAGCACGCAGTACTGCTTCGTCGAAGCCCGGCACACCAGATGATTTCTGTTTGCGTGGTTGCCCTTTCACTTCGCCGTCGGGCAGCAGATCGACGACGTATTCGACTGCCGGATTGCCCTCTAAACTTTCGGGAACATTGAATACGGTATTGGAGCGGATGATGCCAGCGACCTTGCGGGCGTAACCGCTGTCTGCACGGCTGCCTTGAGACTTTGGCGCATCGCCGCTGCTACCGTTACCAGCCACGTTACCAGCGATGTAGCGTAATTGTTCAGCCCGATTTTTTTCGGTGCGCTTGCTGTCGGCTTCCTCTTGCCGACGTTTTTTGAGGGCCTCTGTTTCTTTCATATCGTTTTTTTTCTGTTGTGCCAATTCCTGGTCGCGTTGCCTGTCCTGCTCTTTGTCGAGCTGCTGCTCGTCCCTTCGCGCTTTTTGTGCGCGTTCCTTATCGAGACGTTTTTGCTCTGCTTCTTTACGCACCATTTTCTGTTGCTTGTCTTCCTCTGCAGCGGCTTCTGAAACTTGTTTTGCAATCAGTGCGGCCTTGCGTTTTTTTATTTGTTCGAGCGCGATATCCGGCTTGTTGTCTGGCACGACCTCGCTTTTTGGCTTCGGTGACAGCTTTGCCTGCGCGGTGATGGTCGGGGTTGATCTGACACCGACAGATGGCGCTGGTTCCGGTTCTGGCGCACGCGCGGCGGCATTTCGCGGCTCAGGGCTCCAGATTTCGGCTTCCACACTCACCGGGGCTTCATTTTGCCACCGCACGCCGATCCAGAGAAATGCCAGCAAAAGTACGTGCACTGCCGCAGCTAGCGCGATTGCGCGCGCGCGGCCGGGTTCCGTCGGAATTGAATATGGCGTTGCCGCCTTCATCTGCATCTCAAGATTTGGTGGCTAGTCCGACGCGTGTGATGCCCATTTTCTTGGCTTCCGAAATGATCTGTATCACGTCGTCGTAACGACTTTCCTTGTCGCCGGAAATCATTACCGGCAAGTCCGGGCTGGACGCATGCAAGGTACGCAATTTCTGCAACAGATCGGCGCGATTGCGGGTGACCTCGGGCTTGGCTGTACCGTTTTTTCGACCATTGACGCCGATGGTCGCCGCGGTATCCGGTCGTAGCGCGATCTGAATGTATTCGGATGGCGGCAGCGCTGACTTTTCTGCTGTCGGCAGATTGATCACGCCAGGGTTGGTCAACGGTGCTGCGACCATAAAAATCACCAGTAGCACCAACATCACGTCGATGTACGGTACGACGTTAATGTCGGCTTTGAATTTTCGGGTGCGGCTACCACGCAGGGACGAGGCCAT
>JAYVEF010000289.1:0-9011 GCA_043748965.1 Burkholderiales bacterium
AAGGATGAATACCCGAATTCGCATCTGCAGATCGGTCAGCTGCCGGGCTGTCATGGCGACCGCGCGTTGCTGCAACAGGTCTGGATGAATTTGATTGCAAACGCGCTCAAATATAGCGGTACCGTAGCGCAACCGGTGATTCGGATCAGCGGCCACGAAACCAGTTTCGAAACAATTTACATGGTGGCCGATAATGGGGTCGGCTTCGACATGACCTATTACCAAAAACTGTTCGGAGTTTTTCAGCGCCTGCATTCAGCCGATACCTTTTCCGGAACCGGTGTCGGGCTGGCAATCGCCCACCGTATCATCAACCGGCTGCATGGCCGGATCTGGGCCGAAGCCGCGGTCGATGTCGGTGCCACCTTCTTTTTTGCCTTGCCACGCCCGGAGCTACACCATGGATGAATACCAGCAGGTCGACATTCTGCTGGCGGAAGACACCGTCACCGATGCCGAAATGACGATTCGCGCCTTGCGCAAGCGCGGTCTGGCAAACCATCTGGTATGGGTACGGGACGGCAGCGAAGCAATCGACTTTCTTTTTCGCCAGGGTAAATTTCAGGCTACGTCCAACGGCAAACCAAAGCTGGTTCTGCTGGATGTCAAAATGCCGAAAATCGATGGCATCGAGGTGCTGCGCACAATCCGTCAGGACGAGCGGCTGCGTCCCATGCCGGTGGTGATGCTGACATCGTCGGCAGAAGAGCGCGACGTACTCGAAAGTTACCGCGTCGGTACCAACAGCTACATCGTCAAGCCGGTCGATACGCTGGATTTCGACAAGGTCATCAGCGACGTCGGTTTATACTGGATGATGGCAAACAAGGTGCCGTTGTGAGCGGCGCATGATCGCAATGGATGGGTCGGATCGATCCCGACTGCAAATTCTGCGACGGATGCGAGCCACATCGCTACAGGCGCCAGAATGGCAGAAATGATCAAAGTGCTCATGATCGAGGACGTCGCCACGGAAGCCGAACTAGCGTGCCGGGAACTGCTGCGCGGCGGTCTGCTGATCGATGCGGTGCGGGTCGAAACCCGTGCCGAATTTTTGACGCAGTTAGAGACGTTCGTGCCTGACATCATTCTGTCGGATTTTTCGCTGCCCGCGTTCGATGGCATGAGCGCGCTGGCGATTACCAACCAGTCGTATCCGCATATTCCGTTTATTTTTGTGTCAGGAACGATCGGCGAAAGCACCGCCATCGACGCACTCAAATGCGGTGCGGCCGACTACCTCCTGAAAACCAGTTTGCAACGCCTGCCGTCGGCAGTCACCCGCGCCATCGAAGCGGCGCGCGAGCGGGCAGCGCGGGTGCGTGCCGAAAATCGCTTCCGCGACCTGATCGAATACGCGCCGCACGCAATCGTGGTCCTGGATCGGCGCGGTGCGATCGAAATTGTCAACGCTGAAGCTGAATCGCTGTTCGGTTATGGACGGCGTGAACTCATCGGTGCCGACGCTGCGATGCTGGTGTCCGAGCGCTTTGGCCAGTGGCACACGGCACTGACCGAATCGAATGCGATGGCCAGCAGCAGCGTCAGCATCGAAGTCATGGCTCGCCGCCGCGACGGCAGCGAATTTCCTGCCGAGGTAGGTTTGAGTCCGCTGCCTACCGCCGACGGGCTCTGCATATCGACCGTGATCCGGGATATTTCCGAGCGCAAGGCCCAACAGGAACGTCTTGCACGGATGACTCGAATCCGCACCATTCTGGGGAGTATCAACTCGGTCATTCTGCGCGTACACGACAAGCAAAAACTGCTCGACGAAGCCTGCCGCATCGCCTTCGAACAAGGTGAATTTGCGGGCGCGGTGGTCGGGCTGGTACATCCGGAAACACAGGTCGTCAAGCCAGTTGCCTGGGCCGGCATGGACAGTGCATTTGTGCAAAATCTGGATGTAAGTGCCGACCTGACGATTCAGGCGGGACAGGGCATTGTCGGGGCCGCGCTGCGCAGCAAGGTGAGTACCGTCAGTAACGATATTCGTTACGATCCCCGGCTGGCGCACTGGCGCGAGGCGCTGCTGCAGCGCGGTTATCGCTCGGTGTTTGTGGTGCCTCTGATGGTCGGTCAGCAGGCATTCGGGATACTGGCGCTGTTCGCCGACAAGCCGAATGCCTTCAACGAGGATGAGCAGCGCTTGCTGGCCGAATTGGCCGCAGATATTTCGTTCTCGCACGACTTTATCGACAAAGAAGAGCAGATCAATTATCTGGCCTATTTCGATGCCCTGACAGGCCTGCCCAATCGGACCCTGTTTCAGGATCGGGTCGGCCAGCTGACGCTGACCGAATACGCTGCGGCGCGCAGCATGATTGCTGTTGTTTTGCTGGATATCGAACGTTTTCGCCACATTAATGACAGCTTCGGCCGCGCCAGTGGCGACGACCTGTTGCGGGTGATCGGTCGGCGATTACGTGAATGCCTGCCCGATGCTGGTTACCTGGCGCGGATCGCGGCTGACACGTTCGCCTTCATCGTGCGCGGCGCTCGCAGTGAAACCGACGTCGTGCATTTGCTGGAAGGCGAGGTACGTCTGGCGCTGGCCGAGCCGATCCAGATTCGCGATAAAACCGTGCGCCTGTCGGCCCGCGCCGGGATCGCCATGTTTCCCAGCGACGGCATCGATGGCGACAGCCTGCTGCGCAATGCCGAAGCGGCATTGAAGGATGCCAAAATGGCCAAGGCGCGTCTGCTGTTTTATACCGCCGAAATGAATGCCCGCACCACCGAAAAAATTTCTCTCGAAAATCGGCTCCGGCACGCTCTGGAAGAACAGCAGTTCGTGTTGCATTATCAGCCCAAGGTAGATTTGCAGAGTGGTCAGATTGTCGGAATGGAAGCCTTGATACGATGGGACGAGCCAGGCGTCGGGCTAGTTTCACCGCTCAATTTCATTCACGTTCTGGAGGATACCGGCATGATCGTCGAAGTCGGCCTGTGGGTGGTTGCGCAGGCACACGCGCAATATCAGGCGTGGCAGGCGGCCGGGCTCGTGGTGCCGCGGATTGCCGTCAATGTGTCGCAACTGCAAATTCGCCAAAAGGATTTCGTCACCAAAATACTGCAAGTGCTGGGCCAAGGCAGTACGTCCGCGCTGGAGCTGGAAATCACCGAAAGCCTGTTCATGGACGACAACCAGCCGAACGTCTCGCGCGCCAAGCTGGCCGCCTTGCGCGAAAGTGGCATGACGGTCGCGATCGACGATTTCGGCACCGGCTATTCATCGCTCAGTTATCTGGCCAGGTTGCCGATCGATACCCTTAAAATCGATCAATCGTTTATTACCGGCATGACCAGCAGCCACGAAAACATGGCGATCGTTTCCACCATCATTTCGCTGGCGCACGCGCTCAAATTACAGGTAGTGGCAGAAGGCGTCGAAACCATCGATCAGCGTGAACAATTGAAACAGCTCGGCTGCGACCAGATGCAGGGATTTTTGTTTGGTGCCGGACTGCCAGCCGCGGAGATGGCGGCCTTGCTGCCACCGTTCTGAGCGACTTTGCGACCAGGCCGGCAGCGCGTTTGCGCACCCGCGATAATGTGCGCCGGTTGATGCCGCAAGGAGGAGCCGATTGAATTCCAAACCACCGTGCTATACCGATTCAGGTCAGTCCACTGCCAGCAATCGATTGCAGATAGCCGACATCGCGCGCCTTGTCGGCAGGCTGATGTGGTGTGCGGCAGTCTCGGTAAGGTTTGTGAACCGGGCAGCGCGAACGCTTGCGGGCGTCCTTCAGGCAAAGTGACAAATGTAGTCCACAGTTTCAAGGGTGTCGATGTCGAATGCTGAATTGGCCGGCACTTCAAAAAATTCGCCACCCCGGAAAGCTTGCCAGTCTGTTGCGCCCTGTAGCCGAATCCGGCAACTGCCGGACTGCAGTTCCATGCGTTCGGCAGCACCCGTGGTAAATGTCAGCATCGACGGCAAAATCACGCCCAGAGTTTTTTTGCTGCCGTCTGCAAACAATACCGAGTGCGAGACGCATTTGCCATCAAAATAAATATTGGCCCTAGTGTGTACCGTCACATTGTCGAACTGATCAGCCATGGTGTTCTTTCAGAGGGGTATAAAAAAAGCGGCCCGCAGGCCGCCGTAAAGTAACAGATCAGTCAGCCGCCACGCTTGGCGCGCGCAATCGCTGCGATCCGCATGCGCAACGCATTCAATTTGATAAAGCCACCCGCATCGGCCTGATTGTAAGCGCCGCCATCTTCATCGAAGGTAGCGATGTTCATGTCGAACAGCGAGTCGGTTTTGGAGTCGCGGGCCACCACGATCACATTACCTTTATACAGTTTCAGGCGTACCCAGCCGTTGACGGTTTGCTGTGTGTGGTCGATCAGCGTTTGCAGTGCCAGACGTTCAGGCGCCCACCAATAGCCGTTATAAATCATCGACGCGTAGCGCGGCATCAGGTCGTCTTTCAGATGCGCGACTTCGCGGTCCAGCGTGATCGATTCGATCGCGCGATGGGCGCGCAGCATGATGGTGCCACCCGGAGTTTCGTAACAACCGCGCGACTTCATGCCGACATAGCGGTTCTCGACCAGATCGAGTCGGCCGATGCCGTGTTTGCCGCCGAGGCGATTCAATTCAGTCAGCACCGACGCCGGCGAAAGTCGCTTGCCGTTCAATGCGACAATATCACCGTGTTCGTATTCGATATCGAGATACTCGGCCTGGTCCGGTGCCGCTTCCGGGCTGACGGTCCAGCGCCACATGGCTTCTTCGGCTTCGGCACTCGGGTTCTCGAGGTGGCGACCTTCAAAGCTGATGTGCAGCAGATTGGCGTCCATCGAATATGGCGCACCACCGTTTTTGTGTTTCATCTCGACGGCGATACCGGCATCCTCGGCGTACTGTAATAATTTTTCGCGCGAGAGCAAATCCCACTCGCGCCACGGCGCAATGATTTTGACGTTCGGCATCAGCGCGTACGCACCGAGCTCGAAGCGAACCTGATCGTTGCCCTTGCCGGTGGCACCGTGCGAGATCGCATCCGCACCGGTGCTGCGGGCGATCTCAATCAACCGCTTGGCGATCAGGGGGCGCGCGATGGACGTGCCGAGCAGGTACTCACCCTCGTACACGGTGTTGGCACGGAACATCGGGAACACAAAATCGCGCACGAATTCTTCACGCACATCGTCGATGTAAATGTTCGCAGGCTTGATGCCGAACTTGATGGCTTTCTGACGCGCCGGTTCCAGCTCTTCGCCCTGACCGAGGTCGGCGGTGAAGGTCACGATCTCGCATTGATAATTATCCTGCAGCCACTTCAGGATCACCGAGGTGTCCAGTCCGCCGGAGTAAGCGAGGACGACTTTTTTGATATCGCTCATGGTTTGATTTTCTCTTCAGTTTTGGTGGCTTGGTCTGCGCTATGGCCCGATGCACGCGGCATCAAAGACGGCCGAGCACCAGGAATTCGAGTAGCGCTTTTTGCACATGCAGGCGGTTTTCGGCTTCATCCCAGACGACCGATTGGGGCCCGTCGATAACCTCGGCGGCGACTTCTTCGCCACGATGGGCCGGCAGGCAGTGCATGAACAGCGCATCGGGCCGGGCCCGCTGCATTTTCGCTGCGTCGACGATCCAACCATCGAAGGCTGTCAGACGCGCAGCGTTTTCTTCTTCAAAGCCCATGCTGGTCCAGACATCGGTGTTTACCAGATCGGCGCCGGCGCATGCCTCGGCCGGATCGGCAAAGACCGTGAAGCGCTGGTGACCGGGCGCTACCAGTGCCGGATCGATGTCGTAACCCGTCGGGGTTGAGACATTCAAGTGAAAGCCGAATACCTCAGCTGCCTGCAGCCACGAATACAGCATGTTGTTGGCGTCACCGATCCAGCTGACCGTTTTGCCGGCGATCGTGCCGCGATAGTCGATGTAGGTAAAAATATCGGCAAGCACTTGGCAAGGATGGTGTTCGTTGGTGAGTCCGTTGATCACCGGTACGCGCGAATTGGCGGCAAAGGTTTCGATGATTTCCTGACCGAAGGTGCGTACCATGATGATGTCGCACATGCGTGACATCACCTGGGCGGCGTCGCCGATCGGCTCGCCACGGCCGAGCTGGCTGTCGCGGGTATTGAGATAGATGGCGGCGCCGCCGAGCTGGTGCATGCCGGCTTCGAACGACAGGCGGGTGCGTGTCGAATTCTTTTCGAAGACCATCACCAGCGTACGATCCTGCAGCGGATGGTAGGGTTCATAGTTCTTGAATTTATGTTTGATGAACTGGGCACGCAGCATCACGTAACTGAAATCATCCAGCGTGAAATCCGACACCTGCAAAAAATGTTTGATGGCCATAATTGAAAACGGCAGCATGAATCGCTGCCAGATGCGGTGTTAACAGAATTTAATTATAAAGTATTGGCGCCGCGACACTGCGCTGCTGGGCGTATCAATACAGTTTTTGGGACGATTCGTGCAACAGCTGGCGATACAGAGCGTGTCGGTAAGGAAGAATTTCGCCTTCTGCCAGCGCTGCCAGAATCGCGCAATTCGGCTCGATCAGGTGATGACAATTGTAGTATTTGCAGTGGCCTAGCAACGGCGCGAATTCCGGAAAGGCACGTTCCAGCATGCCTTCGGACAAATGATATAAACCGAATTCCTGGAAACCCGGCGAATCGATGATCGCCGTATCGGATGCAGTCTGGTACAGCCGGGTGAAGGTGGTGGTGTGTTTGCCGGTATCGAGTGCCGCCGAGATTTCGCGCACAGCGATATCGGCGTCCGGTACCAGTAGATTGATCAGCGATGATTTGCCCATGCCCGACTGGCCGATCAAAATTGTCGATTGGCCCGCCAGCAGCGGCCCGAGTATTGCTACCGCCTGCTCCGGGGCGGCACGCGCCGATACTTCGTGGACCGGGTAGCCGAGTCCGGCGTACTGTGCCAGCCGGGTGCGGGTTTTGGCGAGCGATTCGGTGACATCGATCTTGTTGAGGATCAGATGTGGTCGGACCCCGGCCGCTTCGGCCGCTACCAGCGAACGCGATACCAGATCATCGGAAAAACCGGGTTCGGTAGCGACCACGATAAACAGTTGTGTGACATTGGCGGCCAGCAGTTTCGACTTGTATTGATCCGACCGATACAGCAGAGTGGTGCGCTCGTTGATCGCTTCGATTACGCCTTGATTGGCCGAGGTCATTACCGCGTTGACGATGTCGCCGACAGCGATATCACTTTTTTTACCGCGCGTGACGCACTGAATCTTGATCGACCCGGCTTGTGCCAGATAATGCCGGCCGTGCGCAGCGATAATCGTCGCGCGAACCTGTTCCGGGCTGGCCATCAATCAGGCAAACGATTGCTGGAAAATCGCGTCGACCTTGGCGGCGCAGATGAAGTCGTTTTCAGAAATTCCGCCCTTGCCACCGTTGACCGAATGGGTATCGAAACGCACGATGCAGCGGTTATACGTCACCACCAGTTCTGGGTGATGGTCTTCGGCGTGAATCACGTAGGCGATCGCATTGATGAAGGCAAGCGTTTCATAGTAATTGCCGAAGTCGAAAGTTCGGGTGACTTTGCCATCGGTGACGTGCCAGCCGCCGATCAGCGCCAAATAGCTGGCAATTTCAGCGGGGGTCAGTGCGGTGTCGCTTTGACGACATTTCTTTTCAAGTAAATCGGTCAGGGTCAGGCTCGTAATAGTCATGATAGATGAACTTTCAGCCGACAAGCAGCTTGTTGATGCGCGCGGTGGCGGGCGGATGCGAATCATAAAACGCCGAATGCAACGGGTCGGGTGTCAATGTCGAGGCATTGTCCTCGTACAGCTTGACCAGTGCCGACACCAGGTCGTGCGCATCGGTGTGGGTGGCGGCGAAGGCATCGGCTTCGAACTCGTGTTTGCGCGAGCCGATCGAGGTCAGCGGTGCAAACACAAAAGTAAAGACCGGTAGCACCAGCATGAACAGGATCAGCACCATTGCATCGTTACTGACGCCCAGATTCGGCTCGACACCCAGGCCTGTGTAGAACCAGCTTTGGGTTTTCAGAAATCCCAACAGTGCCAGAAATCCCAGCGACAGCGCGAACATCATCATGATCCGCTTGACGATATGCTTCAGCTTGAAATGACCCAGTTCATGCGCCAGCACGGCCTCGATTTCCGCTGGCGCAAGGCGGGCCAGCAAGGTGTCAAAAAACACGATGCGCTTGGCCGAACCAAAGCCCGAAAAGTACGCATTGCCGTGCGCGCTGCGTTTAGATCCATCCATCACGAACAACCCTTGCGAGGCAAAGCCGACGCGCTGCATCAGGCCCTCGATGCGCTGACGCAAACCATCGTCGGTCAGTGGCGTAAACTTGTTGAAAAGCGGTGCGATCACGGTCGGAAACAGGACTAGCATCAGCAACTGAAATCCGCTCCAGACCAGCCAGGCGTAAAACCACCACAACGTGCCGGATTTTTCCATCAAGGTCAGGATGACCCAGATCAACGGCAGGCCGATGGCAGCTCCAAGCAAGATCCCTTTGATCAAGTCGACAAAAAACAGACCGCGCGTCATCTTGTTGAAGCCAAAACGCTGCTCCAGCACGAACTGCTTGTAATAATCGAAGGGCAGATCGATCAGGCCGGAAATTGCAGCAAACGCAATCAGCAGGGCCAATTGATACACCATGCCGCCAGTACTTAACTGCAGCAGCGTAGCCGATAGCCACTGCAAACCGCCAAGCAACGTAAATCCGACCAAAACCGCGCTGCTGGCGACCAATTGCAGCAGTCCGAAGCGGGTCTTGGCGATCGTGTAAGCGGCAGCTTTTTGGTGCGAGGCGAGGGGAATTCGTTCGGCAAACTGGGCCGGCACCGCGTTGCGATGGGCCGCGACGTGGCGCATCTGCCGCGTCGCCAGCCAGAAGCGCAGCGTGATAGTGCCCAGCAAAAAGCCGACAAACAAAATTGAAAACGCGAGTGAAACCATGCTTTGCCTGTGAGAAGATGGAGTGTTGAAATAGTCTCTTTGGGAAGGGT
>JAYVEF010000290.1:0-2696 GCA_043748965.1 Burkholderiales bacterium
TACCACCCCTTCCCATCCCGAACAGGACCGTGAAACGACTTTGCGCCGATGATAGTGCGTCAACACGTGTGAAAGTAGGTCATCGTCAGGCTAAGTTACTCCGTATTAAACATCAGGGCCCCTCCAACGAGGGGCCCTTTTGCGTTGCCTCCCCTCGTTTCTTCGCTAAACTTGCCGAAAATTAGAATACACCGATAGCGGAAATACGCGACGTGCTGAAATCCTGTATATTATTGCCTAGTCAATTAAATGGATTGCCAAGTGACACCCGCTACCCGTCCACTTCCCTATGTTGTCGAAGAAAGCATCGGCTATCTGATCGGTCGCGTTAAGGGGCAACTCGCTAAATCTATCGATGACGTGTTATCGGCGCAGGGGATCACGCATGCTCAGGGGGGGATTATGCTGATGTTGCTGTCGGGACGTTTCGACACCTGTTCGCAGTTGGCACGCGAGATGTACATCGACGCGGCGGCTATGACGCGGATGGTAGATCGGCTCGAAAGGCGTTCGCTGATCAGGCGTTTGCCGAGCGGCGAAGACCGGCGCGTACTGCAACTGCAGTTGACTGAAGCGGGCCGCGAGGTAGCGGACCAACTGCCGGCGGTCTACATAGCGGCGCGGGAAAAAAATTTCGAAGGGCTTAGCGCTGAAGAAATTGGATTTCTCAAATCATTGTTACGACGCATCCTCGCCAACGCCGCGACCGAAACGTCGTTAAAGGGCTCCTGAATTGTTTCAAGTATCCATCAAATTCACTTGCCTGATCAACCAATAATAGCGGCCATGACTTTTCCTTTTTACACTTTGCAACGGCTCGCGCGACCGCTTTTGTGTGGCATATTGACTGTCGTCGCAGCTACGGGTTGTGTCAGCTCCGGCGATATCCGAAGCACTGCCGTACCGATACTGCCGGGCGGACTGGCCAGTACCATGGTGTTGCCTGAGCAAGGTGGCCGTTGGCCAGCGCTCGATTGGCCGAGCCGGATTGGCGGCGCGCGATTGCAACAACTGGTCGATGAAGCACTGGCAGACAACCCGGGTTTGAAATCGGCTGGAACGCGTCTGGCTGCAGCGCGGGCATTGGCGGACGGCACGCGCGCCGGTGCCGGCGCTTCTATCGGTGGCAGTTTTACCAGCACCTATCAGCGCTACACCGAGCACGGTATTATTCCACCGCCGCTGGCGGGGACGGCCAAATCCGATAATCAGTTGGCGCTGAGTTTCTCTTATGACTTCGACTTCTGGGGCCGCCATGGCGCAGAGTTGCGAGCGGTCCTGGCCCGTGGCAAATCGGTTGAAGCCGAAGATTACAACGCGCGGCTGATTCTTGCGACCGCAGTTGCACATGCCTGGCTGCAACTCGGACGACAAACCCGGCAGCTCGACGCGACCGAACAGCAATATGCCGTGCGATTAAAACTGGATGGATTAATACAACGTCGCATCGCCGCGGGGCTTGATACACAAAGCGACAATCAAGTCAGTAAAATTCAGTTGGAAAACCTGATCGCCGAACAGGTCCAGTGGCAGGAAGCGATCGCGCTGACGCGGGATCAGCTTGCTGCTCTGCTGGGCAAGGGGCCGGATCGCGGACTGGCAATCGAGCGGCCGGTGGCGGCTGTTGCGTCGTCGCTCTCGCTACCAGCGGCTCTGCCGCTCGAGTTGATCGGCCGCAGGCCGGATATCGTCGCAGCGCGTTGGCAAGTCGAAGCACTGCAAGGCGATATAGGAGCAGCGCGTGCCCAGTTCTACCCCAACATCAATCTGAACGCATTTGTCGGTCTATCGAGTCTGGGCCTGGCAAATTTATTTAGAAATGGTAGCGAAATTGCCGGGATTGGCCCCGCAATTCACGTGCCGATTTTTGAAGGCGGTGGATTGCGCGCTCAGCTTAAAGGTCGCGTGGCGGCTTATGAGGGCGCCGTTGAAAGTTATAACCAGACGCTGACTCAGGCACTGCAGGATGTTGCTGATCAGGTGCAGTCCTTGCGGAGTGCTACCTTGCAAGGCCAGCATCAGAACCGGGCAGTCGATGCCGCGACACTTGCTCTGCAACTCGCGCAGCAGCGTCGGCTCGTCGGTACGGGCAACCAGCTGCAGGTACTCGCGGCAGAAGCGGCCGTATTGCAGCAACGCCGGACCGAAATCGACACCAACGCACGAGTCACCGATCTTCGCGTCAGTCTGGTCAAAGCACTGGGTGGTGGCTTCGACGCCAGCAGTGCCAGCCTGAATCTACCGTCTCAGCGGAGTAGCGACGCCGCAGCTCCTTCCCACACTATTTTTACCAAAGCCGCGCCATGAATTCACCTGTACCCACGCAGCCATCCTCACCCGCCACCGCTCCTGCACCTAACGGAAAAAGGCGTGTGTTACTGATTATCGTCAGCATCGTGGTGGTCCTGCTACTGATTGCCTACGGCATCTGGTGGGTACTGTTTGCACGTCATTTTGAAAGCACTGATGACGCTTACGTCGCCGGCAATGTGGTACAGGTGACGCCGCAAATCAGTGGTACCGTGCTGGCGATTAATGCCGACGATACCGAGCTGGTACAGGCCGGCAAGCCGCTGGTCGAACTTGATCCGGCCGATGCCAAAGTCGCGATGGATCAAGCTACCGCACAACTGGCGCAAGCGGTACGCGAAGTGCGCACTCTGTTTGTCAACAACGGCACGCTGAACGCCAACATC
>JAYVEF010000291.1:0-8988 GCA_043748965.1 Burkholderiales bacterium
CTGCGATTCGCCCATGTTCAACCGCCTCCGCGAAGATATCGCCAACATCATCGATCGTGACCCCGCTGCGCGTAATGCTTGGGAGGTACTGACCTGCTATCCGGGTCTGCACGCGATCGTCATGCATGATTGGGCTAGTTGGTGCTGGCGGCACGATCTGAAGTGGCTGGGGCGCTTCATCTCCCATTTGGCGCGCTTTTTTACGTCGATTGAAATCCATCCCGGTGCGACCATTGGCCGGCGCGTTTTTATCGATCACGGATTCGGCGTTGTAATTGGTGAGACCGCAGAAATCGGCGACGACTGCACCATCTATCAAGGTGTCACACTGGGGGGCACTTCGCTCAACAAAGGGACCAAGCGCCATCCGACGCTTGGCCAGGGCGCAATTATCGGTGCCGGTGCGAAGGTATTGGGTAGCTTCACGGTGGGCGCGGGCGCCAAGGTGGGTTCGAATGCAGTCGTAGTGAAGGCGGTGCCCGATGGCGCGACGGCAGTCGGCAACCCGGCTCGAATCATCCTGAAGCAGGCGTTCAATCCGCAAGAAGCCGCTGCCGCAAGGATGTTTGCAGCGTATGGGATTACACCCGATGGTGACGATCCGCTGTCGAAGGCACTGCATGGCCTGATCAATAATGCCGCCACTCAGGAACATCAGATCGGCAAAATCCTGGCGGCGCTGCAGTGTGCCGGAATCGGTTGCGAGACTTTGCCCGAACTAGACAAATTCGATCCGGAATCCCTTAATCGCATGGTGGAATAAAGCGTCCGATGATCACCGACAATCCCGACGTTCTCGACCTGCTGGAAATCCGCATCCTTGCCGTACTCGCCGAAAAAGAGGCGCTGACGCCAGACAGTTATCCGCTGTCACTGAACGGTATTGTCAACGGCTGCAACCAGCTTTCCAGCCGCGATCCTGTGATGGCACTGACCGATTCCGGTGTGCAAGACGTACTTGATCGACTGACGCAAAAAAAGCTGGTGGCCGAAGTCAGTCAAGCCGGGGCACGGGTACTCAAGTACGAACATCGCCTGCGGCTAAAATGGACTCTGGAGCAGGACAAGCTGGCGGTCCTGGTGACACTGATGCTACGCGGCGAGCAGACCGTCGCTGAAATCCGCGCGCGCAGCGAGCGCCTGCACGGGTTCGCTTCGGTCGAACAGGCCGAAACATCTCTACAATTTCTGATCGATAAATATCCGCCTCTGGTGGCAAGACTGGCGCGTGCGCCAGGCACCAAGGAGCCGCGTTATGCGCACTTGTTGTCCGGTCAAGACAGCCTCGCGCAGATCGAAACCGCGCAGGCTTTCGGTGCCGCCAGTCGGGTCGAGAACAGCGGTGGTCGACTGGCCCTGCTGGAAGCCGAAGTTGCGGCGTTACGCGAAGCGGTCGAGACCATCACGCTGCAATTCGCAGCGTTTAAGAAACAGTTTGAGTAGTCCTTCATTGCGGTGCATCAGCGCGCCGCGCACCAGATTCAGTGCAGGTCTGCGAGGCCAAAACGGCAGATTTTGCCAGCATGGTTGAGCCCCAGCCAGCCGCCGCGTGGCAGCTTGGCTTCGCAATCCCAGTCTGGCAGTACATATCGCGTCAGCACGTCATTGCTCGCGCTTGCGCTGACATGCGTGGCCGGGCGATGGGTATGGCCATGAATCATCAGATCGGTTGCGCTGTCGCCGAACAGTTCTGCGATCGCCGTCGGATTCACGTCCATGATGTCGCTGTGCTTGCCCTGCTGCGCGGCGCGACTTTGCGCGCGCAGGCTGTTGATGATGGCTTTGCGTTGCAGTAGCGGCATCGCCAGAAATTGTTGCTGCCATGCCGGCTGCCGGACCTGATTGCGAAACTGCATGTAGTCGACGTCATCCGTGCACTGTGCGTCGCCATGCGCCAGCACAATGCGCTGTCCTGCAAGGGAGATCACCGTCCCGTCTGCAAGTATGGTCGCGTTAGTCGCCGCGCTAAAGCCACCGTCTAACAGAAAATCGCGATTACCCGCGATCCAGAACAACTGTGTGCCGGCATCACTGACCGACTTCAGTGCAGCGACGATCCGGCGATTGAACGGCGCGTCGATATCGTCGTCTCCAGCCCAGTATTCGAATAGGTCGCCGAGCAGATAAAGCTGCTGCGCATATCTGGCGTGTTGCGTCAGAAAATCCAAAAATGCGGACGTAGTGGCCGGCATCTGCTCCTGCAAATGCACATCCGAAACAAAAAACGCAACCATCTCTGATTGCGCTTCGGTGGCGCCGTCATATCCATTCATCAGTAATTTTTTCGCCGATGCAGGGTCAGACCACCACGACTTTTTCGATCACCACGTTTTCGACCGGAACATCGGCAAACATGCCAGTGCGCGTGGTCTTGACCGCTTTGATCTTGTCCACCACGTCCTTGCCTTCGACAACTTTGCCGAACACGCAATAGCCCCATCCGTCCTGGCCGGGATAGTCCAGAAAACTGTTGTTCTTGATATTGACAAAGAATTGTGCTGACGCCGAATGCGGCTCCGAAGTGCGCGCCATCGCAACGCTGTACTCGACATTTTTCAAGCCGTTTTTGGCTTCGTTGTCGACATTGCCGGTCGTCGGCTTTTGCTTCATCCCGGGTTCGAATCCGCCGCCCTGAATCATGAAGCCATCAATCACGCGATGAAAGATGGTGCCCTCATAATGACCGGATTTGACGTACTCCAAAAAATTCGCAACCGTTTTCGGCGCCTTTTCAGCGTCGAGTTCGAGCTTGATGTCGCCGTGATTGGTGGTGATGATGACTGCCATAAATTACCTCTGTCAAAATTAAAAAATTCGGGGGTGTCGCAACATCCGGGATGTGCGGCTACCTTTTATTTGGTCAGTGTCGCGTTTTCGATGACCACGGCCGTCTTTGGCACATTTTGGTACATGCCGCTGTCGCGAGTCGGGACAAGTCGAATTTTATCCACCACGTCCTGGCCAGAAATCACCTTACCGAACACGGCATACCCGTGCCCGTCGCGACCCGGGAAATCGAGCATCGCGTTGTTGTTCACGTTGATGAAAAACTGCGCCGTTGCCGAATCAGGATCGCCAGTCCGTGCCATGGCGACCGTGTAAGGTAGGTTTTTCAGGCCATTGCTGCCTTCGTTCTTGATCGGCGCGGCCGTCGGCTTTTGTGTCATGGCCTTGTCGAAGCCACCGCCCTGAATCATGAATCCGTCGATCACGCGATGGAAGATCGTGCCCTTGTACTGACCATTCTTTACATACTTTAAAAAATTCTCAACCGATTTTGGCGCCTTCTCGGCGTCCAGTTCCAGCACGATGTCACCCATACTGGTTTTAAGCAGTACGTGCGGTGCATCTGCGGCATGGGCGACAGTGCCGCACAGTGCGAGTGTAGTGGCAGCGAAAAATTGCAACAATCGGCGGCGATGGTGGTGCATGGGGACTCCCTTAAAGATTACCTTCATAGACGATTTTCCAGGCCTTGCCTTCTTTGGCCCAGTACTGACGTTTGCGTAACGAATGATGCCGTTTGCCGAACGTGGCATCCCGCGTAAACGTACTGACCAATAAATCATTGCGGCCCGGATAGGCAAAAATCGTTACGTCTTGTAGCTTCACATCCAAGTCCCTGACCGCTGGCATGAGCCGCTGCTCCCTGCTCATCCAACCGGTGATATCGTCACCTTGAGCGGACTTGAAGTGGCTTGAATAATTGCTGATGAAGCGCGCCTGATTCAGGCTTTGCAAGTCATGACGCCAGTCTTCCAGCAGGCGGTTGGCAGCGTCCCGATCCATTTTAAGCGATGTCCGGTTGACGAATTCTACCTTGTCGCTGATTACCACCGGCGTTTTGCCCGGCTGAACCGATCGCAGTAATTTTTCGAGGTCGGGGTTGGTCAGCACCACGCAACCGTCGGAAGCCAGAGGCGGTCGACTGTAGCTACCGGCCGGGGTACCATGCAGCCAGATGCCCGAGCCGCTGCGCCCATTGACCCGATCCCATTCGTTCGGATAATTGATCGGCAGCGCGCCAGCACCATAAAAATCCGGCAGCCGCGTGCGTGCCAGGCGACCTGTGATGTAGTACACGCCGACCGGGGTTTTCTGATCACCTTCGCGCGACTTGTCGGTGCCGAGCTTGCCCTGCGTGACGTAATAGTCGGACAGCAATTTCAGCTGACCTTTCAGATTTTCGTAGACGTACAGGCGTGATCGTTTGGCGTCGACTACCAATGCATAGCGCTGGTCGTCACGAAGTTTGAGGAGCGCGTGTGGTACCAACTCGGGGTCCGGCCGTTCGCGCAGCGATTTGATCCGAACCACCGCTTCTTCGCGCAGATCCGCGAGCTTGTCGGCCGGGGCGTTCGAACCGCTTCCCAGGCCTGTCACCGGACGCACGTGCATCAGCAGCAGGTCACCGCGAATCAACTGCCCCAGCGAAAAATTCGGGTATGCCAGTACCAGCGCATCGGCTTTGAGTTGCGCCTGTTGCAAATTATTGGCTGACAGGTCCTTGTAGATCGCGAGCAGCGCTGCGTCGGGTTCAAGTTTGCCGGTGGGTGGATACGCCGGTCTTGCCGGTGTGCGCACGGCGGCGATAGCCAGCGACCGCGCCCCCAGCGTCACGAGAACTACCGACACGATCAACCCGGACCATAGAATACGCTGCGTGGCAATCCCGGCCAGGCGCGCTATTGACACGAAACACCCCATCAGTTGCCCGCATGCTCCTGCTTGATTTGCCATTTGCCCGCACGCCGCGTTAGCACGAGAGTTTTCGGTGCATTGGAGTGTAGGTGGTCCGAGACATATTGCTGGCGAAATTTGACGGTTGCGTTGTTGCCATCGATCGAAACTTTCGGCGTTTCAATTTTTACATTGATAGTACCTTTGTCTTCGATGCGCGCGCGTCGGTCGTCGGCCCAGCTCTTGTGCGACTGATTGCTTGAGGGCTGAAAATCCGGTGTGTAATAGCTCAGGTAAGCAGCCATATCTCTGGCGCTCCAGGCCTTGGCCCAGCTGTTGACGGTATTCAACACCTCATCCTGCTCGGCATCGGTGACAGACGCTTTTGGCCTGTCGTTCGGCTTGGGCTCGACCTTCTGCTTCGGCTCGGCTTTCGGTTCTGTCCGTGGCTTGAGATCCGCTTTGGCGATTTCGATTTTCGGCTCTGCCTTGGCGACAACCGTCGTCGTTACGGGCGCTTTTGTCCCGGTCGCTACCCCATGCGTTCTGGCGGCGGTCATGACTGCTGCCGGTTTCACGTCTGGCGCTGCAACTGGCCCGACCAGCGTACGAATCATGGTCAATTTGGACTTGGCAGTGGTGTTGCTAGAATCGAGTTGCAACGCTTTGTCATACGCCTGACTAGCCAGTTTGGCGTATACGTCGCCGAGATTTTCGTGCGCCGTGGCGTAGGTCGGGTTGGTACGGATCGCCATTTCAAGCGCGGCACGCGCCTTGTCATACTGGCCACTGGAGGCGAACAACACGGCCAGATTATTGTAAGGCTCGGGAAGTTCAGGAAAGTCTTCGGTCAGTTTGGTAAATACGGCGATCGCTTCATTCGGCTTGCTCTGCTCGGTCAGAATGACGCCTTTTAAAAAGCGCAGCTGCTTGTCGCGTGGCACCTGCACCAGACCGGCATCGACTTTGCTGAGCGCCTCCGGATACTGACCGGCGCGGATCAGGCCATTGATGTCGGTCATGCTGTCTGCAAACACGGGGCTTGCAAACAGTAGCGCCCCGAGTGCGCAAAGGGCGACCCGTTTTTTGGTGCTCGCTCCTGCAAATAAGGCAACCGGTTTTGAAAAAAGACGACGCAGCGGGACGGAGAGAGTTTTCATCGATGATATACTTCGGCCAAAAGCAACATACTATCAAAGTTAAGGCGACAAAAGGGGTTTTGGCAAGCACTGTGCGCCTTGCTGGCCGCGACTGAATTGCCGGCCATCCTGCTGTAGTGGCGAAGCTCGAAGACGTTTTGTTCGACACGAAAATTCCGCATGACATCCCTCAAAATTTACAACACGCTGGCGCGTGAAAAGCAGTTGTTTTCGCCGATCGAACCCGGGCATGTGCGCATGTATGTGTGCGGCATGACGACCTACGATTATTGCCACATTGGTCATGGGCGCATGATGCTGGCGTTTGATGTGGTGCACCGCTGGCTGCTCGCATGCGGCTATCGCGTTACCTACGTCATGAACATCACCGATATCGACGACAAGATCATCCGGCGCGCGGTACAAAATAACGAAACAATCGCTGCGCTGACGAGCCGCTTCATCGGCTATATGACGCAGGACACGGCCGCGCTGGGAATTCTGCCAGCGACGCTGTCACCGCGGGCTACGACGTATATTCCGCAGATGCTCACCATGATCGGCCAGCTCGAGCAGGCCGGTCTTGCCTATCAGGCCACGGACGGCGACGTGAATTTTTCGGTGCGTGACTTCGCCGGCTACGGAAAATTATCCGGCAAGTCGCTCGATGATCTGCGCGCTGGCGAACGGGTCGACATCAATGCCGGCAAGCGCGATCCGCTTGATTTCGTGCTCTGGAAATCGGCGCGCGATGATGAGCCGGCCGACGTCAAGTGGCCCTCGCGATGGGGCGTTGGACGACCCGGCTGGCATATCGAGTGTTCGGCGATGGCGTGCGAACTACTAGGCGAAAATTTCGACATTCACGGCGGCGGCATCGACTTGCAGTTTCCCCACCATGAGAACGAAATAGCCCAGTCCGAAGGCGCCAACCAGAAGCCATTCGCCAACTACTGGCTGCACAACGGCCATGTGCGCGTCGATAACGAAAAAATGTCCAAGTCGCTCGGTAATTTTTTTCTGATCCGCGATGTGCTGGCCAAATATGACGCCGAAGTAGTGCGCTTTTTTATTTTGCGCGCGCACTATCGCAGTCCGGTGAATTATGCGGATGTCCATCTGGACGATGCGCGCCAGGCGCTAACGCGGCTCTACACTGCATTGAAGGATGTCGCGCCTGTCACGCGAGAAATCGACTGGCGGGCGATCTGGCCGCAACGTTTTGCTGATGCGATGAATGATGATTTCAATACTCCGCTGGCGATTGCGGTATTGTTCGATCTGGCTAACGAAATCAACCGCAACCGCGACCCGGTTCTGGCTGGGCAGTTGATTGCGTTGGGTGGGATCATCGGTTTACTGGCACGCACACCACAAGCATTTTTGCAGGGTAGTCCGACTGCCAGCAGCGGGCTCGACGAGGCGCAGATTGCAGCGCAGATCGCTACCCGCAACGTGGCCAAAAAGTCGAAGGATTTCGTCGAGGCCGACCGGCTGCGCGCTGCGCTTCTAGCGGCGGGTATCGTACTTGAAGACAAACCAGGCGGCATCACCGAATGGCGAAGGGCATAGGCTGAATGGCAACGTTGATTCCGGCAGAAGCGCAATTTTGCGTGCCCTCGTATTGGGAGGACGCCAAGCGCGAGCTGATGAAACGCGACCGTATCCTGCGCAAACTGATTCCGCAATTTGGCAACCTGCACCTGACTGGCCGTGGCGAAGCATTCACTACTCTGGTGCGCTCGATCATCAGCCAGCAAATTTCTGTCAAGGCGGCCGAATCGATCTGGCAGCGATTTTTGCTGGTGTGCCCCAAGTGCACGCCAGCGCAAGTGTTGCGTGCCGGCGCCCTGAATCTTGCAGGCTGTGGACTGTCGAAGCGCAAGTCAGAATACATTGTCGATCTGGCGCAGCACTTCAAGGCGAAGCTGGTGCATGCCGACAAATGGTTCGAGATGGAGGACGAGGAAGTCATCGCCGAGCTGATTCAGATTCGCGGAATCGGACGATGGACTGCCGAAATGTTCTTGATTTTTAACTTGATGCGGCCCAATATCCTGCCGCTGGACGATGCCGGATTGTTGAACAGCATCAGCCTGAATTATTTTTCGGGCGAACCGGTATCGCGCAGCGATGCGCGCGAGGTGTCTGCCAACTGGGAGCCGTGGCGCACAGTGGCGACATGGTATTTGTGGCGCAGTCTCGAGCCGGTACCGGTTAAATATTAAGGGCACCACAGGCACACCCGCGTCGCAGCGCAAAAATTAGGTGCGATATCTTCAGCATCGCAGCGAGAACGCTTTTGACGACGACGGCCAGCACCAACCGGCAGTGCAACCGAGGAAACGCACAATGACAAAGACAACCTTTCTGACCTTCGAACAACCGATCGCCGAACTGGATTCGAAGATCGATGAATTGCGCTTCGTGCAGGACGACTCTGCCGTCGATATTTCGGAAGAGATCGACCGGCTTTCCAAAAAAAGTCAGCAACTGACCAAAGATATTTACGCCAAGTTGACCCCGTGGCAGGTATCGCAAATTGCACGCCATCCGCAGCGTCCGTACACGATGGACTATGTGAATGAAATCTTCACTGATTTTCATGAACTGCACGGCGACCGCAGCTACGCCGACGATTTGTCGATTGTGGGCGGATTGGCTCGATTCAATGGTCAGGCTTGCATGGTGATCGGTCATCAAAAAGGGCGCGACACCAAGGAGCGCGCACTGCGCAATTTCGGCATGCCCAAGCCGGAAGGCTACCGCAAGGCACTGCGTCTGATGAAGGTTGCGGAAAAATTCGGCTTGCCGATTTTTACGTTTGTCGATACCCCCGGAGCTTTCCCGGGAATCGATGCTGAAGAGCGCGGTCAGTCAGAGGCGATCGGGCATAATCTGTACGCGATGGCCGAACTGAAGGTGCCGCTGATCGCCACCATCATAGGCGAAGGCGGCTCCGGCGGCGCGCTGGCGATCGCAGTGGGCGATGCCGTACTGATGCTCCAGTATGCGACTTATTCGGTGATTTCCCCCGAAGGCTGCGCATCGATTTTGTGGAAAACCGCCGAGCGCGCGTCCGATGCCGCCGAGGCGCTCGGCTTAACCGCGCACCGTCTGAAGGCAATCAACCTGATCGACAAGATCGTCAACGAACCCTTGGGCGGCG
>JAYVEF010000292.1:0-2690 GCA_043748965.1 Burkholderiales bacterium
GATCAATTCGAAACACAGGATGTGTACACCATTGCCGACGCGCTTGACCGACTGCGCGGTACCGGCACGGCGCCGGTGGCCCGCGGCGTGATCGAGCCCTTGCAATAGCGGATCGAGTCCGCCGGGCCAGGTCAGCCAGGCACCGGGACTGGCGTTTTCGGCTTCGCCACCGCGACTGCAAAAGTAGTGCAGGCCGGCCCACGCCGAGACCACGTCGTAACCGGCACCATAGTCGTCACGGGTGCAATAGTCGGTGTACCAATGCAGCGTCGGCGCGCGGTAGCCCTGGCTCTCCAGCCACTGTCGAAAGCTGATTCGGTCAAGTGCCAGCCACGCAGGGTCGCTCGACGAGAGCGCGCTCGGCATGACAAACACGCGCTTGCCATCGCTGCCATGCAAATCTCGGTACGCCGTCATATGACGCGCGAAGCGATCATGTTCCACCAGATCGGCGGCGGGGACACCATCACGTGGCAGGATGCCTTCCTGCCAGTTGCCATTGAACAGCACGCGTTCTTCAGGCGCGTGCAAGATAAAGCGTTCGTCGTAGCACGGTTTCGCGGTACCCGGGTTTTTGAGAATGATGCCAAGGTCGTGCAAGATTTCGCGCACATGCGACGATTCTGCTGAAGGTAGCGGCAGGTAGTGTGCGCCGGTCGGAAACGCCAGCGAACCGAAGCGTCCACCGGCAGCGTTGCCGTATTTTTCGGGTCCATCCAGTATCAAAAAATTGCGCTGGCCTTCACGCTGCATTTTCCACGCGGCCGTCAGTCCGGCGACACCCGACCCAAGAATCGCGACATCGGTCGTGACTTCGTACGAAGGTGGCGGCAACGCGTGCCGGTCGCGTAAAAAGTGGCCAACCTGACGGCCGGCGTAATCGATCTGAGGCGTCAGCGCCTGCCAGCGCCAGTAGCCCGCGCCGGTGGCCGCCACGGTGGTCCCGGCAGCCGCGGCCAGCAAAAAACTGCGTCGATCCATCAACGCACGGCCTGTCGCCAGTCGGCTTCGAATTCGCGTACCAGCGACTGCGTATCGAGCCGGTTCGGCGCCATCTGCAACGGCTTCATATCGGGCGGAAAAGTGAACATCTCGTGCGTGGTCTCCGCCGTCAGATAGCGCATCGGCAGGCGGTACGATTGCGGTGGAATAAAGTCGCGCTGCGGTGACGCCAGCACAAATCCCCACTCGCCGAACGACGGCACATATAAATGATAGGGCGCGGTATGCAGACCGACTTCACGCAGGGTGGCATCAATGGTCCAGTAGGCATGCGGCGCAAAAAATGGCGAGGTCGACTGCACCACGATCAATCCGTTCGCCGCGATATGCTGCCTTAGCGTGGCATAAAACGGTACCGAATACAGTTTGCCCAATGCGAAGCTGGAAGGGTCCGGAAAATCGACGATTGCAGCATCGAACAGCTGATCGGAGTGTTGCAGCCAGACCGCTGCATCGGCATTGATGACGGTAACGCGTGGGTCTTTCAAAGCGCCACGATTCAACGCCACCAGTTCTTCGCGCGCGGCGAAGGCCGCTGTCATCGCCGGGTCCAGATCGACTAGCGTAACGTGACGAATATTCGGGTAGCGCAATATTTCGCGCAGCGCCAGCCCGTCGCCGCCGCCCAATACCAGCACCGAACGCGCCCACGGTAAGGTTTCTAGCGCCGGGTGCACCAGAGCCTCGTGGTAGCGGTATTCGTCGCGCGACGAAAACTGCAGGTTGCCGTTGATGTAGAGCCGCAGATCATTCTTCCAGCGCGTCACCACCAGGCGCTGATAAGGCGTTGACGTGGAGTACACGACATCATCGCCGAACAGGCCTTTTTCGCCCCAGTGCACCATCCGGTCGGACAGTGCGAATCCAGTCGCCAATACGACCATCAGCGCACTGGCGCGCAGCACCTGAGAGCCGGATTTAGGCAGCGCCGGACGGAAAGCCCGGATCGTCAGCAATGCCACCGCAACATTCAGCATACCGAATAAAAACCCGGTCCGCACCAATCCGAGTTGCGGTGCCAGTACCAGCGGAAACAGGATGGAGACCGCCAGCGCGCCCAGATAGTCGAAGGTCAGAACGCGACTCACAAGTTCTGAAAACCCAGTCTGGCGTGCATGCAGGGCGCGCATCACCAGAGGCACTTCCATGCCGACAAAGGCGCCGATCAAAAATACCATCACGTACAGCATGCTGCGAAATGGTGTCCCGGTCCACGCAAAGGTCATGAACAGGATCGCCGCCGAGCAGCCGCCGACCAGCCCGACCGCCAGTTCGATGTCCACGAAGCGCGCTAGGACATCGCCTTCATCGACATACCGTGAAAGGTGCGCGCCCACTCCCATGGCAAACAGGTAGCAGCCGATGATGGTCGAAAATTGGAACACCGAATCGCCCAGCAGGTAGCTCGACAGCGCACCCGCCACCAGCTCATAGGCAAGACCGCACGAAGCTACGACGAAGACCGAAAAAATCAATACGTGTTTTGGTGCGAGTGTCGGCATCGTATCTGGGAAAGAAGGTGTTGGCAGGTCCGTTCGGGCGGGTCGGGCCAATGGGCTTTGTTCGGAAGGATGCGAGTTTCCTTGGCGGGGCAGGAATTACGCATTTTTTACGGAAATAGGCCTACCAGATGCATTCCATAAATTGATGATGTTGGCGACAACGATACCTTTGCGTTTTTGGGATTC
>JAYVEF010000293.1:0-2683 GCA_043748965.1 Burkholderiales bacterium
CTGCGGTGCTGCTGCCGTCGCTTGTTTGAATGGTGATTCGAAGGGTGGCGGCTCATCAGGCGGCACAGCTTTTTTGGCCGGGGCCGGCTGGATGGCTGCGGCAAAACTGGCGCTCATCGATTGCAGCGTGGCGATGGTGGCGCTCTGCACCTCAAGCGCCTTGATGGTTCCATGCAGCATGTTCATATTGACGGTGAGCCAGCTTTCGACGGCTTTGAGATCAGCGATCTGCTTGTTGATTTCATCTACCGACAAGGTCGGCATGACCATGCCTGGCATGCTGATACCAGGCATTTTAGCGCCACCCCAAAGGCTTTTCATGAATTCCAGTGTGTCGGTGACGGCGACCGCGCCGGGCAGGTTTGACATCGAGGACATGACCATGCGAATTCTCCCAATCAGTGTGTGGCTAGCGTAGCAGAAAAATCGACCTGTCAAGTTGCCAAATCGAACCTGACGCGATGTGGCGCACAAGTACCATCGCATAGCGCAGCGTGAGCCGGCGTGGCGCAGCAATTGCATCATCGTGTTACACCTGCTGCTGCGTGGACCTGCAGCGCTTACACTGCGTACATGAATCAGGCCGATCTTTCGTCATCAATCCAGCAAACGCCATCCGCACCGGTACGTAGATGGCGGCGCATGGCGGTCGTTCTGGCGCTGACGTTGCTGGTGCACTGGCAGCTGATCGCCTGGATCAGCAGTGGCGCGCAGCACCGCGTGTCGATACCACCGCCAGACAACGTGATCACGCTGATGCTCGGATCAGGCCTGCCAAAATTGGTGGCTGCCTCACAACCGCGACCGCTCAAACCGCCCCGGCTCCTGCTAAGGCGCCAGCCCAAAAGATCGCTTGCACCGGTGGCATCGAAGCCTGTGATTGACCCGCCCCCGAAAGTCGCCGCACTGCCCGAAGTAACGGACAAGTCGGTGCCAGAGATGGAGTCCCCTGGACCGATTCATCCGGTCCTGCCCGATTTACCAGCGAGCGCATTGATGACAACCGGCGAGCAAGCGCCTGCTGCCGCTCCCGACGCGACCGAAGCGACTTCGCCCGGCGCAGGGCCTGCAGCACGTGAGGGCATGACCTTCGCGATGCCGCCGTCGGCAGAAGTGCGCTATGACGTACACTCCCTGCGGGACGGCAAGATCGTGTATGGCAATGGCAAGATCAGCTGGCACAATCAGGGAGACACGTATGCGATCGACGGCGAAGCAGGCGTGCTGTTTTTTTCGTTACTGACATTCCGCAGCGAAGGCAGCCTGGATCTGAATGGCATCAGCCCGCGCAAATATAGCGAAAAACGTTTTCGAAAAGCTGAAACCAATACGCATTTTCAGCGCGATCCACAGATCATCAGTTTTTCGGCATCGACCGAACAATATCCGCGCAAGGGCGGCGAGCAGGATCGCGCCAGCATCATCTGGCAACTTGCGGCGATCGGGCGCGGCGATCCGTCACAGTTCCAGGCCGGCAAAGCGCTGCAGGTGTTCGTCGCAGGGGTGCGCGATGGTGAACTGTGGTCGATCGCGGTACTCGGCACGGAATCCATTGAAGTCGGCGGTAGCACCCTGGAAGCCTGGCATCTGCAACGTTTGCCGCGTACCGGTTCGTACGATACTAGAGTCGATATCTGGCTGGCGCAGTCGCGCGAATGGTATCCGGTCAAGCTGCGCCAGACCGAACGCAATGGCGATTACCTTGACATGGCGATGGCAAAAATTACACCGCTGTAGCGCGTCCTGACATCAATACCTCTCTGCCTTCAATCCGGCAGCAAGGTGTCACATTTACGATGGGAGTCTCATGTTGCATCGTTATCATTCACAATATTTACTGCACCGCACCGCGTGTGCAGGTGCGCTGCTGTGCCTCGCCCTCAGCGCCCAGGCCGCCGCCCACACTTCCACCAAACGTCAAGTCAGCGTGCCACCGTCCGCCGACCTGCACTACACCATCCGGGCACAGCAAAGCGGTTTTTCGCTCAATGGCGAAGCACTACTAGCCTGGCGCAGTAGTGCCGACAGCTTCAGCATCGACACCGAAACCCGTTCGGCGCTGTTCGGAAAAATCATCGAGTCCAAAAGCACCGGTGCCATTGACGGATTCGGGCTGGCGCCGGTCAGCTTCGTTGAAAAGCGATTCCGCAAAGAGCCGACCACGACCACCTTCAACCGGGCCGGCAAGCTGATCAGTTTTGCCAGCGCGGCTGAGACCTATCCGCTGCTCGGTGGCGAACAGGACCGCAACAGCGCGATCTGGCAATTGATCGCGGTAGCACGCGCCAATGCGGCTGCATTCAAGCCGAATACGGTGTGGGATTTTTTCGTAGCAGGGCCGCGCGACGCCGAGCCGTGGATGTTCAAAGTGATCGATCAGGAAAAAATTCACACAGCCTTGGGTGACCAGCGCACGGTGCATTTAAACCGCGCGCCGCCGCCGGATTCTAAAGGACAGCAGCTTGATATCTGGCTGGCACCCGACCTGGAATGGTATCCGGTGCGGCTGCGCTTTTCGGATAGGGATGGCGATTATATAGAGCAGACCGTAGAAAAAATCGACAAGCCAACCCAAGGCGGCTGATGACTCGGCGCTGACATTTGCTGCAGGCGGATTACCGCACCGCGTCGCTCACGCCATCCTAAATGCGTTCTTGCCGGCATGCTTGGCTGCGTACATTTC
>JAYVEF010000294.1:0-24000 GCA_043748965.1 Burkholderiales bacterium
TGGTTTTTCTCTTGCGCCGCAGCCAGTTCCGGATTAGCGGTTTCGGTCAGGCCTTTGAAGATCGGGATGTATGTCAATGCCGCAATCAGGCAACCCGCCATGATGATCGGCTTGCGACCGATCCGGTCGGACAGCGCACCGAACACGATGAAAAATGGCGTACCGAGCAGCAGTGCGACGGCGATCAAGATGTTTGCGGTCGAAGGGTCCACCTTCAAGGCGCCCGTCAGAAAAAACAGCGCATAGAATTGACCGGTGTACCAAACCACCGCCTGGCCCATGGTCAGGCCGACCAGCGCCAAAATCACGATTTTCATGTTTTTCCATTGGCCGAACGCTTCGGTCAACGGCGCCTTGGAGGTACGGCCCTCGGCTTTCATTTTGGCGAATGCGGGCGACTCATTCATCGATAGCCGAATCCAGACGCTGACTGCCAGCAGAAATACGGAGACCAGGAACGGGATGCGCCAGCCCCATGCAGCAAAGCTGTCCTCGCCGATGGCGGTGCGGGTGGCCAAAATTACCAGCAGCGAAAGAAACAATCCTAGCGTTGCGGTAGTCTGAATCCACGACGTGAATGCACCACGTTTGCCGTTCGGTGCATGTTCGGCGACATAGGTCGCAGCACCGCCGTACTCGCCGCCGAGCGCCAGTCCCTGCAATAAGCGCAGCGCGATCAGGATGATCGGTGCAGCCACACCAATATCCTTATAGCCCGGTAGCACGCCGACCAGAAAAGTCGACAGGCCCATGATTAGAATCGTGACCAGAAAAGTATATTTGCGCCCGATCATGTCGCCCAACCGGCCAAACACCAGCGCGCCAAACGGTCGCACGATGAAACCCGCTGCAAAAGCCAGCAGCGAAAATATTATCTGCGAATTCGAGTCAAGGTTGGTGAAGAACTGCTTGCCAATAATTGCCGCAAGCGTGCCGTAAAGGTAAAAGTCGTACCACTCGAACACCGTGCCCAGCGATGAGGCGAAAATTACTTTTCGTTCTTCGGTGGTCATGGTGTGCGGCGTTGTTTGAATTGTCGCCATGCCTTGTCTCCTGTTTTTTAATGAATCAACGTGCGCTATTTGTTTGCACTCAAATTATCGCTAGGCGGAGTGTGCGACGCCAACCTTACGGCAGGCTTGCTGAAAACTTACAGAAACTTACGACAGTGGCAGCATCGCTTCTATCGTTTAGTTAGAGAGGCGGCACAGATTGCTGAACGCCACAGGATTGACATGAAATCCGCGGCAAGATTTGCGAACGACCGTACTAAAATATGCTATTCTCGACCTCCTTTGTTTCAGCGGTCGTACTACGATTTTTGCTGAATTGGCAGTAACATCGCTTCCAAACCTCGCTGTCCAGATAATTTCAGGAGACTTAAAATGACCGACGCAGTAATCGTTTCTACCGCCCGTACCGGCCTGGCCAAATCCTGGAAGGGCGCTTTCAACATGACGCACGGCGCGACGCTGGGCGGTCACGCGCTGCAACACGCGATCCAGCGCGCCGGCATTGCACCCGGCGAAATCGAAGACGTCATCATTGGCTGCGCCACGCCCGAAGGCGCCACCGGTAGCAACATCGCGCGTCAGATCGCTTTGCGCGGTGGATGCCCGGTGACGACCGGTGGCATGACCGTCAATCGGTTCTGCTCGTCAGGGTTGCAGACCATCGCCTCCGCTGCCCAGCGCGTGATCGCCGGCGAGGGCGACATTTACGCTGCCGGCGGCGTCGAGTCGATCTCCTGTGTGCAGCAGGAAGCCAATACCCACATGATCATGGAAGTCTGGCTGAAGCAAAACAAGCCAGCAGTTTACTGGCCGATGCTGCAAACCGCCGAGACTGTTGCCAAGCGATATAACATCAGCCGCGAGCGCCAGGACGCTTACGGCGCGCAGAGTCAGCAGCGCGCTTATGCAGCGCAACTGGCTGGAAAATTCAATGATGAAATCGTGCCGATGACGACCATCATGGGCGTTGCCGACAAAGAAACCGGCATGTTGATCAGCCGTGAAGTAACCATCTCTGCCGACGAAGGTATCCGTGGTGATACCACGCTCGAAGGCGTCTCGAAAATCCGTACTGCACTGCCCGGCGGCGTAATCACGGCCGGCAATGCGAGTCAATTTTCGGACGGCGCGTCCGTGGCAATTGTGATGAGTAGCAAGGTCGCCGAAGCCAAAGGGCTGAGGCCGCTCGGCATCTATCGTGGCTTCGCAGTCGCTGGTTGCGAGCCGGATGAAATGGGCATCGGGCCGGTATACGCGATTCCAAAATTGCTCAAAAAGGCCGGGCTCAAGGTCGAAGACATCGGCTTGTGGGAACTCAACGAAGCCTTCGCGGTGCAGGTCCTGTATTGCGCCGACACATTGGGCATTCCATTAGATCGACTCAACGTCAATGGTGGCGCGATTGCAGTGGGCCATCCGTACGGTGTGTCGGGCGCTCGCCTGACCGGCCATGCCCTGATCGAAGGAAAGCGTCGCGGTGTGAAATACGTAGTGGTGACGATGTGCATCGGCGGCGGGCAGGGTGCAGCCGGACTGTTCGAAGTCCTGTAACTTGCGAGTGCGCTAGGTGCCCCCACGCGTTTGGCGCGTGTGGGGTGCCGCTGTTAGATTCGGTAGAGGGAGAAATCGATGCAGTCCATGATTTTGTCGCGCCGCGACATTGATTTTTTGCTGTATGAATGGCTCGACGTCGCAGCGCTGACACAGCGACCGCGCTTCGCCGACCACTCGCGTGAAACGTTTAGTGCGGCTATCGATACCTGCGAACAGATCGCCACCGATTTGTTTGCTCCGCACAACAAGAAGAGCGATCAAAACGAACCGCATTTTGATGGCGAGTCGGTCACCATGATCCCTGAGGTCAAACTGGCGCTGGACACCTTTTGTGCGGCAGGTCTGATGGCGGCCGGACAGGATTTCGAGAGCGACGGCATGCAGTTGCCGTGCGTGGTCGAAAAGGCCGGGTTCGCGTATTTCAAGGGTGCCAACGTCGGTACGTCTTCGTATCCGTTTCTTACAATCGGCAACGCCAACACGCTGATGAAATGCGGCACGCCCGATCAGATAGAACGCTACGTCAAGCCGATGTTGCAGGGTCGCTTCTTTGGCACCATGTGTCTGTCCGAACCGCAGGCCGGTTCCAGCTTGTCAGACATCGTCACCCGTGCCGAACCGCAGGCCGATGGTACCTATCGTCTGCGCGGCAACAAGATGTGGATCTCGGCCGGCGAGCATGAATTGTCCGAAAACATTATCCATCTGGTGCTGGCGAAAGTGCCGGGATCGGACGGCAAGTTGATTCCCGGCGTAAAGGGAATCTCGCTCTTTATCGTGCCAAAAAAACTGGTTAATGCGGATGGGTCGCTGGGTGAGCGCAATGACGTCGTGCTGGCGGGCCTGAATCACAAGATGGGCTATCGTGGCACCACCAACTGCCTGCTCAATTTTGGGGAAGGAAAGTTTCGACCCGAAGGCCAGCCCGGCGCAGTCGGGTATCTGGTGGGAGAAGTGCACAAGGGTCTCGCCAACATGTTTCACATGATGAACGAAGCGCGCATTGGCGTTGGCCTTGGCGCCGTGATGCTCGGCTATACCGGCTATCTGCACGCGCTCGACTATGCACGCAGTCGCCCGCAGGGCCGCGCGCCGCAAGCGAAAGATCCGTCAACGCCCCAACTGCCGATTATCCGGCACACCGACGTCAAACGTATGTTGCTGGCGCAAAAATCCTACGTCGAAGGCGGTCTGGCGCTGGCGTTGTATTGCTCGAAACTGGTGGATGACGAACGAACTGCCGAAGATGCCGAGCAGCGCCAGCGCGCTACGTTGTTGCTGGATATTCTGACGCCTGTCGCCAAATCGTGGCCGGCGCAGTGGTGCCTGGAGGCGAACAATCTGGCGATTCAGGTGCATGGCGGCTATGGCTACACGCGCGAGTACAACGTCGAGCAGTTTTATCGTGACAATCGTCTGAATCCGATTCACGAAGGCACACACGGTATTCAGGGACTGGACTTGCTGGGCCGCAAAGTATCGATGCTGGATGGCGCGGCGTTCAAGGCTTTGACGGTGGCGGTGAACCGTACCATTGCCATGGCGGCTGAAGCGGACGAATTGTCAGCATATGGCGGTGCGTTGGAAGCCGCGCTGCAACGCATTGCGGAGGTTACGCAAAAGTTGTACGGGGCGGGCGATCTCGACGTCAGGCTGGCTAACGCGTCGGTGTATCTGGAAGCATTCGGCCACATGGTGGTGGCGTGGATCTGGCTGGAGCAAGCCTTGCTGGCGGTCGCCAAAAAAACCGCTCATGATGCCAATTTTTATCTTGGCAAGCTGCAGGCTTGCGCATACTTTTATCGCTGGGAACTGCCGAAGATCGCCGCGCAGCTCGACCTGCTGGCGAGCCTGGATACCACCACCCTGGATATGCAGGACAACTGGTTTTAGGCCGCGAACAAATGATCAGACATATCGTCATGTGGCAGTTGAAAGAGTCGGCCGAAGGCGCCGACAAACTCAGCAATGCGCGCAAGATGAAGGCGCTGCTGGAGTCCTGCAAAGATCTGGTTCCGGGTATTTTGAAGTTGCAAGTCGCCCTGGCCGAAACCGGGCTCGAGTGTACCTGCGACATTATTTTGCACATGGAATTCGACTCGGCACATTCGCTCGACGCCTACCAGGTGCACCCGCACCACGTCGCAATAAAATCGTTTATCGGCGCAGTACGCGAAAGTCGACACTGCATGGATTATCTGGTGCCAGTCGGGCCGATCTGAAAACAGTTAATTTGATTTATCCCGCAAAAATATAAGGAGACCCTATGCGTACCACGCAACAATTGTTCAGTCTTGCCGGGAAAACCGCGCTGGTCACCGGCGGCTCACGCGGGCTGGGCCTGCAGATTGCCGAAGCGTTGGGTGAGCAGGGTGCCACGATCGTGCTGTCGTCGCGCAAGCAAAGTGATCTCGACGAGGCCGTCGCACATTTAAAGAGCGTCGGCATTGCGGCCAGCGCGATTGCCGCCGATCTGTCGAAAGACGCTGCGGTTGGGCCACTTGTGGCAGAGACCTTGAAGCGGCTCGGGCACATCGACATCCTGATCAATAATGCTGGCGCGACCTGGGGAGCTCCGGCCGAAGACCATCCGATCGAGGCATGGGACAAAGTCATGAACCTGAATATCCGCAGCATCTTTTTGCTGTCGCAGGCAGTCGGCAAACAGTCGATGATTCGGCGTAAATACGGCCGCATCGTCAATGTCGCATCGATCGCCGGTCTCGGCGGCAATACCCCCGGTACCATGAACACGATCGCCTACAACACGTCCAAGGGCGCGGTGATCAATTTCACGCGAACGCTGGCCGGCGAATGGGGTCAATACGGTATTACCGTCAACGCGTTGGCACCTGGTTTTTTTCCATCGAAAATGACCAAGGGCGTACTGGAAAAACTCGGTAAGGACGAGTTGGCTGCACATGCGCCATTGCAGCGTATTGGTGACGATGAAGATTTGAAAGGCGCCGCGCTTCTGTTTGCCTCCGACGCCGGCAAGCATATTACCGGCCAGATTCTGGCAGTCGACGGTGGCGTCTCGGCGGTTTGATGGATGTCACGACGCCGCAGGCTTTCCCGGCTGAAGTCCCATTTCTGCACGCGCTCGGCGTGGAATTTCTAGGTATGGAAAACGGTTCTGCCGAAGTCGCCCTGACACTCGCGCCGCACCACATGAACAGCTGGCAGGTCGGCCATGGCGGCGTCACGATGACCCTTCTGGATGTCGCCATGGCGATGGCAGGACGCTCGCTGGAGCCATCTGCCCAGGGCGGCGTTACGGTCGAAATGAAAACAAGTTTTTTGCAGCCGGCAGGCAAACCCGGACAACGACTGATCGCCAAAGGTAAAGCGTTTCATCGCTCTACCACGATGGTGTTTTGCGAAGGCGAAGTCTGGCAAGGCGAGCGACTGATCGCCAAGGCCATGGGCACCTTCAAATATCTGAAACGTTCTTCCGCATCGCGCCGGGTCGACTCTGTTGTCTCCACTCACACTGACTGAAACCACTATGCCTACCTATCAAAGAATCGTTCTTGCTGCACGCCCGAAAGGCGTCGTCACCGCTGATAATTTTCGGCTCGAAGAAGCGTCCGTGCCAACTCTCCAGGAAGGCGAAGTCCTGATCCGCAATCACTTCCTGTCGCTCGACCCGTATATGCGCGGCAGGATGGAAGACAGTAAAAGCTACGCCGCACCGCAAGCGATCGGCGAGACCATGATCGGTGGCACAGTGGGTGAAATCATCGAATCACGGAACTCGAAACTTGTTGTCGGCGACAAGGTTGTCGGCATGGCCGGCTGGGCCGAGATGGGTGTGTCAGACGGCATCATGTTGCGCAAGGTCGACACTACGCATATTCCTTTGTCGGCCTATCTGGGGGCGGTCGGCATGCCGGGCATGACCGCCTGGTACGGGCTTACGCAAATCATGCAACCCAAAGCCGGTGAGACCATCGTGGTGTCGGCAGCCAGCGGCGCAGTCGGTAGCGTGGTCGGCCAACTCGCGCGACTGCGCGGTTGCCGCGCCGTAGGAATCGCCGGTGGTGCCGAAAAATGTGCGTACGTAGTCAACGACCTGGGTTTTGATGCCTGCATCGATTACAAGGCCGGCAATCTGGTAAGTGACCTGGCCGCAGCGACGCCAAACGGCATCGATGCGGTGTTTGAAAACGTCGGTGGTGAGATTTTTGATGCCTGCGTCGCACGCATGAATCCTTTCGGCAGGATTGCCCTCTGCGGCATGATCGCTGGTTACAACGGTGAACCTATGGCGCTGCACAACATTCGCAATTTCTTGACCATGCGCCTGTCGTTGCGCGGTTTTATCGTGGCAGAGCACATGGATCTGTGGCCCGAAGGTCTGAAAGAACTTGGTACGCTGGTGGCAACCGGGAAATTGAAGTTCAGGGAATCCATTGCAGAAGGCATTGCCGCTGCACCGGAGGCATTTATCGGCCTTCTGAAAGGACATAATTTCGGCAAGCAGTTGGTCAAGCTAGTCTGATCCGCCAGCGACGCAACCCGTTATTTTTCGGACCCAAATGGTCCCCTGGAGGTAGGCATGTCCAATTTGATTTTTCATCATTATCCAAATTCGCCGTTCTCCGAAAAAGTTCGGCTGATTTTCGGCTTCAAGCAACTGGCATGGCGTTCCGTGCTCATCCCGGTGATCATGCCGAAACCGGACGTGGTGGCGCTCACGGGCGGCTACCGCCGGACGCCGGTTCTGCAAATTGGCGCGGATATTTATTGTGACACCGCGCTGATCTGTGACGTGCTTGAAAAACGCGCACCCAGCCCGAGCCTCTACCCGCCGGCACAAGACGGTTTGTCGCGCGTGCTGGCACAGTGGGCCGATACCACGCTGTTCTGGACAGCGATCGGCTATGCATTTCAGCCTGCGGGCATTCAAAGTATGTTTGCCAACCTGCCTCCCGAGCAGGCCAAGGCTTTCGGCGTTGACCGCGCTACCATGCGCGGTAACGCCCCGCGCATGGCGCCCGCCGAAGCGACCGCGAATTTGCGCCTATATCTGGACCGGCTCGAAAACATGCTGGCCGATGGCAAGCCCTATCTGCTCGGTGCGCAGCCGACAATATTTGATTTTTCGGTGTATCACGCAGTCTGGTACGTGCGGCGCGTTGAAAATCTGGCAGCGATTCTGGAGCGCGCGCCAAAGCTGCTGACATGGGCCGATCGGATAGCCGCGATTGGTCATCATCACTGCGACAAGATCAGTAGCGCCGATGCGATCGAAGTGGCACGCAGTAGTACACCGATGGTTTCCGACACAACGTTTTTCGACGTGCACGGTATCGGGCGTGGCGAGCGCGTGACGGTCACGCCCACCGATTACGCGCTCGACCCGGTCGAAGGCGATCTGGTGCTGGCAACGCATGACGAACTCGCTATCGGACGCACAGACCCGCGTGCCGGAAACGTGGTGGTGCATTTTCCGCGGATCGGATTTCAGCTTAAAAAAATAGCCGACTGAACACGTTCAACATGACACCGTTTCTTCGAAAGAACTGGTGGCGCCAATCAATTAGGAGACAGTATGAAAAATTTTGAAAGCAGGGTCGCCGTCATCACCGGCGCTGCCAGTGGGTTTGGACGAGAGTTTGCGCTGATCGGTGCACGGCTCGGTATGAAACTGGTACTGGCCGATGTTCAGCAAGAAGCGCTGGACGACGTCAAACGCATACTCGAAGGGCAGGGTGCAGAAGTCGTTGCGATGTTGTGCGACGTGCGAAAACCTGAACAAATTCAGGCGCTGGCCGATACTGCGATGGCCAGGTTTGGCGCGGTACATCTGCTGTTCAACAACGCCGGTGTCGGGTCGGGAGGCCTGATATGGGAAAACACCCAGGCTGACTGGGAATGGGTATTAGGCGTCAATCTGTGGGGTGTCGTGCATGGTGTGCGTATCTTCACACCGCTGATGCTGGCCTGCGCCAGGCAGGATCCGGATTACGAAGGTCATATCGTCAACACCGCCTCGATGGCAGGGTTGTTGAACGCGCCGACCATGGGCGTATATAACGTCTCAAAACATGCCGTGGTATCGCTGTCGGAGTCGTTATATCAGGATTTGCGGCTGATCAACGCGCCGATCAGCGCGTCGGTGCTGTGCCCGTATTTTGTGCCGACCGGGATCTCGCAATCGCATCGTAATCGTCCCGAGGATGTGGCTAATACGACGCGGCCGACTACCAGTCAGCTGGCTGCGCAGGCAATGTCGGACAAGGCCGTGAGCTCGGGAAAAGTTACCGCTACGCAGGTTGGTGAGATGACATTCGCAGCGATCGCGGCGGACCAGTTTTATATTTATTCTCATCCGCAGGCGCTCGGTCATGTGCAAAAGCGCATGGAAGAAATCATCACCCAGACCAATCCGGGCGACCCCTACGCGGGCGCAGAGCATGTGCGCGAGATGTTGCAGGCCAAACTGAAGGCCGCCGGTTAAACGTGCGGGCCGTGTTGCACGCTAAATATCGCTTTAGGAGTGAGGCAGACCATGACCGCTAAAATCCGCGACGGGCAATTTGCCTCGCTGTCGAATGGCACGCGTTTGCATTACGCCAGCGCGGGTGATCCTGGCGCACCATTGATTCTTTTCGTGCATGGTTTTCCAGAATTCTGGTACGAATGGGAAGCACAACTGCGTGAATTCGGTAGTACGCATTTTGCTGTCGCGCCCGATCTGCGCGGTTTCAATCTGTCGGATATGCCGGCGGATCTTGCCGCCTACAAGGCGCGCCATATCGTCGACGATTTGCGACTGCTGGTCGAGCATCTCGGCTATCGGCAATGCATCCTGGTGGCGCATGACTGGGGCGGTGCGATCGCATGGAATCTGGCGATCGCACTCCCGCAGTTGCTGCATACACTGGTAATCATCAATGCCCCGCATCCATACCTGTTCATGCAGGCTCTGGCGGCCGATCCCAAGCAAATGCAATCCAGCGACTACATGAATTGGTTGCGCGCACCGGGATCCGAGGAGGCATTGCAAAAAAACGATTTCGCATTGATGGATGGGTTCTTTACCGCCAGGGGGCAACCCCCAGCGCTTTGGTACGACGAAGATGTGCGCGCCACTTATCACGCCTGCTGGCAGCGTGGCATCAGTGGCGGACTGAATTACTATCGGGCGTCACCGTTGCATCCACCTACAGAAGCGCATCCGGGCCCACTTAAACTGCAAATGAACCCGGCGGATTTCCGGGTATCGGTGCCGGTGCGGGTGATTTGGGGTGACGCCGATATCGCGTTGCCAGTCGGCTTGCTGGATGGACTGGATCAGTTTGTCGACGACTTGCAGATTGCTCGCGTGGAGGGCGCTACCCACTGGATCGTGCACGAACAGCCAGTGCAAGTCAGTCAGTTGATTCGACAATTTTTGGCGCCTGCCGGGTAGTCGGCTATTTTGCGTTCGCACGCTGCTGTACCCGGTGCCCTCTGCCGCATCAGACTGGCCGCATACCCGATCCATCGCAGGGTGCATAATTCGTGACTTGTCTTGCTACCGGAGTTTGTATCGCATGGCGCGTTCTGATTTTTCATTTTTCCATTCCTTGCGCGTACGCTGGAGTGAGGTGGACATGCAAGGAGTGGTCTTCAATGGCCATTACCTGAATTATTTTGATGTCGCCTTTACCGAGTACTGGCGTGCCACTGGCCTGCCGGATGTGCTGCAGCAGGCCCGCGACGGGCGCGAATTATTCGCCCGTAAGGCCACCTTAGAGTATCTGGCACCGGCACGCTTTGATGACGTATTAACGATCGGCGTGCGCTGCGCGCATCTCGGCAATTCTTCGCTGCGCTTCCCACTTGAGGTGTACGCCGATACGGCGTTGTTGATCATCGGCGAGCTGACGTACGTACATACCGACACTGCATTGCGCAAGAGTGTTCGCTTGCCAGACAGCTGGCGCGAGCGACTCACGGCCCGCGACCTGTGCGCGCTGGCATCGTGACCGTACGTATTCAAGCGGGGAACTGGGATGCCCTGCGTACGTCGGCAAGGATAGTGCGCACCGCCGTGTTTATCATCGAGCAGAAGATTCCGCTCGATCTGGAGCAGGACACGATGGACGAGCAATCCTTGCACGTGGTGGCTTTCGATGCAGGCGATCAACCTATTGGTACCGGGAGACTGCTGCCGGACGGCCACCTCGGTCGGATGGCGGTGCTGGCGCATGCGCGTAATCGCGGTATTGGCGCATCCCTGCTGCAAGCGCTGATGCTGGCGGCGCAGCGCCGTGGCGATGCAGCAGTCATACTCAATGCGCAGATCAATGCAGAGCACTTTTATGCGCGCCACGGCTTCGTACGCGACGGTGAAGTTTTTTTTGAAGCCGGCATCGTGCATGTCGCCATGCTGCGTAGATTGGGATAGATTGCAGGCTTGATTTGTCTCCGGACCGATCCGGACAGGCCTTCTCAAGCGCGCGCGCCCTCAGCTAGGGATTTGCCTGGCCTTCGACTACCGAACTGGCGATGATCCGATCAGGCTGGCAGGTCTGGACTGGTACCGACGGAATAGGCTGATTTCGAACTTGCCACTTTTGCATACGTCACAATGTTCGGGTAACATTTCCGCATGTACGGCACACAAAAAACCGATCGTTTCGCGCGAGGCAAAAGGACCGGATCAGTTGCAGCCGCGCGTGCGGCTGCGCGCCATTGCGCAAATTACTTAGGTGCGTCGGCAGGTGCAGGTGGTGGAACGATGACGGTAGTTGAGCCCGAAGCGCCTGTGGCACCAGTGGCGCCCGTCATGCCGGCATCTCCCTTAGGTCCTGGAACAGGCACTGGCACTGGCACCGCTATGGTCGATGGGGTGTCTGCAGGTGGGACTACGACGGTCTCCTTGCGATCGCAACCAGCCAGGTAGACGGTTGAGGTCAGCGCTGCCAGAATAAGTAATTTTTTCATGATGTAAAGCTCCCTAAAAAGTTAGTTGGACTTCGGAAAAAAAAATTCCTTTGATGTTGCTCTTGGTGTTAAATGTTTTTCTGGCTCGATAGCAAGTGGTTGGTCATCACTGCGTTTCCTGCCCAGTGCCATTGACCCGTGAGGCGCTTTGTCTTCGAAAGCCAAGCTGGTTTCATCCGTTGTCGCTGCCAATGTCCTACCCAGTTGGCGCGTCGCGAGAACTGCGTCCGGGCCCTGTTCCGATACCTCATCGGGCCGCGCTGCAGACGCGATGTTTAATTGATCGAACATCATCGAAGCTTCCACAAAAATTACAGTAGCATAATACTATGTATCTAGACCAATTTTGCCTATCGGACAGTATCGCAATTACACGTAGGACTTCAGGAAGCTGAACTGAATGTTGCTTCAACGTTGGGTTATTTCAAAAAAACATCACCCAATACCAAATGATATTAACAGGCATTTGTCGGAACACCAATTGACGCAATGTAACCAGACGCAACGGTTACAAAACAAACGTGGCAAGCAGCGTGGGGGGGCGGCACCGCCAGCCAATCGAACAGTTGATCCTCGCGGTACCGGCGAAAGAAAATTGAGGTGGACCATACCTGCTGCTATCGCTGTGGCCAGCGATGCCGCGTAAAACACCGGTTGCTGTCGGTCTGCAGGACATCGATACGGAATGAACGAAACGCATCAGGTGAACATGACGGTGCTCGAACAGGTTGTTGATGTCCCACACTGCCAGCGGTGGTGCGGCGTGCAATTCAGTTACGCAAGAGCAGCGCGTAAAGGAAAAGCGACGTTTTGCTGCAACCGAGCAGCGACCGTTTGAAGTAATTTTTATTTGTGGCAGCTCACTGAAAGCTCGGGCTGCAAATACGCTGTGGTCCAAAGTTACGTACGACGCCGCAGCCCGGTAAAATGATTTACAAATTTACGGATTAGCCACTATGAGTGTTTTCACGATCAACTACGTTCAATGCCTGTCGCCGACCGGGCTGCACCAAATGGCGTACAAACAGTGGGGCGACCCTGAAAACCCCCGGGTGCTTCTGTGCGTGCACGGCGTGACCCGTGTATCCGACGATTTCGACCATCTAGCCGCGGCCATGAGCGACAGGTTTCGGGTAATCTGCCCGGACATAGTCGGCCGAGGGCGTTCTGGCCGCCTGCGCAATCCGCAGCACTACCAATTGCCGCAGTACGTTGCCGACATCGTCACCTTGTTGGCGCGTCTGGACGCAGTTAGCGTCGACTGGTTCGGCACGTCGATGGGCGGGCTGATCGGTATCGGCCTAGCCTCGCTGGCCGATAACCCAATCAAAAAACTGGTCCTGAACGATATTGGACCGGCCCTCCATCCTGAAGCATTGAGCCGGATTGGCGACTATATCGGGCAGGACAGGCGCTTCGCCCGTTTTGAAGAGGCGGCAGACTATATCAAGTCGATTTCATTGCCATTTGGCCCCCACACCGACGCTCAGTGGCAAAAGCTGGCGACCGACGTGTTGCGCCAAAATCCTCAGGGCGAGTGGATACGCCACTATGATCTGGCGCTGGCATTACCGTTTCAGTCGGCCACGCCGGAGTCGACCCGGCAGGCCGAAGCGTTATTGTGGTACGCCTACGACGCGATCCGTTGTCCCACGTTGCTGGTACGCGGTGCTGAATCGGATTTACTCACACGCGAAACCGCGCAGGCGATGACCGAACGCGGGCCGCATGCCAGGCTGGTGGAACTGGCAGGCGTCGGCCACGCGCCCACTTTTGTTCAGCCGGATCAAATCGCCATCGCGCGCGAGTTCCTGCTAGCTGCCTGATCCGCCACGGAGCACGAATGCCAATTATGGAACCGATGGTGCCGATGACGATCCGACGCCTGCATGTCAGTGCGACCCTCTCCGAAGCGGCGATTTGCAATGGCATCGTATATTTGGCCGGACAGGTCGCCGAGGACACGAGCCGAGACATCACCGGCCAGACGCGCGAAGTGCTGGGGCATGTTGATCGCCTGTTGGCCGAAGCCGGTAGTGATCGCAGTCGTATTCTGTCGTGTCAGATTTATTTACCTGACCTGGCAGACTTTGCAGCGATGAACGCTGTCTGGAATTGCTGGGTGGAGGCCGGCGCGACGCCACCACGCGCGACTGTTCAGGCTGCGCTTATGAACTCGGCGTGGCGCATCGAAGTCGTGGTGATCGCTGCGCAGTCGCGAGTCTGAGGACGCATTCATGGTTGCATCGATCGCAGTTCCCGTTACCACGCCTGAACAATTGGGCGCAGGTCTGAACGCCGACGATTTAGCGCGGCTGCAGCAGGTAATTGCATTTGTCGAACCGTTGTACAACGGACGCAAAATCGTCACCGGGCAGGACGCCTTGGAATTTTCCTTGGGCGTCGCGAACACGCTTGCCACGCTGGGGACGGACGCCGACACGCGAATCGCCGGATTGCTGTTCGAGGTGCCGGTGCTGCACCCCGCTATCACGGAGCAGATTGAGGTCCACTTCGGCAAGGAAATCGGCGACTTCGTGCGCGATGTGCGCCAGTTGATGCGACTGCACGAACAGACTTTTTCACAGCAAGAAGTCGTCCGTGGCAAAAATGCCGCGCAGGTCGCAGCGGCGCAAATGGAAACCTTGCGCAAGATGCTGTTGGCAATGGCTACTGACATGCGCGTGGTGCTGGTACGACTGGCTTCGCGGCTAACGACGCTACGATACTTTGCCGAGCAGAAGATCGAGACCGACCGCACCTTTCAATACGCCCGCGAAACCATGGACCTCTACGCGCCGCTGGCAAACCGGCTCGGGGTCTGGCAACTCAAATGGGAAATGGAGGACCTGTCGTTCCGATTCCTGGAGCCGGCGGCGTACAAGCGCATTGCGAAAATGCTGGAGGAAAAGCGCGTCGAACGTGAAGGCTTTGTCGAAACCGCGATCGCGCGCTTGCGGGAGCAGCTAAGCGCGGCCGATATACGCGCCGAGGTATTCGGCCGTCCGAAACACATCTACAGTATCTGGAACAAGATGCGCGGAAAAGCGATCGATTTTTCGGCATTATACGACGTGCGCGCCTTTCGCGTGATCGTCGCGGACGTCAAGACTTGCTACGCTGTTCTCGGTATCGTGCACGACAACTGGGCACCGATACCCCAAGAGTTCGACGATTACATTGCGCGCCCCAAGCCGAATGGCTACCAATCGTTGCATACGGTGGTGATGGCCGACGATGAGCGACCGTTGGAAATCCAGATACGGACGCAGGAGATGCATTATTTTGCGGAGTACGGTGTCGCTGCGCACTGGCGCTACAAGGAAAGCGGCGGCTCGAATTTTGCCGCACAAAAATACGATGAAAAAATCGCCTGGTTGCGCCAACTGCTGGCCTGGAAGAGCGATGTTGCTGATAGCGTCGTCGGGCATGACGACGAGATGCGCCGCGAGTGGGTCGACAAGCTGAAATCAGCGACTCTGGATGACCGCATTTACGTGCTGACCCCGCAGGCACGGGTGATTGAACTGCCTAGCGGCGCTACCCCGATCGATTTTGCCTACCACCTGCACAGCGACGTCGGTCACCGCTGTCGGGGTGCGCGAGTCGATGGCGCGATGGTGCCGTTGAACACTGTTTTAAAAAATGGCCAGACTGTCGACATCATCACCGCGCGTGGCGCAAGCGTCGTGCTGGGCGCTGCCGGGCCGTCACGCGACTGGCTCAGCGCCGGTTATGCTGCCAGCCCGCGCACACGGGCCAAGGTGCGCGCCTGGTTCAACGCAATCGACCAAGAAGAGACGCTGGCTACGGGACGCGGCCTGATCGAAAAAACCTTGCAACGAGTTGGCAAGACAGCAGTGAATCTTGAGGAGCTGTCGCATAAACTCGGGTTTCAAAAGCCTGACGATTTATTTCTGTCGGTAGGCAAGGATCAGTTCAGCCTGCGCTTGGTCGAACAGGCGCTGCAGGACGGAGAGCCGGCACGCATAGCGCAAAAAAGCGCGCTCGCAGACCACGCGGTGCTGCCTCGGCAAAACAGTCGATCGAGTGTCACCAAAGGCGCCAAGTCCGGCGTACTGGTGGTTGGTACCGACGGCTTGATGACCCAACTGGCCCGGTGCTGCAAACCGGCACCACCGGACCCGATTGCGGGCTTTGTGACACGAGGCAAGGGCGTCTCGATTCACCGAGCCAGTTGCAAAAATTTTGCCGAAATGCAGGTTCAGACCCCGGAACGCGTGATTCAGACTACCTGGGGTAGTCCGGCTACCGAAACGGTCTACCCAGTCGACATTTTTGTCCTGGCAGGTGACCGGCAAGGTTTGCTGCGCGATATTTCAGAAATTTTCTTACGTGAGAAAATCAATGTCGTCGGCGTTAGTACACAGAGTGCCAAAGGCCATGCGCGGATGGCATTCACCGCCGAAATCGCCTCTACTGCGCAGTTGAAAAAGGCGCTGACAGTGATCCGCGATGTGGAAGGCGTGATTGAAGTGCGCCGAACGTGAGCATGGACGGTGTGCTGCAAATGCTCCTAAAGTAGATGCCCCGAAAAACCTGCTGGCAAAAACAAAAATAGTTGGCTATAATCTCGGCTCTTCAGGCGCGTAGCTCAGCTGGTTAGAGCACTACCTTGACATGGTAGGGGTCGTTGGTTCGAGTCCAATCGTGCCTACCAAAATTTTTACGGCGATGTACACACTGCAAAGGCAACGCGGTCAAGCGTAAAATTTTTTGGGGCAAAGTCGAAGATGCATAGTCAAAATGGGAGCGCAAGCCGGCTTCCATTTTTGCATTCCTGGACGGCCTTATCGATTCAGTGTCCCAGTTTTCCGCGCGCGAAAGTTTAGAAACCCATCTCGCAGAACATTCAGCGCAACGCCTGTTGAGCCATCCCGCGTTCTCGACTGGCACCTATTCGGCCGAAAATACTTCCACATCAATCGGCTTGAAGCTGTAGTTATTCGACATCTCGGCCGAACATGCTGTCACGCCAATCACCAGGTCCATCTCTGCAAGCAAATCGATATGGTCACCCGCCTTGGAGCGCGGCGGCCCGATTGTCAGTGCGCCGTCGGGCGCGATACCGACATTCATAAATATATTGAAGGTCGTCGGAATCTGATCGGGCGCGATGCCGAACTGCGCCAGGTTGTGCACCAGATTCTGGAAGCAACTGGGGTGGTGCGCATGGTTGTTATAAATGATTTTGAAGGTTTCGGGACTGCATGGTGTTAGCAAGAAATCGTGGCGGCCGACCTTGTCATTGATGATTTTGAACATCGGGTTACTGCGGTTGGAATACAGCGTGTGTCCGGTTGTCAGATACACCGTATTGGCATAGTCGATACTGCGACCGGAGGACAACCATTCGTCCCGATCGCTGGCCGAAAACGCCATCAGGTCGGCTACCTGCTCCCCGGTCGGATCGATGACACGCAGAACTTGCCCGCGGCATAGTTTGAGCCCGGTGCCGGTTTGCGCAGCAATGTGGTGACGCGAGACCAGGACACGATGGATAGGATCAGACATTGGCATTTCGTGCCATGAACGGACACTTCCAGTGTTCACCGACCGGACGGCCGGAGTATTGCCGCGCGTCCGATCGGGCGCCGAAGTCGGTCAGATTAGCGTTGATGGACCCCTGCAGCGACTCCTCACGCTGGCGAATTACTTCTTGCATGCGGCTGAATTTTCCGGATTCGCGTAGCGCCTCAAACTGCGCGTGTACGTTAAACACCAACGTCGGCCAAGTGAAACGCCGCGTGAGCCTTGATGCCGCCGGGTGCAGGCCGACGATAAAAAATCCATGCTCCGCAAAGCTGAATGAAAAATGGGGATCTTCCGGGTCGGCGCTTACCTGTGGGTCCCATTTGTGCAGCGGCGCGTCGAGTCCGTTCAGTTGCTGTAGCTGCTCCCAGAGTAGTTGTTCGAACTGCGCTTCCGAGCTGATCATGGGATTGGTGAACGTCGCCACGAAGGTCGAGAATTCACCTTGAAGTTGTGGCAGCTCCTGCAAAAAATGGTACAGGTCATACGCGAGACCTGCGGTAGCCGCGGCACTACCCATTTCACCGTACTGCCCGATTCGATATGCGCCTTGGACAATCGCGGACTTCGCGCCAACGCAGGAAAACTGCGGGTTCAGCACCAGCGAGCGAAAGGCGTCGTGAATAAAATTCAGCAAAGGTGCCGGCGCTTCATCATTGCCCGCTGCAGTAATCAGACCCTTGTTGCAGAATGCGGCGTAACTGCTGACTTCACGCGCGAGCGCATTGTCGAAAGGGTTATCCACGGTGGGCGCAATCAGCGCCGTGGCAATGCTGGGTGGCATACATATCTCCTGATTGGTTCAAACGACGCAGCAGTGACAATCCTTATTCGAAACGTGATTGATTTGTGAGCGCAGGCAAATAAATCTCTGACCGGGCCGGTATCGGAGGCGACCCTGCGGCTGTGTAGGCGGGTAAGAAGGCTCGGCGGTAGCAAATTACACAGCGCGTAGCTGCCGTATTGGGGCGCCAATCAAGTTGCTGGGATGAAGGCAGCGATGTTGTTCGCCGTTGCAGCGGAAAATTAGGTACGCCGCGCCAAAATCAGATTTTGGCACGGCGAGGGCATCGCAGGCTAAACCGTTTTTGGCTTGAATTGCTCGGGGCTGATACGGTGCTTTTCACGCCGATCACCCATCAAGTTACGCAGTTCGCGGATGCTCAGATCGCTGATTTCGTGCATCCGAATCAGCATCGATGCACCTACGGGCAGGCGGCGGTGGCGAATTTTGCTGATCACCGGCGGCGCGACACCTAATTCGCGCGATAGGCCCGCATCATTCTTGGTGCGCATTTTATCGATCAGATAATCGAGCAATCGATTTGGATCGTAGTCGACGTTCTCGAGTGTACTTATATCGCTCATGGAATTCTCCTCAGTGGCAGCGCGTTCGTGGTTAGACAGTTTGATGACATTGGCATTGCTGGCAAAGGACAGTAGCGGTAATGCGTGTCATCACTACCTCTGTTTGCCACTTGCAAAAATGGTTTCCTGATCGCATCACTGAGGTTATTTAAATAAATGTAAATCTTCTGTTCGATTGCACACATAAGAACGTAATTGCGGTGAATTCCCGTAAAACCTGTGCTGCGGGTCGGATCATATTTGCACGCGTAGTCGAAATCAATACCGACGATTAACCGGCACCCGTGTTATCGAAAAAAAGTCAGCAAAAAGTGTGCGTGACACGAGCGACCGAATCGATCAATGGAAAAAAACTTCGGCGACGCAGGCTCAAACCCATTTTGGAGAGCTGTTGCAGGCACCCCAAACACACTGCACTACTAGTTTTTATTGATTTAACCGAAAGTTTTGCCGTCACGTAAAAGTCCCCGCGTGGTCACCTACAGTATCGCGGTACCGCATTGCGCTGACGGCATCAAAGTTGGCTGCGTGCCGCGATACCTTGTCTTTCGGTCGCGCCGGTCAGGTGATTTTTGGCCTGCTACGCACAGTTTTTTTGAACCCAGCCGTCTCCTGCTGTGCCTCGTGGCGCGTCATCACTGCGCCGCTTACCAGCATCGCTGCAGCGCCCTCTGCCCGGCCAATTGCGCGGTCTTCGCTTAAATGATCGAGCGCAGCATCGCTGCGCTGCAGGAGAAGACGGTATGCCGATCGCAGATTGATGGCGAAACGCTCGATTTCGTCCTGACGCGCGGTAGCGGCGACTAGGTCCACGGTTTTTTGGTAATAGCCAAGCACATCCTGAATCCGCTTCAGGTAAAAGTCCGGACTATTGAACTGTTGCGCCAGTAACTGCGCGAGGCGATTCCCGGCCCCTTCCATTGACTCTGTCCCGACGTGCTGGACCAGCGTATAGCCGCACGACTGCAAACTGGTCACGAGATTTTCGATCATCTTGAAACCGCGCATGTCGTCATGTGCAGTGTTGCCGGGTACAGCCGGTAGCACGATGCTTTGTTGTAGCCAGAGGTCGAAAGGCGGCAAATCGTCGGTAACCGACATAGTGCGTTTCAAAGTCTCGTAAGTTTCGTGCAGCAATGCCACGTTTTGTTCACTGATTTTGACCGACACTGGCGTCATCTGTTGCCCTCTGCGACTGTTTGATCCGACCCTTGCGATACTGCATCAGGCCTGTTTTTCAGTGATTGGCGACTGCGCACCAAACCTCGTTGTCCATGGCGTCGATTGTAGTTCAGGTGGCGATTAGCGGCCACAGCGACCGGCAGCTGCCGTGGCGACGCGGAGTGCGGTACAGTAGGCGCCGCAGTCGAACGGCAATTCGGCCGACCGGAAAAAACGCGTGACACAACCCCAGAATAAACCGGAGTGACCATGTTTGAATCGATCACAAAAAGAGCTACTTTGCGCCTGCTGGCCATTGCATCGGCCATCGCGCTGTTTGGATGCAGTCAGAAAACTGAAGTCAAGCCGGCAACCCCGGCAGCGCCGCCGGTCGTGGTGGCCTCTGCCATCGGCAGCGCTGGTACCACGGCGGGTCCGCTAAAAATCGGTTTTGTCTATGTCGGCCCGGTCGGCGATGCCGGCTGGGCCTACGCCCATGATCTTGGCCGCAAAGCGCTGGAGGCCGAGTTCGGCGATAAAATTAAAACCACATTTGTTGAAAACGTACCGGAAGGTGCCGATGCCGAACGCGTATTCCGAGATCTGGCGGCGCAGGGAAATGCGCTTATATTCGGTACGTCCCCGGGATATATGGAGCCGCTGCTAAAGGTTGCCAAAGATTTTCCCGCGGTGCGATTTCAGTATGCTGCCGGCGTTAAAACTGCTAACACCGTTGGTGTCTATGATGCCCGTACTTATGAAGGCGCTTATCTCGCAGGTGTGATTGCCGGAAAAGTCAGCAAGTCGGCCAAGTTGGGCGTGGTGGCGTCGAATCCGATCCCTGAAGTGTTCCGTGACATCAATGCATTTACGCTCGGCGCACAGAGCAGCAACCCAAAAATCAGTACACGGGTGGTCTGGGTCAATAAATCATTCGATCCTGCCAAAGAACGCGACGCCGCGCTCGCGTTGATCGCCCAAGGTGCCGATGTCCTGATCCAGACTACCGATTCGCCGGCGACACTGCAGGCAGCCGAAGAAAAAGGTGTGGCGGCGTTTGGCTGGAATTCCGACATGACTAAAATCGGTCCGAAAGCCCACCTGGCATCGTCTGTTATCAACTGGTCCCCATACTACACCAAGGTGGTCAACGACATGCTGGCAGGCACACTTAAAAGCGAAGACAGCTGGTGGGGAATCAAGGAGGGGGCCATCGCAATTGTTGGTCTGAATCCTGATGTGTCGACGGATGTGAAGACATTGCTGGATGAGAAAACTGCCGCCATCAAAGGCGGAACACTAGACCCATTTCAGGGGCCGATCGTCGATCAGGCCGGTAAAAAGGTTTTGTCTGCGGGAAAAACAATGGTGCCCAAGGAGTTGCTCAACATGAATTTTTATGTGAAGGGCGTTGAGGGCACGCCGCCGAAATAGCACGGCAGACCGTGCGCCAGGCACACCGATGGTTGGGTGACGCCCCCCCCGGAGCGACTCGCCGGCGGATTTTTTTCGGCGATTCCATTATGATGATCTGACTTAGGTCCGTTATCAGAAAGCCGCCCGATGAATCCAGCATTGCGCCAGATCTTGCTGCGTATGCCAAAGGCCGAACTGCACGTGCATATCGAAGGTTCGCTGGAGCCGGAACTGATTTTTGTATTGGCTCAACGCAATCAAGTAACCATCGGGTTCGCATCGGTGGAGGCACTGCGGGCCGCGTACGCGTTCACCGACCTGCAATCGTTTCTAGATATTTATTATGCCGGCGCCAGCGTATTGTTGACCGAGCAGGATTTCTACGACATGACGCAGGCGTATCTAATGCGCGCTGCGCAGGATCAGGTCCGTCATGCAGAAATTTTTTTCGACCCGCAGACGCATACCGCGCGCGGCGTGCCGTTTGCATACGTGATCGACGGGATGGCGCGGGCGCTGCAAGATGCGCGACGCGACGCCGGTATCACCGGTGGTTTGATCCTGTGTTTTTTGCGGCACTTGTCCGAGCAGGATGCCGCAGATACGCTGGAGCAGGCGCTCCCGCATCGTGACAAGTTTATCGGCGTCGGCCTGGATTCATCCGAGCGCGGCCATCCGCCTGAAAAATTTGCGCGTGTATTCGACCGGTGTCGCGCACTGGGGCTGCACCGGGTCGCCCATGCTGGCGAAGAAGGCCCCCCGGCATATATCGAGAGTGCGCTCGACGCGTTGCACGCCGAACGGATCGATCATGGCGTGCGCTGCCTGGAAGACTCCGAGCTGACCAGGCGACTAGTGCGCCAGCAAACCCCGCTGACGGTATGTCCGTTGTCGAATGTGAAGTTGCGGGTGGTAGAAAAAATGGCCGATCACAACCTGCAGAAGCTGTTGGATGCTGGTTTGATGGTGACGGTTAATTCTGACGATCCGGCATATTTTGGTGGCTATCTGAACGATAATTTTTTGGCTGCGTTTGATGCCTTGCCGCTGACGGCAGGGCACGCCTGGAAGTTGGCACGCAACAGCTTTACTGCAGCATTTCTGGACCATAAAGTGCGCCAGCAATATCTCGCAGAAGTCGATCAATTTTTTGCGGAGCAGGCCCAGTACCTCAATCTCGATGACTGAAACCCTTACTACTGCAGCGCTCGCGAGTGGCCTGTCCTGGTCCAGCGGAATTCGCTTGTACCTGGCGTTATTTGTCGCCGGCTGGTTCAGCCGGATGGAATGGATTACCTTGCCGTCGGCGTTGCAGGTCCTGGCATCGCCCTGGGTAATGGCGGCTACCGGGGCGTTGCTGGTGGTCGAATTTTTGGCTGACAAGATTCCCGGATTTGACTCGGTATGGGATGCGGTGCACACGTTCATACGGATTCCGGCTGGCGCTATTCTTGCCGCGGCGGCGCTGGGTCAAATGGACCCGGCCTGGACCGCAATTGCGGCGCTGGCGGGTGGATCACTGGCGGCCAGCGCACACTTTACCAAGGCCGGTGCACGGGTGCTAATCAACACGTCACCGGAGCCGCTATCCAATTGGGCGGCATCGATTGGCGAAGATGCGACCGCCGTCGGAGTACTGTGGGCGACGTTTTTTCACCCGTGGTTGCTATTTACTTTTCTGTTGGCGTTTTTGCTACTGGCGACCTGGCTTTTGCCTAGGCTCTGGCGCGGTATGCGTTGGCTGGCCGCCCGCTTGAGTATCTGATGCGGGCGGGCTGGCGGGTACCTGTGGAATTGGCGTTGCGCATGACAGTGCGCGACTGGCGCGCGGGCGAGCTGCGTTTTTTGGTGGTCGCGCTGATCGTTGCCGTTGCGGCTCTGTCGTCGGTCGGATTTTTTATCGACCGCATGCGTACCGGCCTGAACCGCGACGCGCACCAGCTGCTGGGTGCCGACCTGGTGATTTCATCGGACGCGACGATCCCTGAAACGTGGCGCAACGAGGCGCGCCGGCGCGGCCTGACCTTGGCCGACACAGTGATGTTTCCTAGCATGGCACAAACCGCTGAGGGCGAAAACTCCCAATCGAAACTGGTGTCGGTGAAAGCCGTAACGCCCGGTTACCCGCTGCGTGGCAATTTGAAACTTGTCAGTGCTGACGTGCCCGCTGGCGCACCGACTCGCGCGGTGCCAGAGCGCGGCACAGTCTGGGTCGACAGCAACCTGTTGACGGCGCTGCGTGTGCACATCGGCAGTACATTGCAACTGGGCGACCGGCGCTTTACGATCACTCGCGTGATTGCCGCCGAGCCGGATCGTGGTGCGGCATTCATGAACTTCGCGCCACGAGTAATGCTGCCGATGGCTGACCTTGCCAGCACCAACCTGATTCAGTTCGGCTCGCGTGTTACGTATCGTCTGATGCTAGCCGGGAAGCCGCCCGCAGCAATGGCGTTTCACCAATGGGTGCAACAAAACATTGACAAGAACGCACTACACGGCGTGCGGCTGGAATCATTGGAGACTGGTCGCCCGGAGATGCGCGCCACACTCGACCGTGCCGAACAGTTCCTGTCGTTGGTCGGCTTGTTGTCGGCATTGCTGGCGGCAGTCGCAGTGGCAATGGCGGCGCGGCGCTTCATGGTGCGTCACATCGATGCATGCGCGATGCTGCGCTGTCTTGGTCTGACCCAGAATCAACTGACACTTTTGTATCTCACCGAATTTTTGTTGGTCGGACTGGCTGGCAGTGTAATCGGTGCGTCGCTCGGATTTTCGGCACATTTCGTGTTACTCGAATGGCTAGGAAAATTGGTCTCGAGCGATCTTCCGGCGGCGAGCTGGTCCCCGGCAGCGCAGGGTGTTGCCACCGGAATGTTGCTGTTGGCCGGTTTTGCGCTGCCACCGATTTTGCAACTGCGTAACGTTCCGCACAATCGCGTCATCCGGCGCGAGGCCGACGTGCCACGGCCAGCTGCGCTGCTTACCTACGGGT
>JAYVEF010000295.1:0-2659 GCA_043748965.1 Burkholderiales bacterium
GGCAGGCGTAGTTTGACCATCAATTCAGACGACCTGACGTTTGCCAACAGCACCGCGACCGGCATGACCACCATTCTGGTTCCGACGGCCAGCCTGCTCGGCGGGTTCACTCGCGGCATGAGCGTCGACAACCCGCTGACGACATCCGACGCAGGACTGGCACTGATCAAACGCTTCGAAGGTTTCCGGGCACGCTTGTATGACGACCCGGCCGGCCATTGCACCATCGGCTACGGCAACAAGTTGCATGACGGCCACTGCGATGGACGCGGCAGCGAGCAAGCCTATCAGGAAGGCATCGACGAAGCCAGCGCCACCAGTTTAATGCGGCGCGCGCTAGTGCCTATCGAGAGTGCCGTCAATGCGATCACATCGGCAGGATGGAATCAAAACCAGTTTGATGCATTGGCCAGTCTGACGTACAACATCTCGATCGATCGTTTCAATCGATCCACGCTGGCGGCTCTGTTACGCCGCAATCAGCTCGATGGCATCCCCAATGAAATCAAGAAATGGACCAAGGCACGCGTCAACGGCCAGTTGGTCGATCTGCCCGGCTTGGTACGGCGCCGCGCCGATGAAGCGGCGCTGTTTGAACGCCCTTCCGGTGCGATTTCGCAAAGTCAGTCAGCCGTGCAGGTCAGCTGCTATGGTATCTCGCTGTCCGAAGACAATTGGGATCGCATTTCGCGCGAGGTATTCGGCGCCAGTGACTATGACAACTTCGTTCAAACTGCACTGGTGGCAGGGCAATTTTCCGGCCAGTTGGTAACTCAGGTGCACTCGGAATTATTGACCCGGCTGCAAACCGCGCAGGCGTCGATGGGCAGTCGTCGCGCACCGTCGGTAAGCAGCACGCTGCGCAGAAAAAAGGGCATGCATGGCTGGGGCATGGCGGTCGACTTTGATGTACTCGAAAATCCCTACGTGATCGGCGAAGCCGGCGAGGCCGGTCTCGATCAAGATCTGCTGCGCGCCTACGATCATATTGCCGATACCATGTTGGGTCTGGCCGGCTCGCGTATCCGTGATCTGAGGCGCGGCCGCCCAGCCTTCAACAATAGTATCGCCACGGTCTATGACAGCCTGCGGCGCGAGAGCGACGCCCTGCAGCGCTATTGCCAACTGCTGGGCGATCGCGCTGCCTTGAGCGCTTTCCTGGCGAATGAGTGGCTCACGATACATCCCGGTCAGAGCGCGCCCGCTCCGGATGCGTTGCAGAGCTCGATGCGCGAGCACTACGAAGTCCTGGGTGGTGCGATGTCTGATCAGCATAAGCGTCCTACCGGTAGCGCCAGCGTCGATCGACCCTTCGCGCCTACCAGCGGCGGTGGTCGGGGCGACCCCGCCAGCGGGTTTTTAAACCTCGAGCGCGAGCTGGTCCTGGCCCTGACCGACGCTGGACTGGCGTGGGGCGCGATCGACATGGGTGGAGCGTCGGGCGATATTCAGCATTTCGACTGTCGTTTGGCAGGGCTGGGAGCGCGCGCATATGCGGGACTGCGTCGATAGAGGCCGAGAGAACGATGTCCTGGCCGCAGATCAAAACAACCCGTCGACATGACGCGCTGAAGATTGTGGAGTGGTCAAGTAAATTCGGACACACCGATAGGTTGTTTGCTGCCATGGTCCGTTCAAAGACGGCAATTTGAGCCTCAGGAGCAGGTCAAAATGACTCCAGCCTAATTATCGTGACAGTGTCGCGACAGTCTGCCCGTCGGGAAACACGTCCACAAATTGCACCATGCGACGCAGGTTCTTGCCTGCGAAACCGCGACCATATTCCGCTGTCAACTGTTGCGACAGCGTCGCAATGATTTACCTGCCATATCCTGCTCACTGCCCATCCAGCAACTGGGTCTTGATTGGCTGCCCGATCCGCCCGTCCAGCAGGGTCATTTCGCTATTGACCGCAAACCGCACGCATGACGCATCAAGTCGATCAACTGTCGGATGTCACCGAGCAGTGACGTGGCCATCTGCAGGACTGACATTTTGCTCTTGCTGATACCTGCTCCGACACAGTATCGAGCATCTTGTTGAACTCGGCTGCCCAATCGCTACCCAGAATTACCCAATTCGGTTGGCAGCGGTCGGCCCGGGTTTGCCAGCGTTCGGTCTTGGAAGTATTGAAGTTGACGTGCCGTGTGGTACCGGTCGGGCTGTATGGGTCGCGCACGGCTTTGATCGGACGCTCACTTTTATATATCAGGCAGGTATCGAGGCATTGTTCGGTGATGCGCTTGCGTCAGCCGAACAGGTGCTGCGTGGCTTCCTCGCCGGCACCCGTTGCCAGCTTCAAGGCAAGTCGCATCAGTTCAGGATTGGCGTCGCGATTAGCATTCGCCAGGGACTCCAGAAGTCGCGCGCCGCTCTTGCCTAATTTTGGCGCAACTTGCGTCAGCCAGATCGCGGTCTCGACCGCTTCAATCTGGCAAAAGAAAGGCCGGATGCTGCTAAACGGAAGGTGCCGCCCTTGCTGCAGCAGTCGCGCGCTCTCGGGAGTGACGCGCCAATCTACCGGATTGGTCAACCCTCGCCACTTGTCGATCTCGAACCGCACCACATTGATGAGGGCAGTTTGATCGTATTGCTGTTTAGCGGTGGAGAGCCCTTTGCCTTCATCAAACGTTAGCGTTGTTAGTACTGCCGCGCGCTT
>JAYVEF010000296.1:0-2658 GCA_043748965.1 Burkholderiales bacterium
CGCATGAAGCCAGTCGATACCGACCAATAGTCGCCGCGTTCAGACAGTTCGGCGGTCGCGGTGTCGGCGGCAGCACCATCCACACCGCTGCAATGGTTACAATTCGGTGGCGGTCGTCTAAAATAACGACGCTTCGGCACAACTCTGCGTGGCCGATTTCTGCTGGCGGCACTATTTGAATACGGACTTTGGATGGCATCCCTGAATCGTCGGAAACCCAAGCGCGGCGGTTCTGCCATCGCCACGATGCTGCGCTTTCGGCGTAGGTCGCCGCACCCGCAGCAGCTGGATGTCAACGGCAAGCAGCGCCCGACGCTGCGCCGCCGCGGCATCTATATCCTGCCGAATGCATTGACGACTGCCGCCTTGTTTTGTGGGTTTTACGCTATTGTGATGGCGATGAATCTGAATTTTGAATACGCGTCGATTGCGATTTTTGCGGCGATGATCCTCGATAGTCTGGACGGTCGCGTGGCACGCATGATGAATGCGCAAAGCGAATTCGGCGCGCAGTATGACAGCTTGTCCGACATGGTTTCTTTCGGCGCTGCACCGGCACTGGTAGCTTATGAATGGTCACTGCGCGGCTTGGGAAGATGGGGTTGGCTCGCGGCCTTCGTGTATTGCGCGGGCGCTGCTTTGCGACTAGCCCGTTTCAACACCAATATCGCGGTGGTCGACAAACGCTATTTCCAAGGATTGCCGAGTCCTGCCGCAGCAGCCATGGTGGCGGGTTTCGTCTGGGCGATGGATGATCTTGGTTTTGCCGGCAGCGACCTGACCTGGTTCGCCTGGGCCACTACCTTGTACGCCGGTGTGACGATGGTCACCAACGTGCCGTTTTACAGTTTCAAGGACATTAATTTTCGCAAGTCGGTGCCGTTCATCGTGGCTTTTTTGATCGTGCTCGGATTTGTCGCTGTATCGAGCGACCCGCCAAAATGGCTGTTCGGCCTGTTTGTGTCGTATGGCTTGTCGGGCTACGTGGTGTACTTCTGGCGCTTGTTCAAGGGCAAGCCAGTCAGTATTATCGAAACCACGGCCGATCCGGTCGACGACAAATAAATCTATGCCACCGTCGAATCCGTTTACCGCATCAAGGAGTCCAGCATGACCGCATTAAATAAACTGATCATCTTTGATACCACCCTGCGCGACGGTGAACAGTCGCCCGGCGCATCGATGACCAAGGACGAAAAAATCCGTATCGCGCGGCAACTCGAGCGCCTCAAGGTCGATGTCATCGAAGCCGGTTTCGCTGCCGCTTCACAGGGTGACTTCGAATCGATCCGGGCGATCGCCGGCATCATCAAGGACGCGACGGTGTGTTCGCTGTCGCGTGCCAACGATCGTGATATCGCACGCGCTGCCGAGGCGTTGATGCCGGCCGAGCGCAAGCGTATTCACACGTTCATTGCAACCTCTGCGCTACATATGGAAAAAAAGCTGCGGATGACGCCGGATCAGGTTTTTGAGCAGGCCAGACAAGCGGTACGTTACGCCCGCAGCTTTACCGATGATGTCGAATTCAGCCCAGAAGACGGTAGTCGGTCCGACCCCGACTTTTTGTGTCGGGTGATTGAGGCGGTGATCGCCGAAGGTGCCACAACCATCAATTTTGCCGACACGGTCGGCTATGGCGTGCCGGAACTGTACGGCCAGATGCTGCGCTCGTTGCGTGAGCGAATCCCGAATTCTGACAAGGTCGTCTGGTCGGTGCACTGCCACAACGATCTCGGAATGGCGGTGGCTAATTCGCTCGCAGGCGTCATGATCGGCGGCGCGCGCCAGATCGAATGCACCATCAATGGTCTGGGCGAGCGCGCTGGTAATACCGCGTTGGAAGAAATCGTGATGGCAGTACGCACTCGACGCGACTACTTCAATCTTGAACTGTCGATCGACACCACGCAAATCGTACCGGCATCCAAACTGGTGTCGCAGATTACCGGCTTTGCGGTACAACCGAATAAGGCGGTGGTCGGCGCCAATGCGTTTGCGCATGCTTCCGGGATTCATCAGGATGGCGTCCTGAAGGCGCGCGACACGTATGAAATCATGCGTGCAGAGGATGTCGGCTGGGCTGCGAACAAGATTGTCCTTGGCAAACTGTCGGGCCGCAACGCATTCAAGCAGCGCCTGCAGGAACTTGGTATTGCGCTGGATTCAGAAGCCGAGGTGAATGCTGCCTTTGGCCGCTTCAAAGAACTGGCCGATCGCAAATCCGAAATTTTCGACGAAGACATCATTGCGCTGGTGTCGGACGAGGCGCATTCACACCACAACGAGTTTTATCAGTTCGTCTCTCTGGCGCAGCAATCCGAAACCGGCGAGAAGCCGAGTGCCAAAGTAGTGTTTTCAATCGACGGCAAGGAAACCAGTTGCGCGGGTGAAGGCAACGGACCCGTCGATGCGATTGTCAATGCGATCGAATCCAGGACTGCCAGCGGCGCCGAATTGCTGTTGTTTTCAGTCAATGCGATTACCACCGGTACGCAGTCGCAGGGCGAAGTCACGATGCGCCTGTCTAAAGCCGGGCGCATCGTCAATGGGGTGGGAGCTGACCTGGATATTGTCGTTGCCTCGGCCAAGGCGTATTTGTCGGCGCTGAACAAGCTGCATTCGAAAATCGAGCGACTGAATCCGCAGTTATGATGT
>JAYVEF010000297.1:0-2649 GCA_043748965.1 Burkholderiales bacterium
GAGGAACCGGCGAAACGCTGGATTTCAATTGCGGCACTCGGCGCTAAAACCCAGGCGTTTGCCGAACACCTGTTCGGATTTATCGGTCTGATCGGTCAGTTCATCCTCGATATGGGCCGCTTCGTACGCGCACCGTTGCGTGGACCATGGAAAGAAATTTCCGCGAACGTGTTTCATACTGGCTATCAGGCGCTCGGCATCACCGCACTGGTCGGATTTTTAATCGGCGTAGTGCTTTCGTATCTGTCGGCGCAGCAGTTACACACGTTTGGCGGCGACATTTATCTGGTGAATATTCTGGGCATGAGTATCATCCGCGAACTGGGGCCGTTGCTGGCGGCGATTCTGGTGGCAGGACGTTCCGGTTCATCGATCACCGCGCAGCTCGGCGTTATGCGCGTCAACGAAGAGCTTGACGCCATGCTGGTGATGGGCTTGCCGCACGGCTTCCGGCTGATTCTGCCCAAGGTGCTGGCACTGGCGGTAACGATGCCGCTACTGGTGATCTGGACCGACACCATGGCCCTGACCGGCGGCATGGTGGCGGCTCTGCTCGAGTTGGGCCTGTCGCCACGCTACTTTATTCACAAGTTGCCGGATGCAGTGCCGCTCGCAAATTACTGGATCGGGCTGGGCAAGGGCGCGGTGTTCGGTACCTTGATCGCCCTTGTCGCGTGCCATTTCGGCTTTCGCATCAAGGCCAATACCGAAAGCCTCGGTGCCGGTACCACCAGCTCGGTCGTGACGGCGATTACCGTCGTCATTCTGGCCGATGCGGTGTTTGCTATAGTCTTTAATGGGGTCGGTTTCTGATGGATGTTCCTGTTATCGATGTGCGCGGACTGTCGACCCGATTTGGCGACGTCGTGGTGCATGATCATATCGACCTGCAGATCGCGCAGGGCGAAATCGTCGCCGTCGTTGGCGGCTCAGGTTCGGGCAAGACAACGCTGCTGCGGCAGTTGCTCGGGCTGGAAACTCCGACCGAGGGAACGATCAGAATTTTTGATGAAGACATCCACCAGATTGACAGCGTGCAGATACAACGGTTGCGGAATCGCGAGGGCATGCTGTTTCAACAGGGCGCGTTGTTTTCTGCACTGACCACGTTCGATAATGTCGCACAGCCGATGCGCGAACTGCGTGTGCTGCCCGAAGCATTAATTCGCGACGCAGTTTTGCTGAAGCTGCAGATGGTTGGCCTGACGCCGGAAGACGCTTTAAAAATGCCGTCGGACTTGTCCGGCGGAATGATCAAACGTGTTGCGCTCGCGCGGGCGCTGGCACTGGAACCCGAATTGCTGTTTCTCGATGAGCCAACGGCCGGGCTTGATCCGGCTTTGGCTGACAGCTTTGTCGCATTGATCGCGTCGCTGCATCAGGCCTTGCATCTGACTGTGGTGATGGTGACCCATGATCTCGATACGTTGCTGGCGCTGTCGACCCGCATCGCCGTATTGGCCGATCAACATTTGATTGTCTACGGCACTCCCGAGCAGGTAGTGGCGGTCGACCATCCGTTCATTCGGCAATTTTTTCTGGGTGGGCGCGGTCGCAGGGCGCTGCAAGTTCTGTCGAAATCAACGCAGTCGTACGTAGAACAGGAACACTGACGATGGAAAATAAATCGCACGCACTGATCGCCGGTATCTTTACGCTGGTATTGCTGACCGCCGGGATCTTGCTGGCGATGTGGTTTAACCGCGACCGGGTGGTGCGCGTACCGTACGAGATGGCCACCAAACTCTCGGTTCCCGGTCTGAGCCCGCAAGCCGATGTGCGCTACCGCGGGCTGGATGTCGGCAAGGTCGACGAGATCATTTTCGATCCGGCGGTGCCGGGTCAGATTCTGGTGCGTATCAGCGTCAAGCCGGATACCCCGATTACTCATTCGACCTACGGCGTACTGGGCTATCAAGGCGTGACCGGGATCGCGTATGTGCAGCTCGATGATGACGGCAGTCAGCCGACCAAGCTGACTACTTCCAAACAGCATATCGCCCGGATTGAAATGCGCCCGAGTCTGCTGGACAACCTGCAAAACCGTGGTCTGGCGATCCTGAAGCAAACCGAAGAACTGACGCTGCGCTTTAACCGGCTGATGACACCAGAAAACCAGACCCTGATGCTCGGCGCGTTCAACAGCGTCAGCAAGGCAGCGACAGCGATCGAAACCATCCCGCGTCAACTCGAACCGACGCTGTCAAAATTGCCGACACTGACGGCGCAGGCCGACCGCACATTGAATTCGGTGACAGCACTGTCGCGCGATGTCAGCGCGCTGTCCAAAAACGTCAACACGCTGGCAACCCGCCTGCAGGCGCCCGACGGGACTGTAGACCGACTCGGTAGCGCCGCCGACCAGCTCGGTTCGGCAGCAATCAAGGTCGATCTGGCGGTGACGCCTCTGGCTAGCGATGCGCGGGCCACATTGCACACCTTTAATCGCACTCTCGACACGTTCAACACGCGCCCGCAAAGTATTCTGTTTGGCACCGGCAACTTACCACCCGGTCCCGGCGAAAACGGTTTTGTCGCCCCTGCTCACTGAACCCGCTACCATGAAAAATCCGCGTTTCCTTAGCCTGATACTGACGCCCTTTATGTTGCTGCTGGCGTCAGGTTGCGCCACCCGGCCGGCACCACAGA
>JAYVEF010000298.1:0-8867 GCA_043748965.1 Burkholderiales bacterium
AGCAGTCGCTCAGTCGTGGCGACGTCCTGTACGCTGGCCAGATTGACAAAAAGTCGCGGCAAATAGAACAAACCGGAGAACCAGGAAACGATAAAAACAATGTGCAGGGATTTTATCCAGAGCATGGGGACGCCTTGAGTTGAACGGTTCGATAGTCAGAATATTGAATTCTGGTGTTGTACAGTGCGCGTCGGTGAATTGACCCGACCAGACGGCTTCTCACAGAGTATCAGGGTACCATTTTCAGGCTGTTCGCCAGCAAATCGCTGGTCCTGTCGACTGGTCGGCTCGCCGGTTCCGCAGGCGCTTTTAGTTTAGACTGAGAGCCGTAGAATCCCTTTGGAGAACCCAGCAATGAGCATCACCGTAGAAGCGGTAAAAGCAGCCCTGTCGGGCGTCGTCGACCCGAATACCGGCAAGGATCTGATTGCCACTAAATCGATCAAGAATCTTGCGCTCGATGGTACCGATATCAGTTTTGAGGTGGAGCTCGGCTACCCTGCCAGAAGTCAGTTCGATCTGATCCGCAAAGCTGCCATTGCAGCAGTGCGCACGCTGCCAGGTGCCGGTAATGTCAGCGTCACGGTCAGCGCAAAAATCGTGGCGCATACCGCACAGCGCGGGGTCAAGTTGATGGCCAACGTCAAGAACATAATTGCCGTCGCTTCCGGCAAAGGTGGCGTCGGAAAATCCACCACCGCGGTCAATCTGGCACTCGCGCTGGCTGCCGAAGGCGCGCAGGTCGGCATCCTGGACGCCGATATTTATGGTCCCTCGCAACCGATGATGATGGGGATTTCAGGACGACCCGAGACCATCGACGGTAAAACCATGGAGCCGATGGAAAATCATGGCCTGCAGGTCTCCAGTATCGGTTTCATGATCGATCCGGACCAGCCGATGGTGTGGCGCGGTCCGATGGTGACGCAGGCTTTGCAGCAATTGCTCGACCAGACTAACTGGCGCGACCTGGACTACCTGATTGTCGACATGCCGCCGGGTACCGGTGATATCCAGTTGACGATGTCGCAAAAGGTGCCGGTAACCGGCGTGGTGATCGTCACCACACCGCAGGATATCGCTTTGCTCGATGCCCGTAAGGGACTCAAGATGTTTGAAAAAGTCGGCATCCCGATTTTGGGTATCGTCGAAAACATGAGTACCCACATTTGCACCAATTGTGGTCACGCCGAGGCGATTTTTGGCCACGGTGGCGGCGAAAAAATGTGCGAAGAATATGGCGTTGATTTTTTGGGCGCGCTACCGCTGACGATGTCAATTCGTGAACAGGCTGACTCGGGCAGGCCAACCGTGATTGCCGAGCCGGATGGTCCTGTGGCACAAATCTATCGCCAGATCGCGCGGCGGGTAGCGATAAAAGTGGCCGAAAAAGCTAAAGACATGAGCAGCAAGTTTCCGGCAATCGTGATCAAGAACGACTGATCAAAGCGGGGCAAAAGTTGGGGCGGAAGAGCGCGGGAGTCGAACCCACCAGGGATTGCTGGCAACCCCTGCCGGATTTGAAGTCCGGCCGTTCCACCAGGAAGCGTGGCTCTTCCAATCACTACACCAGCGTGGTGCGCAATACATCACTGCCTTAATTATACGGCGCAATCAAGGCTGCCACATAGTGGCCTGCCGGATCAGATGGCGATTCTGGACCCGGCGCGTAAAGCCGGTCCTGTCAAAGAATTCTAGAATCTCCACGGCTAGTTTACGGCCCGTGCCGATACGGTCGCGAAAGGGCGCGACGCTCGCGGCGCCATCGCGTTCGGCAAGTGCGAGAACACTGGCGGCCATGGCGCGCACCGCCTCATCCAGAAAATAATGATCGTGTGCGATCCGGTGCGTGTGGCCGAGTCGTGCCGACTTGCCTAGCAAGTGGCGCGCGCTGTCTTCGTCAATGCCCAGTGTCGCGGCCAGCGGGCGAACCCGCGGTGGCTGAAACGGTGTGGCGGCCAGCAGCGGCGTGATTTTTTGCCATAACTGCGATTCGGCGGCGGTGAACGCGATACGGTGCCCCGGCTGCGCCAGAAATACTCGCTGGTTCAGGCTGACCAGTTGCGCTGCGAGCATCGATTCGATCAGCGCACTGAACAGGACCATTGACACCGTCGGCAGGCTGGCCCGTCGAAGGCGCTCGCGCTCGATACCGGCGTAGTCGGGTTCGCGCAGATGAAAAGTCGCCAGCGTTTGCAGCACCGCCTGTTGCATCGCATGCCAATGCTGCGCGGTACAGGCATACAGGCCATCAGAGTATGGGATGCTGATCGATTGCAGCGCGCTGAGCATCGGCATGAGTGCGGCGATCGGCAGATTCCGGTTCGCTGCAAACGCGCCTAGATCGATACCTTGTGGCGCCAGTGCCAGCGTGTGCTGCAGCGCCTGCGCCGCGCTGGTGTCACGTTGCGCGGCCAGCAATGCCAGCCGTTGCGCGCTGCGTTTGCCGCGCGGTGGCGTGCAGAAGTCAAGCACCATGGCACCGCCGATGGTGGTTTGCGCACTGGCATCACGCAAGACGATCCGGTCGCCATGACATAGATGGAGCGGCACATCGAGCACCAGTTCTGCCAGCGTCGTGTCACCCGGATTGAGCCTGTCTGCGGCCAATAAGGCCACATGCGCGGTAGCATGGGTCGCACCGGTGTGCAGGTGCACCGGACTCCAGTGTTGCAAGATTTTTGCGCCGGCGAGTAGTGACAGGGCAATCGATACACGCTCGCTGCGGTGGGTCAGCGCGGTGGCCACAACCCAATCGCCGCGCAGGACGTCACTGCGTTCCAGTCCGACCAGATTGAGCGACACACGCTGGCCGCGCCAACAGGCCTGTGCATTGCGGTCGAGTGCATGCAGGCTACGCACCCGCGCCGTATGCATGCGTCCGTCGATGGCGGACGAGAGCACCCGCACCGTTTCGCCGACCTGCAGGCTGCCGGCATGGACGGTACCGGTAACGACAGTGCCGCGCCCTTCGATTGAAAAGCAGCGATCCACGGCCAGTCGAAATTGTTCGGTCGAAATATGCTCGGCGCGTTCTTGATGCCAGGTCCGCGCGGCGTCGTGCAACATGGATTTCAGGTCGTCGACACCGGCACCGCTGACGCTACTGACACCAACCACGGGCATATCCGCTAAAAATGTTCCAGCCAGCAGCCCTGCAATGTCGTGCCGTACCTGCGCAAGACGAGCGGCATCCACCCGGTCGATTTTTGTCATCGCTACCGCACCGCGCGACATGTGCAGCAGTTGCAAAATCTGCAGATGCTCGCGGGTTTGTGGCATCACGCCATCGTCGGCGGCCACCGCCAGCAGCGCAAAACCAATTCCGGTGGCACCGGCTAGCATGGTGGGAATAAAACGTTCGTGGCCTGGCATATCGACAAAACCGATACGCGGACCATCGGGCTGCAGCGGATCCAGCGGTTGATAGGCGTAGCCGTTTTCAATGGTGATGCCGCGCGCCTTTTCTTCTTTTAGACGGTCGGTGTCGATGCCTGTCAGCGCGCGTACCAATGCGGTTTTCCCGTGGTCGATATGACCGGCGGTGCCGACGATCATGGATCGACCGGCAGCAGCGTGAAGCCGTGGAACTGGGCCAGCATCGCGTCGGGATTTTCGAGCGTACGCAGATCGAGCCAGATTGCACCGTCCTGAATTCTTCCAATGACGGGTGTGGGCAGACCACGCAACGCCGCTTCCAGCGCATGGACAGTACGCCCGCTACGTTTGCCTAGAGGCGTTAGTACCAGCGCCCAGCTATCGAGCCGCTCGACCGGAAGTGAGCCGCTGCCGATCTGGCTGCGGGTTGCGCACACGCGCACGCTGGCAAATTTTTGTAATGCCGCCTGCAGGCTGCACAGACACAACTCGGCGGTCTGTTGGATCGCTGCGGCCGGGCGCGTCAGCAGGCGCAGTACCGGTAGTTGTTGCGCCAGTGCGGCGGGCGTATCGAGTGTATTGTGATAGATCCGTAGTACTGCCTCGAGCGCGCCCAGAATCAGTTTGTCGCAGCGCAATGCTCGCTTTAACGGGTGCTTCCGAATGCGCTCGATCAGGTCACGCTGGCCGACGATGATGCCGCTTTGGGGTCCGCCTAATAGCTTGTCGCCCGAAAAAGTCACTAGGTCGGCGCCATCGATCAACGCATCCCGGGGCAGGGGTTCATGGGGCAATCCGTAGCGTTCGAACGGGACCAGTGCACCACTACCCAGATCGACCATCAGCGCAATACCACGCTGTCGCGCCAACTGCGCCAGTGCCGCATCGGTTGGGCTGGCGGTGAAACCGACGATGGCAAAATTCGAAGTATGAATGCGGGCAAACAGGGCGGTTTGATCGGTGATGGCATGTTCGTAATCGTGCAGATGGGTGCGGTTGGTGGTGCCCACCTCGACCAGCTTGCAGCCTGCAGCGTGCATGATGTCGGGAATTCGAAAGCTGCCGCCGATTTCAACCAGTTCGCCGCGCGACACCGGCACTTCCTTGCCATGTGCCAGCGCGCTCAATGTCAACAACACGGCTGCAGCCGTGTTGTTGACGACAGTGGCAGCTTCGGCACCGGTGAGTTCGCACAGCAGGGCTTCGGTCAGACTATCGCGCTCGCCCCGGTTGCCGCTGGACAGATCGTATTCCAGCGTGACCGGATTACGCGCGGCATTGACCAGTGCGGTGATTGCGGCTTCCGGCAAGGCGCTGCGACCGAGGTTGGTGTGAATTACGGTGCCGGTCAGATTGAACACCGGACGCAATTGCGGTTGCAGCGCGGTGCGGATTTGCACCTCGACTGCGGCTAGAAGTTGTGTTGCAGTGAGATGCTGGGCTGTTTGTGCCAGCAGTTGGGCGCGCGCGTCGCCGATGACGTGCTGGATCGCTCGCTTGGTCACCGTACGACCGTGCCGCGCAGTCGATTCGACCATGGTCGGCAGATTCAGCAAACGGTCGACCGAGGGCAGGCTTTGCAGCGTGAGGGGTTCGGTAGACGGAATTTCTGTTTCACCCGCACGGGGCAGAAACGTGGTGGAAGGCATCGGTATCTTTTCAGGTGGCGGGGGCTTCGGCGATCACGCCGGGATGAAACAGCAGGTTCGGTCCGCTGCGCAAATAGCCGGCCTGATCGACCAGCAGGTCCAGCGCCAGTGTCGCCAGATCATCGGCGTTGGCTTCCATCAGCGGATCTTTTTCACGCGTGAAAATTTTCAGGTAGCTGTGGCAGCCGTCGCAGGTTTCGGCGCGTGCGAAGGCGATCTTGCGGGATGGTGCGGTATCCTGCTGTGCGCCGTTCAGGCTAAAGTAGGCGATGCCGCCAGTCGATTCGCACGACGAGCACGTGACGCGCACCATGTGCCATTGCGTGCTGCACAGCGCGCAATGCAGATAGCGCAGACTAGCCTGATTGGGGCTGATTTCAACTACGCTGGCAACCGGACGCGAGGCACAGATCGGGCATACCGTGGCGCTGCCGACATGGCCGATATCGGCGTCCTGAAGCGCACCCGCTTGACGGCTCCACCAAACCTGAAGCGCTGCACCAACCAAGGGTACCAGCAGGGCGTGCAGCGGTAGCGCGCTATCGGCTCCGAGCAATACGGCTTCGGCCAGCGCGTCACACTGATGCGCCGACATGGCCCGCAATGCCACGACGGCATCCTGCCAACTAGCAGTCGGCTGTGCCGCCAGCGCAGTCATGATGGCGGCCAGATCGACTTGCCACTCAGCATCACGCAGAGTGGGTTGATACGATAGCGGTGGCATCCCGTGAAGACGCGATTGTTCCAACAGGGTGAGGGCAATCGGTCCGGCGTGGCGGGCACCGAAAGCAGTCTGCTGGGCCAGCGTCAGTTCAGCCATTGCGCTCAGAAATGTCGCCATCGGATGGCCCTGCGCGAGATGCACAAAGCGTCGACTGCGCTGCGCAAACAAGTCACTTTCGCGTGGCAGTACAAAGGCGGGAAAAGGATCGACCTGGCCGATTTCGCCAGGTTCAAGAATGCGCGTGGTCATGGAATGACTTCGGGTGATAGAAATTGAACTGCCATGCGTAATCGTACTGCTTTGCGACGAACCCTGCCGCCGACGCTTTCAGTCGATCGGCCTGGCCGGCTTTTCGGTCATTTCGTGGTACCACGCCGGGTGGTGATGTTTGGCCCACGCTGCTTCGACATTGCCGCGAGTCATGGCGCGGATGGTACCCTTGACCCAGATCGCCGCATACACGTGGACGATCAGCGAAAGGATACCGACAAAGGCTGCCAGCATGTGAATCACCATGCCTGTGCGGACCACGACAATCGGAAAGTAGCCGGCAAAATAAGCGCGCCAGATCAATATGCCGCTCAACAGCAAAAATGCGACGCTGACGACCATTGACCAGAACATCAGTTTTTGCCCGGCGTTGTATTTGCCGACCGGTAGCTGATCGGGGCCTGCACCATTATTGATGACTTCGTCGATGCGCTTCAACCAGGCGATGTCGACCGGCTTCAAATAATTTTCGGTCCAGAAGCGCACGGCCAGAAAAACGAAGGCAACCGACAGCACGACACCCAGGAACGGGTGCAGAATCCGGGCCCAAACTGGTCCACCCAGCACTACCGAAAAAAAGAAAAACGCCGGATGGAAAAACGCCAGCCCAGACAACGACAACAGTACAAAACAGATCGCTACGATCCAGTGATTGACGCGATCCGATCGCGCATAGCGGGGGAGATAACTGGTCATTTCATTCCTCTGACTGGTCGCGTTGATCTTCGGCGTGGATTTCTTTCGGGCCGCGCGTGACGTAGTGGAAAAATCCGCCCAATACTGCCAGCCCGATACCGACCGACAGGAATGGCTTGGTGATGCCTTTCCATAATCCGACCAGCGGGCTGATCGATGGATCCGCCGGCAGATTGTGATAGAGCCCGGGTCGATCGGCATGGTGCAGCACATACATGACGTGCGTGCCACCGACGCCGGGGGGGTTGTACAGGCCGGCATTGGCGTATCCGCGTTCCTTCAGGTCGACGACCCGTTCCGCCGCCTGATGCACCATCGCTTCCTTGCTGCCGAACATGATCGAGCCGGTCGGGCAGGCTTTGACGCACGCCGGCTCCTGGCCGACGGCGACACGGTCCGAACATAACGAACACTTGTATGCCTTGTTGTCTTTTTTGGAAATCCGCGGCACGTCGAACGGACAGCCGGCCACGCAATAGCCGCAGCCGATACAGTTCTCCTGATTGAAGTCAACAATACCGTTGGCATACTGCACGATCGCGCCGGGTGCCGGGCAGGCCTTCAGACAGCCTGGATCCTCACAGTGCATGCAACCATCCTTGCGAATCAGCCATTCGAGATTGCCGGCTTCCTCGACTTCCGAAAAGCGCATCACGGTCCAGGAATTTTCGGTCAGGTCGGCCGGGTTGTCGTAGACGCCGACATTTTCACCGACTTCGTCTCGCAAGTCGTTCCATTCCATGCAGGCCGACTGGCACGCCTTGCAGCCGATGCATTTGGAGACATCGATCAGCTTGGCCAGCGGCACCGTCGTGCGGGCCGATGGCGGCGCCGTGGTGGTCGCGGACCTTCGGGTGATATCTGAACTTAACATGGCGGCCTATGCTTTCTCGACGTCGACCAGAAACGCCTTGAACTCAGGCGTCTGGGTGTTGGCATCACCAACCACCGGGGTCAGTACGTTCATGATGTAACCGTTTTTGGTTTGTCCCTTGAATCCCCAGTGATTCGGAATCCCGATCGTATGAGTTTCCTTGCCGTCAATGAGGAGGGTACGCAGGCGCTTGGTCACGACCGCTTTCGCAATCAGTTCGCCGCGTTTGCTGCGCACCTTGATGCGGTCGCCATGCGCGATGCCCTTGGCGGCCGCGAGTTGTTCACCGATCTCGACGAACTGCTCCGGCTGCAACACGGCGTTGATGCGCTGATGCTTGGTCCAGGTCGCAAAGTGCTCGGTTAGCCGATAGGTCGTGGCGACGTAGGGATAGTCTTTATGACTGCCCAGTTGCTCGCGGTCACCCTTGAAAATCCGTGCCGCCGGGTTGTTGAAGGCTTGCGGATTGTTCGGCCAGAACAGGTTTTTATCCAGCGGCGACTCGAACGGCTCATAGTGCTCGGGAAACGGCCCTTCGGCCATTTTATCAATCGCAAAAAAACGTGCGACGCCTTCCGGATTCATGATGAACGGGCCGACGTTTTGGTCCGGCGCAGCGTCCGGGCGCATATCGGGTACGTCGGGACCCGTCCATTTGGTGCCCTTCCATTCAAGCAGCTTGCGCTTGGGGTCCCAGGCTTTACCGTCCGGTGCAGCAGAGGCACGGTTGTAAAGAATCCGTCGGTTGGCCGGCCAGGCCCAAGCCCAGTTCGGCGTGTTGCCAAGTCCGGTATCGGTATTGTCACGCCGCGCCATCTGGTTGCCTGCCTGCGTCCAGCAGCCGGAAAAAATCCATACGCCGCACGCGGTCGAGCCGTCATCGCGCAATTGCGCGAACCCGGCCAACTGCTCACCGGCCTTGGCCAGCACTTTAGTTGGATCAGCCGGGTCGAAAACATCGGTCAAGGCACGGCCGTTATATTCTTTCGCTAATTCTTCAGCGGTCGGTGACATCGGATTGCGATAATTCCAGGTCAGATTCTCGATCGGCCCCGGAAAGGCGCCGCCGTCCTTTTTATACAGCGCACGAATTTTTTGAAACAGCGTTGCGATGATTTCAGGATCCCCCAGCGCATCGCCCGGTGGTTCCGAACCTTTCCAGTGCCATTGCAAAACCCGGCTCGAACTCACCAGCGAACCATCCTCTTCAGCGAACAGGCTGCAGGGCAGGCGATAGACAACAGTCTGAATTTTGGACGAATCGACCGGATTGAAT
>JAYVEF010000299.1:0-2646 GCA_043748965.1 Burkholderiales bacterium
CTGGTACGTTCTTCACGTTCTGGCGTCAGTACAGCCTGATAGTGCAGGCCCGCCGTCAGGTGACCGGCGATCAGTCTTACTATCATCATCACAGCGATCGTCACTGCATAATGTGAGTCATTGATCCCCAGGAAATAACGTGGCGGCACAAGCAAAAAATCTCACGCAAGTACGCCAACCAGTGTCGCCACAATCGATGCCGCGCGACGCAGGCGAATCGATACCAGCCTCACCGTCATCAGGAAAAGTATGGCGCTATTGGCGGGGTCCAGCCAGCGAGCCAGCGGTAGCGCAACGGCAGCCGTCAACAGGCTGGCGAGCGCGCCCGACACAGATTGGCGACACGCTACCTGTCGCACTGGCCGTGCTCGCAGCATGCTGTCGAGCAGAGTTTCTGCCGGGTTGACCGCGGCCCGGCCAATGCGCCCACATCGATAACCTGATACGAGAACGAAAAAATCAGGGGCCGGTGGTGTGTCTGCTTGGGCCGTCGAGAATCGGCAAGATACAGCTTTTCAGGTGTATCGCGGGCCTGCAGGTGCCGGATCGCCGCGAGGTGTCACTGAACGGCTCAAAGAACACGGTGACACCCGGCCAATTCGGCGCGGTAGCCGAGCATTATCCACTCCTGAATCATCGCACCGTGAACGCACGCACACACCGCTGAAATGCAAGCGCTGGCAAAGCTGGAGCGGCTCGGCCTGGCCGGGAAGGCACTGTGTTATCGGGCCGCCCTGTCGGGCCGAGCCGCACCAGCGGATTGCGATCGCTCAGTAACTTGTGTGCAGTGCGCACTTCTTGCTGATGGACGAACCGCCTTCCGGGCTCGGTCCGCAGGCCAAAATTGATTATTTGCGAGATGATCCTGCAGCCGTCCAACGCAGACGAATTGAATACCATCATCGTCGTCACGCACGATATCGGGTCATCACTACGAATTGCCGATACGCTGTGGCTGTGCGGGCGCGATCACGAAAGTTGCGGGCGGCCTTTGCCCGGTGCCAGTAGCCGCTACCGCTATGATCTGATCGAACGCGGTTTCGCATGGCATGGCGAGATCGAATGCATGCCGGAATTTTTTGCACGCAGTACCGAAATCAAACAGTGCTTTGCGACGCTGTAGAGCGCTGTTCCTACCACCACCTCAAGGAAAACTCATGATCCTCATCATTGTCCTAGCTGTCGCATTGTTCCTTTTTATTTCGGGCATCCGCATCGTCACGCAATTTCAGCGTGCGGTGGTATTCCGGCTCGGCAAGCTCAGCCGCACTCGCGGCCCCGGTTTGTACTGGCTGATTCCTCTCGTCGAATCACAAACCCTGGTCGATATGCGTACCGTCACCGCCTCGGTGGATCAGCAGGAAACCATCACCCGCGACAACGTCCCGGTCAAGGTCACGGCGGTGATCTGGTACCAGACGGTGGAAGCGGTCAAGGCTGTGATCGAAGTGCGCGATGTCGATCGTGCGGTGATTCAGGTCGCGTTGACCTCGCTACGCAACATCATCGGGCGGCATTCGCTCGACGACGTGTTGAAAGAGCAGGAAGGATTGGCGCTTACCATGCGTCAGGCCATCGATGGTGCGACCGAACCGTGGGGAGTCAAGGTGACCCGGGTCGAAATGCGCAACGTTGAAATCCCCGAGTCGATGCAACGTGCGATGGCGCAGGAAGCCGAAGCCCTGCGTGAAAAGCGTGCCCGCATCATCAAGGCCGAAGCCGAACTGGAAGCCTCGGAAAAACTCAAGCTGGCGGCCGGCCTGATCATGGAAAACCCGGCTGGACTGGAGCTGCGCCGGATGCAGATGCTGACCGAAATCGGCGCTGAACAAAACACCACCACGATCATCATGATGCCGAGCGAATTTGTGTCGATGGCACGCGGGATCGCCGATATGGCGGGCATCATGCGGGCGGGCGGAAAATTGCCGCAAACCTGAGCGCAGCAAGGCATGCCGGTAGCCAGGTAGGGCGCGAAGTTATCTGGTCTGGCAGTGCGGACAGTGCAAACCTGCCTTGTATGTGTCGGCGAGTTGCTGGCGTGATGTAATCAGCGCGCCGCACGCCGCACAGCGCGTGTCGACGCTGGGTGCCAGCGCCGGATTCAACGCCGTGCGGTGATCGAAAACAAAGCAATCGCCGCTGTAATGCGTGCCGCCGACTTGTTCGAAATAGTTGAGGATGCCGCCGTCGAGCTGATACACGCTATCAAAGCCCAGCTGTTGCATGTGGATTGCGGCTTTTTCACAGCGGATTCCGCCGGTGCAGAATGTCACCACGGTACTATCGATGAGCGCATCCCGATGGCGTTCTACCTCGGCCGGAAATTCGCTGAATTTATCGATGCCGAATTCGACCGTATTGTCAAACGTACCCACCTCTATTTCAAACGCATTGCGGGTGTCCAGCATTACCACCGGTTTGCCGTCGTCGTCGTGGCCCTGATCAAGCCAGCGTTTCAGCGTCGCCGGCAGGACGGAGGGCGCGCGCCCGGCCTCGGGACGGATCAGCGCCATTTTCATGGTGATGATTTCGGCTTTCAACTTGACCAGCATTTTGTTGAAAGGCTGCTGCTCCGACCAGCTTTGCTTGACTTCGATATCGGCGAACCGCTCGTCGGCGCGTAGCCATGCCAAAAAATTATCG
>JAYVEF010000300.1:0-2646 GCA_043748965.1 Burkholderiales bacterium
GCCGCGTGGAATGTTCAGCGAAACGCCATTGAGAACCGTCGCGTAGTCGCGCTGCAAACTCAATTCGTCGCAACGGATCACGGCCGCGTTATCAATCGGGATCGGTTGGTGCATTCTGGGTCCATTCGTTCAGGCAAAATTTAAATGCGGCGAGTGCTTCAGCATCGTCGATGTCGAGTTGTCGCGTAATTTGAGTTGCCGAGAGCAACGCCGGCCGCAGCAGCGCAAGCTTGTCCTGCCGCGTCGGCATGGCTTGGGAGACGACCATGCCGACACCGCGGCGACGGGTCAGAATTCCATCCGACTCGAGCATGCTGTACGCCTTGCTGACGGTCATCGGATTTATTGCATGGTGGAGCGCGACGAAGCGGACGGAAGGCAACTCATCGCCCGGACGCAATTGACCACTTGCGACAAGACGTTGCACTTGTTCCACGATTTGACGGTAGATCGGCGTTGGCGCCGATGGAGTAATATCAAAGTTCATTGTGTATAAGTGTATCACTACAACAATACGCAATGCAACCGGAGGGGCGATACTTATGAGAGGTAACGTGTTGCGGCAAAAATATTCCTCAGCGAAAGCACAAATGAAGACGAAAATTCAACTCTCGGTGGTTCGCAAATTGTGCGGCGCCTGCCTTTTTCTAATCGTATCCCTCGTCCCGCCGACGGCGTGCGCTGAAAAGTCGACTCCACCCGAGTCGTGGTGGAATCCTCCCAGCGACCCGTACGGAAGCCATTTTTATCAGACGCAAATTCCGGCGCACCGCGTCTCCGTAGTGCAGAGCAAGCTGCAAGCTCGGGCGCAAGCTCTGCTTGTCGATCGCTCGCTGCTACCCATCACGCGGATTGAGGCGAACCGGTGGGGAGATACACCGATTGGCACGCGTAGTGTGGGGATCAAATATTATTTGGTGCGGGCGGTGCGATGTACCGGGGGAGGATCATTCGCGGTATTTCGGCATGGCGCGTCGATATACGTAACACACGGGGACTTGGCGACGCAGTTGCGTATGGCGCGATCGGCGTTGGTCGTCGGACTTCCCGGACCGGTTGAACACGTGTTCGTGGATTGCGGAATCGCCGAATGAAGCAGCCGCCTGCCGTCGGGAGGCGATCACAACACCGCGACCGTGATGCGCTGCTGACATCGCCAAGCAACTGCCGCAAAATTCTAGTAACTGCGCGCGGGCTCGACCAGCCGTTGCGTTTTGCGGAGGTATTAATTATCCCATTCGCCGGCTTCAATCAAAGCAAATCCATGTCGCAGATAAAATCGATTTGAGTCACTTCCGATAAGTGCTCCGACGCGAACGTCGCGTGCCTGCGCATCTGCTTTCGCAAATACGCGCTGAAGCACGCATGTTCCGATGCCCTGTCCCTGGTCTTCAGGGGGAACGTAAAAATGGTCCAATTACAGCTCGTCACCTGCAGGCTTCACAACAACGAAGCCGACCCGCTTGCTGTCATACACGATGTGTCGCGTATGCTGCGGCGCATACGAGGAAAGAAGTCGTTCGCGTGCCCGTTGTGCGTCGAAACGTCCTATTTTTTCAAGGCTTTCGCGCATTGCCGCGATACGCACTACGACTAACGCTTCTGCATCCGTTTCGGTCGCAGGTAACAGGTCGAATAGCATTTTATGCTCCTTGGTGGTGCAGATTGGCAGAACGCCTTCAAGTATAGCGAGGTCCTCCATGCGCGCGCCTATTGTGCGGCGCGGCTTCGTGCGTTTATCAAGCGCTGGCGTACCGGGTGATGCGGTAGCGCAGAGCCGGGTTTTCGCTCCTGGTCATCGAGACGCTTGCGCTGAAAATTGTATCGCCTTACTGAAAGACGCCCTTGCCTGATGCTCAACCCAACCCGCAGGAGCGCAACCATCGCGCTCGCAAAGTGCGCCTGCAACCTGGTTCGAGAGTCGGGTAATCAGGACACCTACATCTTCCGGCATGAATCCCTGACCGGCGTTGCGCCGCGGCAGGTCATCCGTTTACCCTCGGCTTTGCGCGCCGCATAGCAACGCGACCAGCCGCGCGTATCGGGTATAGCGCGGCTGTAACGTGTTTCGCAAGAAGCGTCGGCGCACGATATCGGCTTCGGTGAGGGCGCTGACGGTGATCCAGCCAGCGTCGCCCACTACGTATAATCCTGGTTGACGCAACTGCACCGGGCAGGGCGCCACCGTTACGTCATCATCAGCCCGGTGCGGGCAAGATCATCACTGGCCCGACCGCACGACGATATTGGTGTCGCGGATGGCGTGCATCCGGCAGGCTTGGCTGGCGTGCATGCTTTTAACGGCCGAAGTAAATTTCGTCCGCGTGCCTACTCCACCGCACTGCACAACTAAACTTATCCGATGTTTGTTGTAAATATGCAACTTTAATGCTAGACTCCTCACGCAACAATTTGTAAAAAAATACGATCGTAAAAAATAAAGGGAGAATCATAAAATGTCGCGAAAAAAATGGTTTTATAGTTCACGTGTTTTGTGCTCGGGTTTTGCAATCGCGGTACTGCCAGGGTGTGCGTCCATCGTAAGTGGAACCAGCCAAGTCGTGTCGGTTGAAACGTTGCAAAAAACTGGCGCTGTCGCTGGTGCAAACTGCAAACTCGAAAATGACAAGGGCGTGTATTACGTCA
>JAYVEF010000301.1:0-2646 GCA_043748965.1 Burkholderiales bacterium
GCCGACGGTGCCGTTCTGACTGAAGCCCAGTTGCTCAAAATGAGCGACAAGGACTACATGAACGCATCGCAATTGGCGTTTTTTAAGGCACGCCTGCAACAGCTCGAAAAGGACCTGCTAAAAAACGCTGGCGAAACCACCGAGCACCTGCGCGAAACCGTGCTGGTACCCGACCCCGCCGACCGTGCCACGATCGAAGAAGAGCATGCGCTCGAACTGCGCACGCGCGATCGTGAACGCAAGCTGCTCAAAAAAGTGCAGCAGTCGATCGCCAGTATCGATGGAGGCGAATATGGCTGGTGCGAGGAAACCGGCGAGCCGATCGGGATTCCGCGGCTGTTGGCGCGTCCAACTGCTACGTTGTCGCTCGAAGCACAACAGCGCCGCGAGCTGAAACAGAAACTTTACGGTGACTGAAACCGGGAGCGCCAGCGCGGCAAAGGACCGGTATAAATACAGCCACAGCATCGGCGCAGAAGAATAACCGGCCGCCGCAACTTCTGTTGTCCGCTCGAGACATAATATTTCGTCATTACAAATCCGGCAGCCCGAATGGTCAAGCCACCCCAAAGCACGCTTTAAGCGCACGGGAAGCAAGTTTTGATGGGTGGCGCCTGCGTGATACCGCAAATTGTTGCCGGCAGTATGGTATGTTTGAGTAGCAAAATCTCTGACTAGATCCATTCTGCAAAATTTCATCAACGACGCTGTTGCCGCAAGACACTTTCAGGACAAACGTGGGGATTTTTTCGTTTCTTGGCAAAAAAGATCGGCGCGAGGTGTCACCGGTCTCGCAAATTGACACGCCGCGTCGGCGCCGCGACGATCGCACGCCGCGACCGGACAGTAGTGTCAACGCCGAACGAATTGCCAATTCGCAAATCGTACAACGCGATGCCGCGCGCAAAACTGCGCTGAAGATAGATGCCATCGAATCCGAGATGTCGTCGGAATTGACACGCCCTGCTCCGGCACAGGCCGCGTCGAATGCGGCCTCGACGCCAGCGCGTGCCAAAGCCAGCGTTCCGCCCGTAGGCCCAAAACCTGCAGCGAACAATATTCCGCCAAAGCTGCCTGACGCATTTCTGGAGACACTGCCGGCGATGGGCATGTCCACCGATTTTTTGCTCGGTGGTGAGGCTACGGTACCGGATCGCACGTCCTCCGAGCCGGATACTGCCCCAGTGATCGAAGAAGCTGCGATCCTGTTTGCCAACGACCAAAACGACATGGTCGAACAGATGTTGCTCGGCGCGCTGGATGCGGGTGAGCTTGGTCATTCGACCAGTACGGTATGGAGCATGTTGTTTGACCTGTATCAGATCATCGGTAGACAAACCGCGTTTGAGGGGCTGGCCCTGCGCTACGCTGCCGAATTCGAGACCTCGCCACCTACGTGGATTGAACCCGTCACAGGCAATTTGAACGCCAATGACGACCCCGTCGGCGCGGGAACCACGGTGGCCTTTTCTGGCAAGCTTGACGAGAACATTCAAAAACAGCTGGACCGGGCACTAAAATTGGGAGAGAACAATTCGATGCTGCGGCTTGAATTCGCGCGCATTTCGACGGTCACGCCGGCAGGCTGCGGCGTGCTGCTCGATACACTTAAAAAGCTTCAGCGCATCGGCTGTGATTTGGTGCTTGTCAGCGCCAGTGATTTTGCAGTGAAGATACGCAGCATCCTTGAAGTTGGACGGCGCGATGAAACCGAATCGCCCTGGCTACTGCTGCTTGAAATTCTGCAACTGCTGCACCGGCAGGAGGAATTTGAAGAAGCCAGTATTGATTACTGCGTCACCTTTGAAGTCTCGCCGCCCGCATTTGTGCTGTCCAAGAGCCGTGTTACTACAATCACCGACGAATCACTGGACCAGATGGTGCCGGCCAATGTGTTCATGATGCCGACACTGGTCGATAGCAAAACCAATCTGATCGACGCAATTACCCAGTTTGCAAAGCTGCACAATCCCGCGATCATTGATTGCAGCCGGCTCGCCAGGGTCGATTTCAGCGCTGCCAGCCAGTTGCTAAGCGGCCTTGCGCCGCTCACCGCTAACCATAGGGCGATCGAACTACACAACGTCAATCAGCTTGTGGCGGCACTGTTCAACGTGATGGGACTTCGAGAAGTCGCCCGCATACTCCCGCGCAAGCTATAAAAAATCGGGGGCCAGAGCAAAGGCGTCGAGTCACCTTGTAATTGGGCCAGCAGTCCCCATTTTTTTATTGTGATGCCGTCAGGTGCACGTCGACACCCATCGAGCGGCCTGCGCCAGCATGAGCCGACCGTAGACGACGAACTGCAGCATACCGAGGGCAACCATGGAACAATTTCACGGCACCACAATTTTATCGGTGCGGCGCGGCAATCTGGTTGCGCTAGGCGGTGATGGTCAGGTCACGCTTGGCAATATCGTCATGAAAGGAACTGCGCGCAAAGTACGCAAGCTGTTTAACGGCAAAGTACTGGCAGGCTTTGCAGGTGGCACGGCAGACGCGTTTACGCTGATAGAACTGTTTGAAGCCAAGCTTGAAAAATATCAGGGTAACCTGATGCGCGCCTCTGTCGAACTGGCAAAGAACTGGCGCACGGATCGGATGTTGCGTCGGCTGGAAGCCATGCTGTTGGTGGCTGACCGCGAT
>JAYVEF010000302.1:0-8859 GCA_043748965.1 Burkholderiales bacterium
TCAGCCCCGTCAGCACCACGATTGCGACCTTGATGCCTTGTCTGTGCAACCTCACGAGTCGCTTGCGCCTCTCGTGGAGCTGTTCCAGTGTTTGCTCTCTTGCGCTCTCTTTTTCCATAAGCATCCGACATCGTCGGAAATCTGAATGAGTTCGGACTTTATAGGGCCTTCTCTATAGGATCCCTGCCATGGAGCATAACCTCGGCACACATCGAACAGTATCAGCGCATGCTTCAATACCCCAAAATCGTGCCTGTATTAAACTCTCGCCCAGTCGATAGCGCATTGGCGCCGTGCTGACAATCCCGCCTGTCGGCGCTTTTCTGGAGTGATTTAATGACACGTCGCCGCGATTTCTTGATTCAGGTACCTATCGGAATGCTGGCTTTCACAGGGGCGATTCCTGCCGTGCAGGCGGATCCGACAGCGCCGGAAATCAGTCCGCCTGCGCCACCCTATACCGGACCCAGCATCACGCCGGAAACATTGGCCGAGGCCGAAAAGCTGCAGCAAATTACGCTAACGCCCGCACAACGCGAGCTCGCCGCGCGCAGCTGGAACGACAGCATTCCGCCGCTGCTGGAGCGCCGCACCGGCCCGCGCAAGGTGGCGCTGCCGGCGAGCATTGCACCAGCTTCCCAGTGGCGCCCGATCGTATCGACGGGATATCACGGCCCGACGCAAAATCGTTTTGTACGCAGCAATACAGCGCCGGGCGTATTACCGGCGAACGATACCGATATCGCTTTTGCGCCCGTCACCGCGCTGTCGCACTGGATCGCCAACCGCAGTCTGACGTCGGAGCGGCTGACGCGGATTTACCTCGATCGGATCCGGCGCTACGATGGGCGTCTGCGCAGCATCATCACGCTCACCGCAGAACACGGACTGGCGCAGGCGCGCCGGGCCGATCGGGACATCGCAGCCGGGCATTACCGCGGAGCGCTGCACGGGATTCCATATGGCGTCAAGGATCTGCTGGACACTGCCGGCATTGCCACTACCTGGGGGGCTGAGCCGTTGCGTGCGCATCTGCCGGCAACTGATGCGGCAGTGGTGGCGCGGCTTGACGCGGCGGGTGCAGTCATGATTGCCAAACTCAGTTTGGGGGCGCTGGCTCTGAACGATATCTGGTTCGGCGGCCAGACCATGAATCCGTGGTTGCCACTGGAAGGGGCTTCGGGCTCGAGCGCGGGGCCGGGCGCGGCGACTGCGGCCGCGCTGGTGGGATTTTCGATCGGCAGCGAAACCGAAGGCAGCATCGTTAGTCCGAGCATGCGTTGCGGGGTCACCGGTTTACGGCCAACCTTCGGCCGGGTGCCGCGCACGGGTGCGATGACGCTGTGCTGGTCGCTCGACAAGCTCGGGCCGATGACGCGCTCGGTTGAAGATGCGCTGCTGGTGCTGCAGGCGATCAGCGGCCCCGACGCTGGCGATGGAGGCAGCGTTCCGAGCCATCTCGATTTTGACGCGAAGGTGCCGCTACGTGATTTGAAAGTCGGTTTCGTGCCGTCCTGGATGCAGCAGGCGCCGGCGACGGACATCGATCGTGCCGCCCTCGAGATGTTATCGGCGATGGGACTGGCCGTCACGCCGGTGGCGTTGCCGGACTGGCCGTATAACAGCCTGAATGCAATTCTGATGGCCGAAGCCGGAGCGGCCTTCGAAGATTTCACGCTGGACGGCCGCGTCGCCACGCTGCGGCAGCAAGGCGCCGATACCTGGCCGAATCAATTTCGACAGGCGCGGTTTATCTCTGCTGTCGATTTGGTTCAGGCGGACCGTATGCGGCGCCGGGTGGCGCTCGAAATGGCCCGAATCATGGGTGAGGTCGATTTGCTGCTGGTACCGTCGCTGCGTGATGAAATGCTGACCATCTCCAACTTTACCGGCCACCCTTCGCTGACACTGCGCACTGGCTTTATCGAAGTCGCGGAGGCGCGTTCCGACTGGTTACCCGATCCGGCGCACCCGCTGCCGAAGTTTTCGCCACCACGGCGGGTACCGCACGGCGTGACGCTGATCGGCAGGTTGTTCGATGAGGGTACGCTCGGACGCGTTGGGCTGGCGTTGGAACAGGCTGCCGGTGTCGCTGCCAGGCGTCCTGAAGAATTTAGTTAATTAGTCGCTGTGACTCCCCCGCCTGCGATCCGATTGATCACCTGAACCCCTATGCTGCCAACACTTTCCACTGCCGAACGTCTCGCACTGCGCAACCGCTGCAAAGTAAATTTCAATGATCATGGCGCGGTAATGCCCTCTGACGAATTCACCGCGCTGGCGCTGTGGTGCGCGCAGCATCAGGTCGAGGCCGACAAATACGGCGACGGTACGTTGATCAACGGTTTCGAAAAAAAAATCGCGACCTTGCTGGGCAAAGAAGCCGCTGTTTTTATGCCAACCGGAAAAATGGCCCAGCTGATTGCCGCGCGCATCCACACCGAACGCACTCGAACACCACGTATCGGCATGCACCCGACTTCGCATCTGGAGGTGCATGAAGCGCGCGCGTATGCCGAATTGCTGCATCTGCAAGGCGCTTTTATCGGCGCACCGGACCAGCCGATTCTGGCGGAGGATCTGGCCAACGTCACCGACCCGCTCGGCTGCCTGCTGCTGGAGTTGCCCATGCGCGAATGCGGTGGGGTACTTCCAAGCTGGGATCAGCTGGTTGCGGTGACTGCAGCAGCGCGGGCACGTTCAATTCCGCTGCACATGGATGGTGCCCGATTGTGGGAATGCGGTCCTTATTTTGCACCGCATGCATACGCCGATATCGCCGGGTTATTCGATTCGGTGTACGTGTCTTTGTACAAGGGAATTGGCGGCATGAGTGGTGCAATGCTACTGGGCGATGCGGATTTCATCGCTGCAGCACGCCTCTGGCAAGTGCGCTTCGGTGGTCAACTACCAGATCAGACTGCTGCTGTGGCGTCGGCTGCGATGCGCTTCGACGCACGTTTGCTGGCAATGCCGCGCTACGTCGAACGCGCCGGTGCATTGGTGCAGGCGCTATCGACGGTGAGCGGTGTCAGCGTTCAACCCGCGCTGCCGCCGACCAACCTGATGCACCTAATTTTTGACTGCGATGCGACGGCACTGGCGCAGGCGCGTGATGGACTGGCGCAGCGCGATGGCGTGTGGGCGATCGGTACGCCGGTGTCCTTGGCAGGTGGCCGACTGGCGAAGGTCGAGCTGTACGTTGGCGCGAATTTACTGGCAATAGATGACGCGGCTGTGCTGGCGACGTGGGCCGGATTGTTGGCACAGGCGCGCGGTGGCTGAGCGCTGCCGCGTTACCGATGCGGCGACTGCTGCTACGCGCTCGATCGTGTACCTGCCGGTCAGCCAAGCAAAGTGAAATCGCCTTTTGACCGGCGCGCGAAAAATCCCACTTTTACACTACCAAGGCGCCAGCGGTGATCGGCGACCACGATGCTACCCCGCCAGCTCCTTTTCCTGCAGCGCCCGCCACATCACCTTGCCGGTACCTGATTTAGGCAGCATGCTGACAAATTCAACGAGCTTCGGCACCTTGTAGGCAGCCATATTGTCGTGTGCCCATTGCATGATGTCTTCCGCGCTGGCGCTGCTGCCTTCACGCAGCACCACCACAGCTTTGACGGTTTCACCACGATAGGCGTCGCGGGCGGCGATGATGCAGCACTCGCTGATGGCGGGGTGGCGATACATCATCGATTCGACTTCGGCGGGCCAGACCTTGTAACCGCTGGCATTGATCATGCGTTTAAGTCGGTCAGTAAAAAAGAAAAACCCTTCCGCGTCGATGTAGCCGAGATCGCCGGTGCGCAAAAAGCGTTTGCCGTCCAGTTCAAGAAATGATTCGGCGGTTTTTTGCGGATCGTTCCAGTAGCCCTGCATTACCTGCGGGCCGTGAATGATGATCTCGCCGACTTCGCCCTGCGTGACTTCGATCAGCGTCACAGGATCGATCACGCGTGAATCGACATTGAATATCGGGATGCCGAGACATTGCTGCTTCAGTCGTTGCGGCGGATTGGTGTGCGTGGTTGCCATGGTTTCTGACAAGCCGTAGCCTTCCATATAGCGCAGGCCGGTCAGGTCGTACAGCTTTTGGGCAATCGCTGCCGGCATGGCTGCACCGCCGCCAGAGATACGACGCAGGCCAGAGAGGTCATATTCGCCCATGCGCGGGTTCGACAGCAGGTCAATCACCATGGTCGGGATATTGGTCCAGATCGTGACCCGATAACGCGTAATCAGCTGGCCTGCGACATCGCGGTCCCAGCGCGGGAGGATCACCATGGTGCCGCCGCCGAACACCGTCGCGTTCATCCCGACCTGCATCCCGGTCACATGGAAAAACGGCAGTACCGACAAGCTGACCTGATCCGGCACAGCCGCTATCGACCAATGCGGCGCGCTGACCGCCACGAACATGACCGAGCGATGCGTGTGCACGCAGCCTTTCGGCTTGCCGGTGGTGCCCGACGTGTAGGGCATGCAGGCGTTATCGTCCGGTTGCGCCAGATGCGGTTGCAGCGGGTCGTGCTGTGCCATTGCGGCGCGCCAGGCAGCTACCCCCTCGGCAACGGGTACATCGGCTGCAGCGCGAACAAAATCCGGCACCGTCAGCTCGGTCGGCACCGTCAGGTAATCCGAATAGGTCGCGACAATCACGCGCTGCAAAATCGTGTGGCCGACCAGCGGCGCCAGACGCGAAAAGATTTCCTGCGAGGCCAGTGCCACGGTCGCCCCACTGTCAGCAATGTAATGTCGCAATTCTTCGGTCATCAACATCGGATTGACCGGCACCACCATCGCATCGGCGCGCAAGATCGCGAAGTAGGCGATCACCCATTGCGGTGAATTTTGCATGTCGAGAAGCACCCGATCACCGCGCTGCACGCCGCAGCTATGTTGCAAATAACCCGCCATCGCAAGCACCGCCTCATGCAGCTGAAGGTAGGTCAGGATCGAATCGTAGTAGATGATCGCCGGCTTGTCGGGGTAACGCAGTGCACTGATCTGCAGATTGAGATACACGCTAGTGGCGGGGATGGTCAGCGTGTGCGGCAGGCCGGTCGGCCAGTGCGGGTAGTGGAGTGTATTCAATTTGTTCGCCTGTCTGTTTTTTTAAAAGGTCGAAAGGGTGCGCGTCGTCTCTCCCCGATTATAGGGGCGACGGCGGTTTGGCGGCTGCGCTATGTCGAAGCGCACGCCGCAGCGCGCTGGTATGCTTGGCCGCTGATCATTTATCAACACACCATTACGGAGAGTCGCCATGAAGCTGTTTTATTCGCCAGGTGCATGTTCGCTGTCACCCCACATCGCTTTGCGCGAGTCTGGGCTGGCCTTCGAGCTGGTCAAGGTCGATCTGAAAACCAAATTGACCGAATCCGGCAGCGAATTCAATCTGATCAATCCGAAAAGCTCGGTGCCGGTGTTGCAGTTGGGTGGCGGCGACTATCTGACCGAAGGTCCGGCCATCCTTCAATACGTTGCCGATCAGGTACCGACCAAACATCTGGCGCCGCCGCTCGGCACGATCGAACGCTACCGCCTGATGGAGTGGCTGAATTTTATTGCCACCGAACTTCACAAAGGCTATTCGCCGCTGTTCAAGTCCGGCAATACCGATGACGTCAAGGAGGCTGCGGTCGCCCGACTGTATGACCGGTTCGCACTGGTCGCAACCCAGTTGGGCAAAACAGACTATTTGCTCGGCGAGGATTTCACCGTGGCCGACGCATATCTGTACGTGATGCTGTTTTGGGCCGCGCATCTCCAGATTGATCTGGGGCAATGGGCGGCCCTTGGCATGTATCAGGCCCGTGTCGGCGCGCGTCCGGCGGTACGAGAGGCATTGCTGGCAGAAGGACTCGTCAAGGGGTGAGCAGCGCAAGTGCTCGGCGCCATCGGGCATCGCGGCAGGGAAGTAGAATTGGTGCGCTGCACAAATAATCCTTGACATGCCGGATTGAGCGCGTAAAATGATATTTGTTGCGGTGCACCATGAACTTTATGCTGATGCTGCCGCTCTACCTGATGCGCACTTAACCTAAGGAAACCTCATGTTTACATTTCAAGACCAATTCTCTTCTGCTACCAAAGCCAACTTTGAAGCGCAACTCGCGCTGATTTCGATGTTGACCGGCAAAGCGTTCGAAAGCGTTGAAAAACTCGTCGAGTTGAATCTCACGGCCGCGAAAAGCTCGCTCGAAGAAAGCGCCGTCAACGTCCGGCAACTGATGGCAGCCAAAGATCCGCAAGAGTTCGCTGCACTGACCACTTCGCAAGCCAAGCCGAATGCAGAAAAAGCCTTGGCTTACGGCCGCCACATCGCCGATATCGCCGCTGCAACGCAAGCCGAGTTCACTCGCGCTGCCGAAGCCCAGATTGCTGAAACCAGTCGCAAGGTTACGGCACTGGTGGACGATGTCAGCAAGAACGCACCAGCGGGCTCCGAGAACATGATCTCGATGATGAAGTCGGTGATCAGCAACGCCAATGCTGGTTACGAGCAACTCACCAAGACCACCAAGCAAGCAGTGCAGACCATGGAAGCCAATGTCACCGCTGCGACCGCGCAGTTTTCGCAGGCAGCTGAGAAAGCCACCGCGCGCACTCGCAAGTAATTTTGATCGTGGCAGGTGCTGCGGGCTGAAAGCAGCCCTGTCACAAAAATACGTACCATCAACGGGCCGCTTTGCGGTCCGTTTTCATTTGGCGTACTTTGACCACACGCTTTACCCACCATCCGAGAATTCTGTTGAGACATATAGCAGCCGGACATGTTGTCCGCCCGGCGGCATTCAAAAGGGAACTCTGGCGGCACACACATGCCGATGTTTTTTATCGGGCATCGCGGTCCAATGAAAGCACTTGATTACAACCGTTAGGCTGCGGCTTGGCACGCATCGGGTGCGACGTTGCGGTAACAACCGCGTGATCCTGGCGATCGAACAATTGCCAGCACTGAAATGACACCGGCATGGTTCCGGTCGACGCTATCGAACCGGACACCGTCAGCATGCTGTGCGCGTTCGCCGGCGCAACTGCTGGAGCATGAAGCGGGCCGGATCGAGCGCGTCGGCCAGACGGCGTTCGATCGGCAAGGGTTCCCCGCACAATTGTGCCGCCAGCAGCTCGGCTGCCAGCGGCGCCCAAGTCAGGCCACGCGACGCAAAGCCGAGAGCGGCATACAAACCGGGTGCTCTTGCGACTTCGCGCAACCGCTCGACCCCCAGCACATTCGTCTGACACGGCAAAGCACCCACCAGCGGTAAGCGATCAGACGCTACGCTACGAAAGCCCACTCGTCCTGCCAGCGGCCTACTCGCGCCGGCCGTTAGCGCCAGCGGCAGCAGGGCCGCCAGCCGCTGCAGATTTTCCTGCTGGCTATCGTGCCTTAAAGCGTCGCCGTCGTCACTGTCATAGCTGGCGCCAACGCTACACCAGCCTTGTGATGCCGGCGTGATGTAGCCGTCACCGCACACCACCGCGCGCGGCGCGTCAAAACCGTCTGCCGCCAAATCCGTGATCTGTCCACGCACTGCCTGCAATGGCAAGCCGTATAAAGATTCGAGGCTGGCGCCACTGACACCGGTCGCAAAAATTACTACCGGCGCTTGCGCCAGCAGTTGACCGGCAGGGTCCAGTAGTTGCCAATTATTACCGCTGCGGCGCAGGTTAGCGACCGACTGCCCGTAGCGCTGTTCAAGGTGCGTTCCGCAGGCCGCAAGTAGTGCCCGGCAGACGGCGCCAGGGTCGGCCCAGCCGCCCTGTGGAAACCACCATCCGCCCTGCGCCGGAGTGCTGCCAGTTAAGCTGCTGGCCTGCTGCGCGGACACCCAGCTAACCCAGTCACGTGGCAGGTTGGATAATTCCAGTGTGTATTGTTGCCGAGCTGCTTGTGCGGCGTCGCGCGCCATCTGGAATACGCCACAAGGCGCATGGTCGACGCCCAGACCTCGCCAAAGCTGCAGTGAAAAAAAGAATGCCGCGCGGCTTAGGCGGCTGGCCACGTTGTCATCTGTCGACAACAGCGGCATGACGATGCCGGCGCGATTTCCCGAGGCTTCCTGCGCAGCGGCGCCGTGCCGTTCGAGCAGCGTCAATTGCCAACCCCGTTCTGCCAGTCGCTGACACACGGCTGCACCGGCCAGTCCGGCGCCGACCACAACCGCGTGTTGTGACGTCACGCGACCGATCGAGGGACGCACACGTTGCCAGTTCGCCAGGAGCGGCGCCGAAAAAACAAAGCCCGCTGCGCGCAAGGCAGCCGTGGCGGCGCTGTCGGGACCCGGCAGCAGCAGTATCGCGGCCGGCGCCGCCAGGCGCGCCAGAAGACGTGCAATGGGTGCCACGGGTGTTGCTCCCACATGAAACCGGTGTACCGTCGCCGAACATTGCGTCATGCAGTCGCTCAGGTCGCCGGTCATCAGCGTCAAACTGACCCTGCCCTCGGCAAACCAGAATCGCCGGAAGCCCGTGAGCTGACCTGGTGCTGCTGCTGGCCAGCCGGCCTGCAGCAGGGCCGCCTCTGCCGCCAGCGCGGGCCACAACGCGTGGACTTGTTGCAGGGCCTCCAGCGACAGCGGAGCGCCCAGCCAGGCAATGTAGTGCAGGCGCTGCGACATCTGCGAAGCTGCCTGCCAGCGCTGCAAAAATTGCAGACCGAACGCAAAATCGGTATCGAATTCAGTCAACGTAACGACGGAGGTCTTGGACATGAGCAGCAATGGGGATGCGCCGGTTATGCGCAAAAAACAACAGGATCGATGATTTCAATCAATCATTTGATGGCTTCTACAGGATCGCGGAGGTTGTGTTCGATACCGAACAGAACGTGCGTATCAAAGTCGGTAAATTTTG
>JAYVEF010000303.1:0-2645 GCA_043748965.1 Burkholderiales bacterium
CCAGATTCAAAATCGTGATGCCGCCATAATCAACCCGTAGCAGACCACGCTTTTCAAGCACTTGCAAGGCCTGGTTGGCACGCTGGCGCGAGGTGCCACACAGGTAGCCGATTTCTTCCTGCGAAATCTGCAACTGCAGTCCACTACCGGGACACAACACGGGGTTGAACATCGCGGCCAAGCAGCGCGCAACGCGGGTATCGGTGTCCAGCATGCGGTCATATTCGACCAGCGAAATAAACAGCCCCAGTCGCTCGTTCAGATGGGTCAGCAAAAACCGGTTGAAGCCAATACTGTCGTCCAGTAGCGCGGTAAAGGTTTCGCGCGGCATGTAGGCTAACCGGCTTTCACGCAGCGCCACCACGTCGTAACGGCGCAATTCGGTCTTCAGCAGCGAGCCTTCGCCGAACCAGCCACCGGAACCCAGACCTGTGAACGTCACGGTCTTGCCTTCAGGCGAGACACTGCTCATTTTGAGCAGTCCCTGCATCACGCCGATCCAATGATCGACCGGCTCAGCCTTGCGACAGGCAAAGCCGCCGGCAGGCACGGTACGGATGGTCATTTCTGCGATCACGCGGGCGCGCTGCAACGTGGTCAGCGACGACGCCCAAAGTGTCGTATCGAGAAAATCGCGAAGGTCGGATTCAGCTGCGCTCATGGTGCGGTGCATCAACGATAGTTAGAAAAAATCTGCCCGATTGTCAGGCAGATGACAACCCCGCGCGCGTCGCAGCCCTACAATATTCATAGGGGTGGCAGTTGCACTGATCCATTGTAATCGGCAGCCGAAGAATCGCCTGCAGCTTGGGTCGCAGTAAGCGCAGCGTCAGACTGCGCCGCCAGAATGGCCGCAACGCACCGGCAATCCATGTGCGATGACTGCCACAGAGCAGCAGACTATAAGGAATAGGGTGGAGACAACACTGATCACACAGGGAAGCACGTTCCCGCGCCTGCTCTTGCAGCACGCGCAGTTGCGTCCGCAGCGCCCGGCGTTTCGTGAAAAGGACCTTGGTATCTGGCAAGTCACCAATTGGTCGCACGTCGCCACCGAGGTACGCGCGCTCGCCTGCGGGTTGGCAGCACTCGGCTTCAAACGCGGCATGAATCTGGCGATCATCGGCGACAACCGGCCCCGGCTATACTGGGCCATGGCCGCCGCGCAGGCGCTTGGTGGCGTACCCGTGCCGCTCTACCAGGACGCGCCTGCTGCCGACATGACCTACGTCATCGAAGACGCCGAAATCGATTTTGCCGTGGTCGAAGACCAGGAGCAGGTCGACAAGTTATTTGAAATTCGTCAGAGTCAGCCACAACTGCAACAGCGTCTGCTGCACATCATCGTCGATGACGAACGCGGTCTGCGCCACTACGCGCAACCGGAGCTGATTGCCTTCGAGGTAGTGCAGCAAAACGGCCAGGAGTTTGACCGTGCCCACCCGAATTTTTTCGCGCAGCAAATTGCGCTCGGCCAGCCCGATGACACCGCCGTGATCCTGTACACCTCGGGCACCACTGGCAAGCCGAAAGGTGTGTGCCATTCACATGCCGCGATGATCACCACGGCGACCACGCTGGTAGCCTTCGACCAGCTGACCGAACGCGACGAGGTATTGTGTTATCTGCCGCTGGCCTGGGTCGGCGATTTTTTGTATTCGTACGCGCAGGCGCACGTTGCCGGCTTGTGTCTGAATTGCCCCGAGTCGCCGCAGACCGTGATGACCGACCTGCGGGAAATCGGCCCGACCTACTATTTCGGCCCGCCGCGCGTTTATGAAAATATTCTGACGCAGGTGATGATCCGGATCGAAGATGCCAGCTGGATCAAACGGCGGATGTTCCGTTATTTTATGGCGGTGGCGCGACGCGTCGGCATTCGGATTCTGGACCACACCGGCTCTGTCACTGTGCGCGACCGGATCGCCTATGCGCTGGGCGAACTGATGATCTACGGTCCGCTCAAAAACGTTCTGGGACTGTCGCGACTGCGCGTTGCCTACACCGGCGGCGAAGCGATCGGTCCCGATCTGTTCGACTTCTACCGCTCGCTCGGCATCAATCTGAAGCAGCTCTATGGCATGACCGAAACCTGCGTCACGGTTTGTATGCAGCAGTCTGGCGATGTCAAACTTGACACGGTCGGGCGACCGATGCGAGGCGTCGAATTGCGCATCGCCGATAGCGGTGAGGTCATGGTGCGCTCGCCGGGTCTGATGACCGGCTATTTCAAGCGTCCGGAGGCGACTGCCGAAGCGATCGATGGCGGGGGATATTTTCATACGGGTGATGCCGGATTTTTTGACAGCGACGGCCATCTGAAAATTATCGACCGTGTCAAAGATGTCGGCAAAATGGCCGATGGCACGCTGTTCGCACCGAAGTATCTCGAAAACAAACTGAAGTTTTTTTCGTTCATCAAGGAAGCCGTAGCGTTCGGCGATCGGCGCGACGCGTGCAATGCGTTCATCAATATCGATATCGAAGCGGTCGGCAACTGGGCCGAGCGACGGGGTTTCGCGTACAGCGGCTATACCGATCTAGCCTACCTGCCCGCAGTGGCCGAGTTGATCACCGAGTGCGTCGATCGTGTCAACGCCGATCTGGCGTGCGATGCGCTACTCGCCGGATCGCAGATCCATCGA
>JAYVEF010000304.1:0-8848 GCA_043748965.1 Burkholderiales bacterium
CACGTTGCCCACCGACTTGGACATTTTTTTGCCCTCGCCATCCACCACGAAACCGTGCGTCAGCAGCGTTTTGTAGGGCGCACAGCCATTTAACATCGACGAGGTGAGAAGCGATGAATGAAACCAGCCCCGATGCTGATCCGAGCCTTCCAGATACAGATCAGCCGGAAAGTGCGATTGCGTCGCATGCGAGCCGCGCAACACCGTCTGATGGGTGGTGCCCGAATCGAACCAGACGTCGAGCGTATCTTTATTTTTGACGTATTGCTCGGCGTCGTCGCCCAATAGTTCACGCGGGTCCAGCGCCTGCCATGCTTCGATGCCGGATTGCTCGACGCGCTGCGCCACGGCTTCGATCAACTCTACCGTACGTGGGTGCAGTTCGCCGGTTTCCTTATGCACAAAAAACGCCATCGGCACACCCCATTGGCGCTGACGCGAAAGCGTCCAGTCGGGCCGGTTGGCGATCATGCCATGCAGTCGTGCCTTGCCCCAGGCCGGATAAAAAGTAGTGGCTTCGATGCCGGCCAGGGCGGTCTCGCGCAAGGTTGGTGTGCCATCGGCGGGGGGGCGATCCATGCCGGCGAACCACTGCGAGGTGGCCCGATAAATGATCGGTGTCTTATGGCGCCAGCAATGCATGTAGCTGTGATCGAACATCACCAGCTTGAACAATGCCCCGGCCTCTTCCAGCTTGGCGCAAATCGGTTTCGACGCTTCCCAGATCGTCATCCCACCAAAAAACGGCAGCCACGCAGCATAGCGCCCGTCTCCCATGACTGGACTGAGCATGTCGTCGTCGCGCATGCCATACGCGCGGCACGACAAAAAGTCATCGATACCGTAGGCCGGCGACGAATGCACGATGCCGGTGCCGGTATCGAGCGCAACATACTCTGCCAGATAGATTGGCGACAGGCGGTGGTAGCCCGGATCCATGTCGTACAGTGGATGCTTGAAAGCGATCAACGACAGTGCTGCGCCTTTGCACGTGGCGATGATGCTGCCCTGCAGGCCGTAGCGCTGCAGGCAATCGACCACCAGCTCGGCAGCCAGAATCAGCAGCAGCGGTTCACCGTTGCGTTCGGTTTGCACCAGCGCGTAGTCAAAATCCGGGTGCACGTTCATCGCCTGGTTGGCGGGAATCGTCCACGGCGTGGTGGTCCAGATCATGCAGTAGCCGCGCTCGGTCGGCAAGTGCGCCAGTCCGAACGCTGCGGCGATCTTGTGTGGTTCGGCGAATCCAAAACCGACATCGATGGCGGGATCGCGCTTGTCCTGATATTCGACTTCGGCTTCGGCCAGCGCCGAGCCGCAATCGAAGCACCAGTTGACCGGCTTCAGACCTCGGTAGACAAAACCTTTTCGCAAAATTGCACCGAGCGCGCGCAGTTCATCGGCTTCGTTGGCGAAATTCATCGTGGTGTAGGGATTGTCCCATTCACCAAGCACGCCAAGGCGGATGAAGTCCTGCTTCTGACGGGCGATCTGTACCGTTGCGTAGGCCCGAGATTTTTGCAGTACTTCGGCGGTCGGCAGGCTTTTGCCGAATTGTTTTTCAATCTGGATTTCAATCGGCATGCCGTGGCAATCCCAACCGGGCACATAAGGCGCATCGAAGCCCGCGAGATTGTGCGACTTGACGACGATGTCCTTCAGGATCTTGTTGACCGCGTGGCCGATGTGAATGTCGCCATTGGCGTAGGGCGGCCCATCGTGCAGCACGAACATCGGCCGCCCTTTGGAGGCCTTTCGAATACGCTCATACAGCTTCTTTTCTTGCCATTGCTTGACCCATTGCGGTTCGCGTTTGGCCAGATCACCGCGCATCGGGAACGGCGTCTCGGTCATGTTGACCGGATATTTTCCAGGTGCCTTGCCGGCAGGTTTGTTCGGTGTGCTATCGGACATGAGAACTCTTTGAAGAAACAACAATGGTCAGGTTGATCGTGGCGGGCAGCGCCGGCCACGCGGTACCGAAGACAGCAACAGACAGATTCAAATTCGGTTGGTAGCGATCACCGCGACCGTCGCGCTGTGCCGTCTGAAAATCGCCCGCGCCTGTTCGGCATCGCGCGCAATTGCAGCAGTCAGCGTTGGCAGGTCGTGATACTTTTCTTCGTCGCGCAGCTTTTGCAAAAATTCAACCTGAATCAGTTTCCCATAACAGTCGCCGCCGAATTCCAGCAGATGGGTTTCCAGCAGCACCCGTCCACTATCGTCGACCGTCGGCCGCACGCCGATGCTGGCGACGCCGGGCAGTGCTGTGGCGTCGAGGCCATGGACCCGCACGACATAGATGCCGGAGAGTACCGGATGGCGATGCGTAACCGCTAGATTCAGTGTCGGAAAGCCGATGGTACGACCGAGTTTTTTGCCATGAATGACGTGACCTGAAATCGCATAGGCATGCCCCAGCATGCGGCCGGCCCGCGCAAAATCGCCAGCCTGCAGCGCTGTACGAATCGCCGACGACGAGATCCGCACGCCGGCATCCTGTACCGCCGGCAAGGTTGCTACCGTGAAGCCATGGCGCGCACCGGCTTCGCTCAGCAGCGCGGTGTTGCCGGCGCGGCGCGCACCAAAACGAAAATCTTCACCGACCATCAGCCATTTGACGTGCAGGCCGTCGACCAGCACCCGTTCAATAAATTCATTCGGTGACATGGCCGCAAAATGGGCGTTGAAATGTTCCACAATCACGCGGTCGATTCCCGCATCGGTGAGTGAGTGCAGTTTGTCGCGCAGGTTGGCGATGCGCGCCGGCGCTTTCGATGGGTCGCCCGAAAGACGCGCAAAATACTCGCGCGGATGCGGCTCGAACGTCATCACTGCCGACTCCAGACCGTGCCGCGCTGCAGCTTGGGTCGCATGTGTCAGCAAGGCCTGATGCCCGCGGTGCACGCCGTCGAAGTTACCGATCGTCAGAGCACACGGCGCACGCGCTGCGGCGTTGGGAAGTCCACGGAATACCTTCATGAGTTCAGACAGGGCGACCGATGGCAGAACATTTGATTATAAATGCTTTCCGGGCACTTTTTGGCGATTGCCACGCAATCCGCATTGCTCAGGCGTCGCCCCAAGCCGCCGCCAGTGTCGCAAGCGCCGCCAGACCCGCGGTTTCGGTACGCAGAATACGAGGCCCCATCGACAGCGCAAGCGCGCCATGTGCTAGTGCCGCACGCTCTTCATCGTGGTTAAAGCCGCCTTCCGGGCCGACCAGCAGCGCGATTGCCTGCGCAGGCTGATGCCGCGCCCAGTCGGCTAGTGTCTGATCGGCACGCGGCGTCAGCAAAATCCGGCGGTGCAGATCCTGCTGGCCGATCCAGCGGCCAAAATCGCTGACCGGCGCCAGATGCGCGAGACGGTTACGGCCACTCTGCTCGGACGCCGCGATGATCACGCTTCGCCAGTGTGCCTGGCGCTTTTCGGCCCGTTCCGGCGCCAAGCGGACCACGCAGCGCTGAGCTGCCAGGGGCTGGATGCCGGCGACACCGAGCTCGATGGCCTTTTCGATGATCCAGTCCATTTTGGATGCTTCCGGCAACGCCTGCGCCAGGGTGATGGCATAAGGTAACTCTACCGAACGTTCACTGAACGCCTTGATTTCTGCGGTGGCGCGCTTTTTTTCAAGCAGCGTAATGGTCGCGGTATAGTCACCACCCTCGCCATTGAAGAGGGTCAACGTGGCGCCGACCTGCAGGCGCACTACCCGCAGGTGATGGGAGACATTGTCGGGCAGGGTGACGATGGCACCAAGTTCAAGCGGCAATGGGCAGAAAAATCGGGACATGGTGGTCAGACAGAATCGGGTCGAGGCACCGATTCTGCACCATCTCGCGCACGCCGAACAGTGCTGCGTGGTTTCGCGGGGAATTGAAATTCACCCAATTCTCTCTGGTAAAATGCGCGCTTTGACGCCGCGGCTGCCTGCAGCTGCCGGCCTGCCCGATTCACGGTGGCGTGCCCGACTAGTGGTGCGTCCTTTTCCCAAGATCGTCACGATGACTGCCCTGCAAAATAACACCAATATGGCCAACGCCATTCGCGCACTGGCGATGGACGCTGTTCAAAAAGCCAACTCCGGTCACCCGGGTATGCCGATGGGCATGGCAGACATCGCGGTGGCGCTGTGGGCGCGGCATTATCAGCACAACCCGGCTGACCCGCACTGGATCAACCGAGACCGCTTCGTGCTGTCGAACGGGCACGGTTCGATGCTGCACTACGCGCTGCTGCATCTATCCGGGTATGACCTGCCGATGGACGAGCTGCGCAATTTTCGTCAACTCCACTCCAAAACGCCGGGCCATCCGGAAGTCGACATCACGCCCGGGATCGAGACCACTACGGGCCCGCTCGGTCAGGGCCTGACCAACGCGGTCGGCATGGCGCTGGCCGAAAAACTGCTCGCAGCCGAATTCAACCAAAGCGGCTTCAACGTGGTCGATCACCATACGTATGCCTTCGTCGGCGATGGCTGCCTGATGGAAGGAATTTCGCACGAAGCCTGTTCTCTGGCTGGTGTACTGCGCTTGTCGAAACTGATCGTGCTTTACGACGACAATGGGATTTCTATCGACGGCCATGTCGCCGGCTGGTTCGGCGACGACACCCCGAAACGATTCGCGGCCTATGGCTGGAACGTTATCGCCGATGTCGATGGTCACAATGTGGCCGCGGTGGATGGGGCGATCACTGCTGCAAAAAACGCAGACAAGCCGACGCTGATCTGCTGCAAGACCATCATCGGCAAGGGTTCGCCGAATATGCAGGGTACCGACAAAGTGCACGGCGCGGCTTTGGGCGACGCAGAAATCGCGGCAGTACGCACAGCGATCGGCTGGAGTGCCGCGCCGTTCGAGATTCCTGCTGACGTCTATGCCGCCTGGGACGCGCGGGCAGCGGGTGCCGCGTGCCAGCAAAAGTGGACTGACAGTTTCAATGCGTACAGCGAACGTTTTCCGCAGAAAGCCGGCGAACTGCTGCGCCGCATGCAAGGGGATTTGCCCGGCAATTTCGATCAGACCGTGCAGGCATATATCGCGACATGCGTCGAGAAAAAGGAAAACATCGCCACCCGCAAGGCCAGCCAAAACGCGATTCAGGCACTGGCGCAGATACTGCCGGAATTTTTAGGCGGCTCGGCTGACCTGACCGGCTCGAATCTGACCAACTGGAAAGAGTCGATCGCCGTTCGCCATGACAGCGCTGGGAATCACATCAATTATGGCGTGCGCGAATTTGGCATGAGCGCGATGATGAACGGAATCGCGCTCCATGGCGGTTTTATTCCCTTTGGTGCGACATTTTTGACTTTCTCGGATTACAGCCGCAACGCACTACGGATGGCAGCATTAATGAAACTGCGCGCGCTGTTCGTGTTCACGCATGATTCGATTGGATTGGGCGAAGACGGGCCCACCCATCAATCGGTCGAACACGTGTCGAGCCTGCGTCTGATTCCGAATCTGGATAACTGGCGTCCCTGCGATACGGTCGAGTCTGCTGTTGCGTGGCAGCAGGCGCTGCTGCGCAGGGACGGACCGAGCACGCTGATTTTTTCTCGCCAGAACTTGCCGTTTCAAACGCGTGACGCGCAGCAGATCGCCGATATTGCGCGCGGCGGCTATGTACTCAAAGAAGCCGCCAACCCACGTGCGATTCTGATTGCGACCGGCTCCGAAATCGAGCTTGCCGTGAAGTCCGCCGAGGCACTGGCAGTGCTCGGAATCGCCGTTCGCGTGGTCTCGATGCCGAGCACGGACGTGTTCGATCGCCAGGATGTGGCATACAAAAATAGCGTGCTGATCAAGGGATTGCCGCGCGTAGCGATTGAGGCAGGAGTAACCGACCTCTGGTACAAGTATGTCGGCCTCGACGGTGCTGTCATCGGTATCGACACGTTCGGTGAGTCGGCGCCTGCACCGGCCTTGTTCAAGCACTTTGGCTTCACTGTCGAGAATGTTGTCGCAGCGGTGCAGCGGATACTCGCGTGACCCTTAACAACAACGTTTTTTTACGTGTGGCGACGCCTGACGATGCCGAAGGGATCGCGGTGGTGCGGATCGACAGCTGGCGCAAAACCTATCGTGGCGTGATTCCCGATAGCTACCTGGATGCCATGGAAGTTGAAGAAAGCATGGCGATATGGCGCCGCGTCTTGACGGCGGCATCGGTCACCACGTCAGTCTTCGTGGCCGAACTGGACGGCGAGGTGGTGGGCTTTGCTGCCGGTAAGATGCTTGACGAAGAAAAATTTGGAATGAACGCTGAATTGGCCGCCATTTATCTGCAGCCGTCGATTCAACGCAGTGGTATCGGACACAGTCTGGTGCGGATGGTGGTGGATGCGCATCTAAAGCAAGGTGCCCATGGTCTGATCGCATGGGTGCTGTCGCGTAACAAGATCGCCCGGCAATTTTATGAAAAGCTGGGTGCAGAACTATTGATCGAGCAGCCGTTCAATTGGGACGGCATGGATTTGATCGAGGCTGGCTATGGCTGGCGCGATCTGGGTATTTTCAAGGCGCATTGAATACGGGTGCCCGGTTAGACACTGGTGGCGCGTGCGCCGCGAGGTTCAGATTTTTTTGTTCTCAGGAGAAGCAGCAATGACCATTCGTGTCGCTATCAACGGCTATGGCCGCATCGGCCGCAACATCCTTCGCGCACATTACGAAGGTGGAAAAAAGAACGACATCGAAATCGTCGCCATCAACGATCTCGGTGATGCCAAATCGAACGCTCACCTGACCCGCTATGACACCGCACACGGCAAGTTCCCCGGTACCGTAACGGTCGACGGCGACAACATGATTGTCAACGGCGACACCATCCGCGTGTTCGCGCAGCGCGATCCCGCCGAAATTCCGTGGGGTGACCTGAAGGTCGACGTGGTGCTCGAATGTACCGGGTTTTTCACCACCAAAGAAAAAGCTTCGGCGCACATCAGAGGCGGCGCCAAAAAAGTCATCATCTCGGCCCCGGGCGGCAAGGATGTCGACGCCACCATCGTATTTGGCGTCAATCAGCATGTGCTCAAGTCGACCGACACCGTGATCTCGAACGCGTCTTGCACCACCAATTGTCTGGCGCCACTGGTCAAGCCGTTAAACGATAGCATCGGTCTGGTAAATGGTTTGATGACCACCGTGCACTCTTACACCAACGATCAGGTACTGACCGATGTGATGCATGAAGACTTGCGGCGCGCGCGTTCGGCCACGCAAAGCATGATTCCGACCAAAACCGGCGCAGCCACTGCGGTTGGCCTGGTGCTGCCTGAACTGAACGGCAAGCTGGACGGTTACGCGATCCGGGTGCCCACGATTAACGTTTCGCTGGTCGATCTGTCGTTTATCGCCGCCCGCGACACGACGGTGGATGAAGTCAATGCGATCATGAAGTCGGCGTCCGAAGGTGCCTTGAAAGACATTCTGACGTATCAGACCGAGCCGCTGGTGTCAGTGGACTTCAACCACAATCCTGCATCGAGCAACTTTGATTCAACCCTCACAAAAGTGTCGGGCCGGTTGGTCAAGGTATCGTCGTGGTACGACAATGAATGGGGTTTTTCGAACCGCATGCTCGATACGACCGTGGCATTGATGGCAGCTAAATAATTACCAAGGCCGCCGGTTAGATCGGTACCAAAAATGCCCCGTTTGCTTGAATGGGGCATTTTTTTTGGCGGTTGGCCGATAAGTGCCCTCGCTTGCCTTCGACGTGACCCCCTCCCGAGTTGGTGCTGGTATGTTTCCCGACCGCCAGCTACGGTAGTGCCTGCGCTTATCGCCAGGGCAAGCCCGCAACCTGCAGTGCTTTGCGAGAGAGATGATTTTAGCGTCGGCGGATGACCGGTTGATGACCTTGCGCGGGCTATTTTGTCTGCGCGGAGACTGTGCGCGCTGGGTGCGATCATTAAAGAAACTTTTTTCGGAACGGCCTCACCTGATGGCAGATAATGGTTGCCTTGCCACGCCATTCGATTTTAGAAAATCCCATGAATGCTTTGCTGTTATTCACCTCGGCATCCCGCCAATTGCGACCATTGCTGCCGTCCCGCACCCGTGTCGATCGGTCATCCTGTCATGCATGAGGACCATGGTTCCGACGCACAGGCATCCGCAGTGATGTCGTTGCGCGAAACGCCTTGGATCTTGCTACACACCAGTTTCGATGTCGAGGCTTGGATCGATCACTTGAATCGTGACCTGCAGCGCGCGCTAGGCAGCAAATTCACCAGCGGTGCCGGGGTGCGCTTTCGTCTGACCGAAGGCGGCGACATTTATTTGCACACCAATCCCGATGGCGACGTATTGCTCGACGTGACCGATGAAGCGCAATGGGTTACACCGGTAATTGCTGCATCGACCTTGGTGACCCCGCCGGGCTCGGCGCTGTGGCTTCTGCCGGGTACCGTGCTGACGCAATTATTACTGGGGATGAGTTCGCTGATTGAATCGACCTGCCTGGTGCTGGCGCATGAATTCAAGCGCAAGAAATGGTCGCAACAATGACGCCAAGGGTTGTTGCGCGACGCGGGATACCAGCCTGGGCAGCCATGTGCCCAGGCCACCAGGTATAAATCCGTCATCGAAAATCTTTGCCAGCGACGCTGGCGCAGTGTGTTTGAATTGGACCGTGTAAATGCCATTGCCAAAATCCCCTGCCGCATTGCTGATCATCGATATGCAGCAAGGTATCAATGCAACGCGTCTCGGTCCACGTAACAACCCCGCTGCTGAAACCAACATGAGCCGACTACTTGCGGCGTGGCGCGTGACCGGTGCGCCGGTGGTGCACATCCGTCATATCTCCCGGTCGCCGTCGTCGGTGTTCTGGC
>JAYVEF010000305.1:0-23818 GCA_043748965.1 Burkholderiales bacterium
GCGAGTCTGCTCGGTCTGCGCGGGCTGGTTTTCAAGAGTCATGGCAGCGCTGACAAATACGGCTACGAGTGGGCCATCAAGCGTGCCTTCGATGCCGCAAAAATTGATCTGCTGTCGCGGATTTCAATGACAATTGCGTCATTGGTGCCAGCGGCTGATCTGTCCCCTTTGACTGACGCGGGCACACACGTTATCGTTGTAGCCGATCAAAGAATCGCCTGACGACAATGCATAGCAAAATTATCGGAACCGGCAGCTACCTGCCCCCCAATCGGGTCACTAATACGCAGCTCGCCATGCAGCTCGCCGCGCGCGGGATCGAAACTTCCGATCAGTGGATCGTGTCACGCAGCGGAATCTCAGCACGTCACTATGCCGCTGCAGATATGTTCGCGAGCGATCTGGCGGTGAAGGCCGCAGGCCAGGCGCTGGAGATGGCCGGGCTTGCGATTGACGACGTCGACCTGATCATTGTCGCAACCTCGACCCCCGATCATTTCGGTGGTTTCCCGAGTACGGCCTGTGTGGTTCAGCGCAAGCTTGGTGCGACCAATGGGAGCGCCGCGCTCGACGTGCAAGCGGTATGCAGCGGTTTTGTGTACGCGCTGTCGATTGCCGACAGTTTGATTCGCACGGGCGCGCACAAGAAAGCGCTTGTGATCGGTGCCGAAGTATTTTCCCGGATTCTCGATTTTACCGATCGCACTACCTGCGTTCTGTTTGGTGATGGCGCCGGTGCGATCATTTTGAGCGCTTCCGATGAGCCTGGCATCCTCGCTACCAAGTTGCACGCCGATGGCAGGCACGCTGATATATTGTGCGTGCCGGGCAACGTTTACGCTGGCGCAGTTTCAGGTAGCGCCTATTTGTACATGGATGGGCCGGCAGTCTTCAGGCTGGCTGTATCTCTCCTCGAGAAGGTCGCCAACGAAGCGCTCGCCAGCGCTGGCATGCAAGCCGATCAGATCGACTGGCTAATCCCGCATCAGGCTAATATCCGCATCATGCAAAGCACCGCCAGAAAACTTGGCATGCCTGCCGAAAAAATGGTCGTCACAGTCGACCAGCATGGCAATACGTCGGCGGCCTCAATCCCGCTCGCGCTCGACGCCGCGATGCGTGACGGTCGCATCCAGCCAGGCCAGCATGTTTTGATGGAAGGCGTCGGTGGTGGCTTCACCTGGGGAGCAGCGCTGGCCCGGATGTAGCAGAGGCTACTTACGATGCGCCGACTGCCAATTTTTACTCGACAAAATGAACCGCATGATCAAATTCGCTTTTGTATTTCCCGGCCAAGGATCACAGGCCATCGGCATGTTGAATGGCTTTACCGACAACCCGGTAGTACAACAAACAGTCGCCGAGGCGTCTGATGTGCTGCATATTGATCTTGCCAAACTGATCGCCGAAGGTCCCAAGGACCAACTCGATCTGACCACAAATACGCAACCTGTCATGCTGACCGCGGCTGTGGCTACTTATCGAGCCTGGCTGGCAGCCGGTGGCGCGCTGCCCTTTCTGGTTGCAGGTCACAGTCTCGGCGAATACTCTGCGCTGGTAGCCGCTGGCGTGGTAGCGTTTCGCGATGCCTTGCCTCTGGTTCGTTTTCGGGCCGAGGCGATGCAGCAGGCGGTGCCGGTCGGGCAGGGCGGGATGGCGGCGATTCTCGGCCTTGCTGATTCGGACGTGATTGCCGTCTGCGCTGAGGCGGCGCAGGGCGATATCGTCGAAGCGGTGAATTTCAATGCGCCGGAGCAGGTAGTGATTGCCGGCAGCAAGGCAGCGGTTGAGCGTGCCTGCGAAATAGCCAAAGCGCGCGGTGCCAAGCGCGCGTTGTTGTTGGCCGTGTCGGCACCGTTCCACAGCTCTCTTTTGAAACCGGCATCGGAACGATTGCGCGCGTACTTGAACTCGGTGCAATTCACGGACGGACATATCGCACTGATCAATAACGTCGATGTGGCAATCGTCGATCAGCACACCGCGATCAAGGATGCTTTGGTACGACAGGCAGCAAGTCCGGTGCGCTGGGTCGAGACGGTGCAAAAGATGGCAGCGTCGGGCATCACCCATGTGATCGAGTGCGGGCCCGGCAAAGTGTTGACCGGTCTGACCAAGCGCATCGACAGACAGTTGGTGTCTGCCGCGGTGTCCGATACGATATCGCTCCGCAGCATTCTTGACATGATCAACGAGGTGCCAGCATGAGCGACCTGCGCAACCAGATTGCACTGGTCACCGGCGCGTCGCGCGGAATCGGCCGCGCAATTGCTGTGGCGCTGGCCCGCAGCGGCGCTACGGTGGTCGGCACTGCGACTTCCGAAGTGGGCGCTACGGCGATCTCGACAGTGCTCGCCGCCGAACGCGCAGGTTGTGGCCACGGTGCTGTCCTTGATGTCAACGACGCCGCTGCCTGCGTCGCGCTTGTCGAATCAATTCAAAAGCAGTTTGGCGGCTTGTCGATCTTGGTGAACAACGCGGGCATCACTGCCGACCAGTTGGCACTGCGCATGAAAGACGAGGAATGGGACAGCGTGATTGCCACCAATCTGACGGCGGTCGGACGCCTGTCGCGCGCGGTCTTACGGGGCATGATGAAAGCTAAGACCGGACGTATCATCAATATAACCTCGGTGGTCGGCTCGGCCGGCAACGCCGGTCAGATGAATTACGCTGCGGCAAAGGCTGGTGTGGCGGGCATGAGCCGCGCTTTGGCGCGCGAGATTGGCAGCAGAAACATCACCGTAAACTGCGTCGCCCCTGGATTCATTGATACCGACATGACCAAAGCCCTGACGGAAACGCAGACCGCTCAGCTACATCAGCAAATCCCTCTCGGCCGCTTCGGCTCGCCCGAGGATATTGCCGCAGCGGTCGTGTTTCTGGCTTCGCCACAGGCAAGTTACATTACCGGCGCTACCCTGCACGTGAACGGCGGCATGTACATGAGCTAACGTGCTGTACCGATGGTCAGATTTTTCATTATGTTCGTTATCGCTTTTAGCTGTTTTAATCATTCTTCAGGATGCAAGTTAAAAGTAATTTTCACTGCGCAAACCTGATAAAATGCGCGCACTTTCTGCCACCACTCACTGGAGTCACAACATGTCCGATATCGAACAACGCGTTAAAAAAATCGTCGCCGAGCAACTGGGCGTCGCTGAAGCAGACATCAAGATCGATTCCTCATTCGTTGACGATCTGGGTGCCGATTCGCTCGATACGGTTGAACTGGTGATGGCACTCGAAGATGAATTCGAGATGGAAATTCCGGATGAGCAGGCTGAAAAAATCACCACTGTGCAGCAAGCAATCGACTATGCCAAGGCCCACGTCAAAGCATGATGCAACGTTGTAAGGCTCGATGCAGCTGTATGCTGCGACAGCTTCATGTTTGGAGCCGGGCGTAGTCGCCGACGTTGTCGCTGCATGGTTTGACAGAGCGACGCCGACAGCTGACGCCAGCGCAAGCACCCTTAGTCCAGGAGAGCCGATTGAGTCGTTCCCGTCACCGTCGCGTTGTCATCACTGGCCTTGGCTGCATTTCACCCGTAGGGAACACCGTTTCCCAGGCGTGGAATGCCGTGCTAGAAGGCCAGTCCGGAATCGCTACGATTACCAAGTTCGATGCGAGCCCGTTCAGTACTCGTTTTGCCGGTGAAGTAAAAAATTTCAACGTCGAAGAATACATGCCGGCCAAAGAGGCGCGTCATATGGATACGTTCATCCACTATGGCATGGCGGCCGGCATTCAGGCCATGCAGGATTCGGGGCTCGTTGTAACGTCGCAAAATGCCGAGCGTATTGGTGTCATCGTCGGTTCCGGCATTGGCGGCTTACCACTGATCGAGGAAACCCATGCGGAATTGGTCAGTCGTGGTCCGCGCCGCATCAGTCCTTTTTTTGTGCCGGCATCGATCATCAACATGATCTCGGGTCACCTGTCGATCAAATACGGCTTGCAGGGTCCTAATCTTGCCATCGTCACTGCCTGCACCACGGGTCTGCATTGTATCGGTGCGGCCGGCCGGATGATCGAGTATGGCGACGCCGACGTAATGATCGCAGGTGGCTCGGAGTCGACCATCTCGCCACTCGGTATCGGGGGCTTTGCTTCTGCCCGCGCATTATCTGCACGCAACGACGACCCGGCCACCGCGTCGCGCCCCTGGGATAGAGACCGTGACGGCTTCGTACTCGGGGAAGGAGCGGGTGTCATGGTGCTCGAAGAATACGAACACGCCCGTGCGCGGGGTGCCAGAATTTATGCGGAGCTGCTCGGCTTTGGCATGAGTGCGGACGCTTACCACATGACTGCTCCGCTGGAAGATGGCGACGGCGCACGCCGCTGCATGCTCGCAGCACTCACGAATTCGGGGATAAATAGCGACCAGGTGGATTACGTCAATGCGCATGGCACCTCGACGCCGCTAGGTGACTTGGCGGAGACAGTGGCAATCAAGCGTACCTTAGGCGATCATGCGAAAAAGATTGTTGTTAATTCGACCAAATCGATGACTGGCCACTTGCTCGGTGGCGCTGGCGGACTTGAATCGGTCTTCACGGTTCTTGCAGTACATCATCAAAAATCGCCACCTACCATTAATTTACACAATCCCGACCCTGCCTGTGACCTTGATTATTGCGCTAACACCGCGCGAGACCTGACGGTCAATATCGCCGTCAAAAATTCTTTCGGGTTCGGTGGGACTAACGGCACACTGGTTTTTGGAAAAATCTGATCACCCTTTCTTAACCTGACCGCATTGCCGACTGTCGGCAGTGCCGCAATAGTGCTTCCAATCGCGTCATGCTTATTGCAATTTCAACAACTTTGAAGCCCTCCAGGACGCAGGCTTTTTCGCTCGCAGCCGCTACGCTTTTTTTCGCGCTGCTGACGCTGACTTTGGCGACCGGCCAAGTGGGTGAACTGGTTATACCCCAGCGCATCGCCCTGGCGCTGTTGCCGGCAATGGTCGCTGCAGCGGCCGTCCGATTGCTATGCCAAACAAAACGGTTGCGACGGCTGGACATAAGCGGCAGTGGGCAGATTAGACTTTCGTCGCCGGTCGAGCTAGTGTCGGCTGGGTGTGGTGGCACATCCGCTGCCACGGAGTTAGATTTGCCAGGTCTGTGTCAACTCGTGGCGGGCAGCGCCCTGCTGCGTTCGCTGCTGATACTGCGATTGCAGCAAAAGTCCGGCCATATCATTACGCTCGTGATATTTCGCGATAGCGTTTCAAAGGATGGATTTCGGCGATTGTCAGTTGCTTTCCGATGGATTGCGACACAAAATTATGGTTCTCGTGAAAAATTTTTGTAAGCGATTTTTTTACGTAGTGAACTTCGCAGGTTTCAACCAGTCAACAGTCACAATCGCGCGTGCTGAAAACAAGTAAGGGAACGGGTATTGTCCACAGAACGCGATATTGATCAACTGCTTGTAGAGCGCGTTCAACGTGGCGACAAAAAGGCGTTTGAGCTGTTAGTGATCAAGTACCAACGCAAATTGATGCGACTCGTGTCGCGGCTTGTGCGCGACCAAGCCGAAGCGGAGGATGTGGTGCAGGAAGCCTTTATCAAAGCGTATCGGGCACTGCCGCAGTTTCGCGGTGACTCGGCGTTTTATACTTGGCTATATAGGATCGGTATCAATACGGCAAAGAACTACTTAGTCACGCAAGGACGCAGAGCGCCGACTTCCACTGACGCCGATGTAGAAGAGGCCGAAACTTTCGACAATGGTGACCACCTGAGAGATATCAACACACCGGAATCGATGCTGGCGACGAAGCAAATTGCCGAAACCGTGAATCTTGCGATGGGAGGTTTACCGGAAGAGTTACGTACCGCAATCACGCTGCGCGAAATTGAAGGACTCAGTTACGATGAAATTGCGGAGGTGATGGGTTGCCCGATCGGCACGGTGCGTAGCCGTATTTTCCGTGCGCGCGAGGCAATAGCTGAAAAATTGCGGCCGTTGCTGGGCACCGCAATCGACAAGCGCTGGTGAGGTAACGACGGTGAGGCGAGTCAACCGAGTCCGGTGCCGGCATGTTGTAGGCGGCACGGTTTCGAGGGTAGCAGAGTGCAAGCAGGTTTGAGCGAAGCAGGCTGGTTCAACGAGGCGGGGGATCCATGAAAGTAATTGAGATGAATCAAGAAGAGATTTCGGTGTTTGCCGACGGCGAACTCGCGTTGCAGCGCGTTGATTTCATCGCCCAAGCTTTGCGACACCCGGCCCAACAGGACAGCTGGAATCTTTACCATCAAATTGGCGACATTCTGCGCTCGGACGACATGGCAATTGCATTCAGCGCTGATTTCAGCGCACGCATGGCAGCGCGGATCGACGCAGAGCCGATTTTCATAGCACCCGCCAGCGCTAACACCACTACGCCAGGGTCGCCAGGAGGGCGCGCCTGGAGCGGGCGCGGTTGGCTGGTGCCGGGACTGGTCGCCGCGGCCACCGCAGTCTATTTCGTTGCGCCACAGTGGTTGGTGGCATCGCGCACCTTTGCTGAAAAATCATTTGCACAGGCAAGCTCTTGGCAAGCTGGCGGTGTTCAGGGGGTGGACGCGCCTCTACCGGCCGTCGCGACTTTGGCGTCGAATTCGGCTGTTGGCAGCGGCGGTGAGCAGGCAGTTGTGCTGCGCGATCCGCGCATTGATGAATATCTGCTAGCCCATCAGCGTTTTTCTCCTTCCATGTACAGTTCTGCACAGTTCGCGCGATCGGCCACGTTTGCAAGCGACGCGAATAAATGACATCAATGCGGCAAACACTGATATCTCTTAAGTTTGTCGTCGCTTTATCGAGTCTGGTCGCGTTGTCTGCCGTCGCCGACGGTCTCGATTTGCAAGATGAAACCCGGGAGGCCCAAAATTGGCTTCACCGGATTCAACTGGCGGCGCAAAAGGTAAATTATTCCGGCACCTTTGTCTACCAGCAGGCAAATCAGGTGCGCACGTCGCGGATTACCCACGTAGTCGACGGCAAGAACGAAATCGAGAAGCTTGAGATTCTCGATGGGAAGCCGCGTGAGTACCTCCGCATTAACGACGAAATTACGTGCTACTTGCCCGAATCGCGGACACTGATTATTGAAAAGAAGATTGCTGATGATATTTTTCCTGCGCTCCTGGCCGCTAATCCTGCTGAACTTTCGCTGAATTACATATTGCGCCGTGGCGTGACCGGCCGGGTAGCCGGCTATGAATCGCAAGAGCTGTCACTTGAGCCCAAAGACAACCTGCGCTATGGCTACCGGCTGTGGGCCGAACGTGCGACTGGACTGTTGTTACGTGCACAAACGCTCAACGAAAAAAATGAAATTGTCGAGCAAATTGCATTTACGCAGCTTGAGATTGGCAACATCAGTAGGAATCGCGTCAAACCGAGCTTTCCTAATACCGCGGGCTGGCGAACCGAGAACAGTGTGATGACCCAGTCATCCGGTCTCGGTTGGTCGGTCAAAAATATTCCCGTCGGGTTTAAAAAGTTGCGTGAATTGAAACGGATCATCTCAGATGTGTCGACAGCCGTGCCACAGACCAGTGGGAGCAGCACAAAAATATTGCAGCGCGAAGTAATCCAGCTAGTTTTTTCGGATGGACTTGCAGCGATATCGGTATTTATCGAGCCGGGTTCGCGAAGTCGTACCGAAGGCTCGATGCAACAAGGCGCGATGAATATTACCGGTAAGCGACAGGGCGATTTTTGGCTTACCATTGTTGGTGAAGTTCCGGCAGCGGCAATCAAACAGGTTGCCAATTCCATTGAATTTAAAACCAATTAAACCCAACTAGACCCCCATGAAATCACGCATTTCCATTTTGAGTTCCTTTTGCCATCTGACCCTCGGTGTGGCTGCGTTATCGTTTGCGCCGGCGTTGGTGGGTTGGCTGCCAACAGCGACCGCAGCGAGCGTCGCCGGGTTGCCTGATTTTACCGACATGGTCGAAAAAACCGGGCCAGCGGTGGTGAACATTCGTACCACTGAAAAAATACGGTCCGGTCAGGTTGGTTCTGGCGCTAGCCCGGACGACGAAGAAATGCAGGAATTTTTCCGACGATTCTTTGGCGCCCCTGTACCGCCACGTCAGCAGGGACCCGAGCGTCCTGCGCGGCCTAAAAAACCTGGTGCTGGAGCGGATGAAGAAATCCCACGTGGTATCGGTTCGGGTTTTATTATTTCCGCAGATGGCTATGTGATGACCAACGCGCATGTGGTTGATGGTGCCGATGAAGTGTACGTCACGCTCACCGACAAGCGTGAATACAAGGCAAAAATCATCGGTGCCGATAAGCGCACCGACGTGGCGCTCGTCAAGATCGAAGGTAGCAATCTGCCGCGTCTGACACTGGGCGACTCGGATAAGATCCGGGTGGGCGAGTGGGTAATCGCAATCGGCTCGCCGTTTGGGCTAGACAATACTGTGACTGCTGGAATTGTCTCGGCCAAGGCGCGCGATACTGGTGACTATCTGCCCTTGATTCAAACGGATGTGGCAGTCAATCCGGGCAATTCGGGTGGCCCACTGATCAACATGCGCGGTGAGGTAATCGGCATCAACTCACAAATTTACAGCCGCTCGGGTGGCTACATGGGGATTTCTTTCGCGGTACCGATCGATGAAGCAATGCGCGTGTCCGACCAGTTGAAAGCCGCCGGTAAAGTGACCCGCGGCAGAATCGGCGTTCAGATCGGTGAACTGACCAAAGACGTCGCTGACTCGCTGGGCCTGGCAAAGGCACATGGTGCCTTGGTTCAAAAAGTCGAAGCGGGTGGCCCTGCTGAAAAAGCGGGGGTCGAACCCGGCGACATTATCCTTAAATTTAATGGTGCACCGATCGAGCGATCCAGTGATCTGCCGCGCTTGGTCGGTAATACCAAGCCGGGCGCAAAGGCGACGTTGACGATCTGGCGCAAGGGCGCGAATCGCGACATTCCGGTCGTTATCACCGAAATGGAATCTGAAAAAATCGCCCGCCGCGACGACAAAAAGCCAAAACCGGATCAGGCTACCAACGCACTCGGCATTAACGTTGTCGATTTGACCGATGTACAACGTAAAGAGCTTAAGATCGACGGTGGCGTGCTTGTCGATGGTGCCGATGGAGCCGCAGCACGTGCCGGGATTCGTGCAGGCGACATTATCCTGCGCCTGAACAATGCCGATATCAAGGACTCACGTCAATTCACCAGTCTGGTCGGCAAACTTGATCCGAAAAAAATGGCAGTGGTGCTGGTCCGGCGGGGGGATGCCTCGCAATTTGTGCCAATCCGTCCAAGCGCGCAATAATTCTGCCGGCGCTGGAGTAGTAGCCTGACTACTCCAGCGATGCGTAGCTGGCCTTAACCCGATGATTCATTTCACTTTGTATTCCCGCAGCTACTGCCATCTGTGTGACGACATGCTGGCAGGCTTGCAGGCAATGCAGCGCTTGCCGGCGTTCTCAATCACCGTAGTGGATGTTGATGTTGATCCGGTTTTGACCGAAAAGTACGATGAACTTGTGCCTGTATTGGCAGCGCGAATTGGCGACGGGGAAGAGCAGGTGCTGTGCCACTACTTTCTTGATGTTCAACTGTTGCATCGACTACTGGTCGGTCAACCTTCGGGAGAGCAAGCCACCGGGCAAAGAAGCAGCGCTTCATCACCATGACGGTCATTGCCAGCGAGGTGGCGGATTTCCCGGGCTTTCCATGCTGAAATCCGGTAAGATGCCGCTGCCGAACACCCGCTAGCTACATGGCGGTCGCCTGAGGAACGACCCTCGCATGGAGAGCTATCTTCTTGGGGCAATATGTTGTGGGGTCGCACGGCGTTGCGTAATGTCTGGCCACGCTTCGTCGAATGTATCCATCCCGCCGCGCAAGCGGATGGCAAATTTGCCGTAATTGAATTGTCTGGTGGTTCCCGTTGACCGTATTGTCGAACTGTATCGTTGAAGCTCATCCGTGAAGAATATCCGCAATTTTTCAATCATCGCCCATATCGACCACGGCAAATCAACTCTCGCCGATCGTATTATCCAACTTTGTGGCGGACTGTCTGACCGGGAAATGGAAGCACAGGTGCTTGACTCGATGGACCTGGAACGCGAGCGTGGCATTACTATCAAGGCACAAACAGCGGCGCTGTCCTACAAGGCGCGTGACGGTCAGATTTACAATCTGAATTTGATCGACACGCCGGGCCACGTCGATTTCAGCTACGAAGTAAGCCGTTCGCTATCTGCTTGCGAGGGCGCTCTGCTGGTGGTCGACGCCTCGCAAGGTGTCGAGGCGCAGACCGTCGCCAACTGCTATACGGCGCTCGACTTGGGCGTCGAGGTAGTGCCGGTACTGAACAAGATTGATTTGCCATCCGCCGACCCGGCCAATGCGATCGCCGAAATTGAGGAAGTGATCGGGATCGAAGCCTCTGACGCCGTCCATTGTTCGGCGAAGACGGGTCTCGGTGTGCAGGACGTGCTCGAATCGCTGATTGTCAAGGTGCCACCGCCCAGCGGCGACCCCGATGCGCCGCTACAGGCCTTGCTGGTCGATTCATGGTTCGATAATTACGTTGGCGTGGTCATGCTGGTGCGGGTTGTCAACGGCACGCTGCGCGCCAAGGAAAAAATTCTGTTGATGGCAAACGGTTCGCAGCATCTGACTGAAAGCGTTGGAGTCTTTACGCCGAAGTCGGTTACGCGCGAAACGCTATCGGCAGGCCAGGTCGGCTTTATTATCGCCGGCATCAAGGAACTTAACGCTGCCAAGGTGGGCGACACCATCACGCTGGCGAGTCGACCGGCGGCAGCGCCGTTGCCAGGCTTTAAAGAAGTGCAACCGCAAGTGTTCGCCGGTCTGTTCCCGGTTGAGGCGAACCAGTACGACGCGTTGCGCGACTCGCTTGAAAAGCTCAAATTGAACGACGCAGCTTTGCAGTACGAACCTGAAGTGTCGCAGGCGCTTGGCTTTGGTTTCCGTTGCGGCTTTCTGGGCTTGCTACACATGGAAATCGTCCAGGAACGTCTGGAGCGCGAGTTCGACATGGACTTGATCACTACCGCGCCGACGGTGATCTACGAAGTGATTCTGCGCGGTGGCAGCGTGCTGATGGTGGATAACCCGTCCAAGATGCCGGAGCCGTCCAAGATCGAAGAAATTCGCGAGCCGATCGTAACCGTCAACCTGTATATGCCGCAGGAATATGTCGGTGCGGTGATTACGCTCTGCACCCAAAAACGCGGCGTTCAAAACGACATGAACTATCATGGCAAGCAGGTCAAGCTGACCTACGAAATGCCGATGGCAGAAATCGTACTCGACTTCTTCGATAAACTTAAATCGACCTCGCGTGGTTACGCCTCGATGGACTATGAGTTCAAGGAGTACCGTTGCGCCGACGTCGTCAAGGTTGACATGCTGATCAACAGCGAGAAGGTCGACGCGCTGGCAATCATTGCCCATCGCAGCAACAGTCAGTATCGGGGGCGCGCTGTCGCCGCCAAGATGCGCGAACTGATTCCGCGTCAGATGTTTGATGTCGCCATTCAAGCCGCTATCGGCGCCAATATCATCTCGCGCGAGAACGTCAAGGCGTTACGCAAGAACGTTTTAGCCAAATGCTACGGCGGTGATATCAGCCGCAAGCGCAAGCTGCTCGAGAAGCAAAAGGCCGGCAAGAAAAGAATGAAACAGGTTGGCTCGGTCGAAATACCGCAGGAAGCTTTTCTGGCAATTCTACAAGTGGACGATAAATGAACATGCAATTGATTTTCGGGAATTTCGCGCTGATACTTTTTGTCCTGACGATCGTGTCTGGCGTTATCTGGTGTTTCGACGTGTTCTATCTGGCCGGTCAACGTCGCGCCAAGGCGGATGCCGCGCTGGCAGAATTCGACGCACGTAATGCCAAGTTGCAAGCAGAAGGGGTGCAACTGGAAACGCGCGGGCGCCACTCGCTCGAGGCGGACTTGCTGCGCCAGCCGACATGGATCGAATATTCAGGTAGTTTTTTCCCCGTGATTGCGCTGGTGTTTTTTCTGCGGTCGTTTTTGTACGAGCCGTTCAAGATTCCGTCGCCATCCATGGTGCCAACCTTGCTGGTGGGTGATTTAATTCTGGTGAACAAATTCACTTACGGTATCCGGCTGCCGTTGCTGAACAAAAAAATCATCCAGATCAATGATCCAAAACGTGGTGACGTGATGGTGTTCAAATATCCCAAAGACATGTCACTCGATTACATCAAGCGCGTAGTCGGCGTGCCCGGTGATAAGATAGAGTATAAAAACAAGAAGTTGACGGTGAATGGTGAAGCAATTTCTTATGTGCAGCTTCCCGATTACCTGGATGAGGAGCGCTTGACGTACAGCAAACAGTACCTTGAAAATCTGACCGGCGTTCAGCACAAGATATTGAATCGTCCGGAGGCCCCCAATGAGCTGAGTAACATAGAACCGTATCCGATGCGGGACGCTTGTCATTACGACACCGACGGCTTCGGCTGCACCGTCCCGGCTGGACATTATTTTATGATGGGGGATAATCGTGATAATAGTGCGGATAGTCGGTACTGGGGCTTCGTACCGGATCAGAATATAGTTGGAAAAGCATTTCTGGTCTGGATGAACTTCGGCAACCTGAAGCGCATCGGTACCATTCACTAATAATTTAGCGGAGTCGCCCAATGACATCAGCAGCAACTTCACGACAGCGCGGCATCACTCTGGTCGGTCTGATTTTTGTCCTTGGCGTGCTCGGTTTGATCGGGGTCCTCGGCCTGAAGGTGGTACCAACCGCGATCGAATTCATGTCCATCAAGAAAGCCATTGCGGCGGCGAAGGCAGGCGGTTCCACGCCGGCCGAAGTGCGCGCTTCATTTGATCGGCAAGCGACCACGGGTTATATAGATTCCATCACTGGCAAGGATCTCGATATCGTCAAGGACGGTGACCAGATTGATATCAGTGTCGCCTATCAGAAAAAAATACCGTTGATTGGCCCGGCATCATTGCTCATCGACTATGTGGCGACCACGGCTTCCGGGGCGCAGAAAAAAAACGCGGCGTTCTAGGCGGCGACAGCGCTCGCTGAAACGGATTTTATGTTATTGGAAGATCGACTCGCTTATACGTTCAAGGATACCGCCTTGCTGCAGCAAGCGCTAACGCATCGCAGTCACGGCAGCTTGCACAACGAGCGCCTGGAATTTCTGGGTGACTCGATTTTGAACTGTGTGGTGGCGTCCTTACTGTTCGAGCGGTACAGCAAAATTGACGAAGGCGATTTGTCCCGTCTGCGCGCCAACCTGGTCAAGCAGCAATCGCTTTATGAAATAGCCCAGCGCCTCGAGTTGTCACAGTTTTTGCGGCTCGGCGAAGGCGAACTGAAATCGGGCGGCTTCCGTCGCCCATCGATTCTCGCTGACACCCTCGAGGCATTGTTCGGGGCGGTATATCTGGACGCAGGATTTAACGCAGCTCGTGATGTGATCCGCGCTCTTTACATTCCGATCCTCGATAGTGTCGACCCGAAAACTCTGGGTAAGGATGCCAAAACTTTGTTGCAGGAATACCTGCAGGGTAAAAAAATTCCCCTGCCCCAGTACAACGTGGTGGCAACGCATGGTGCAGCGCATAGTCAGGAGTTCGAGATTGAGTGTTTGGTACCCAAGCTTGACATTCAAGTCTTCGGTACCGGGGGCAGTCGTCGCGCAGGCGAACAGGCCGCTGCCAAACTTGCGCTGGAAGCAGTGCAATCGAGTCTGGTCAAGACGCCCGCTGCCGCGCGAAAAAGTCGGCCAAGAACATCGCAGTTAAAACTCGCGGGAATCGCTACGGTACAGGCCGAAAAGCCATCAGGAAGTATGCCACCATCGGTTGATTTGGGGGCCCCGACAGCGCTAAAGGCGGCTGCCAAGACTGAGTCGCGGGTACCTGCCACCAAAGACAGCGGCAAGGCGACTACCGTCAATCCCGCCCAGACGCCGGACGCGTCGACAGCGACCGTCGAATCTACCGATATCCGCACTGCCAACCAGACGAAAACAGCATGACTGAATCTGCAGCACCGTCGGCGTTTCGCTGCGGTTACATCGCCATAGTCGGACGCCCAAACGTCGGTAAATCGACACTGATGAATGCCCTGATCGGTGCCAAGGTGAGCATTACGTCACGCAAGGCGCAGACTACGCGCCATCGGATCACCGGTATTCAGTCGACTGAGGATACTCAGTTTGTGTATGTCGACACGCCGGGTTTTCAAACCCGTCATGCCAATGCGCTGAACAAGACGCTGAACAAAACTGTCGCCAATACGCTGACTTCTGCCGACGTCATCCTGTTTCTGATCGAAGCAGGTACCTTTGGGCCGGCTGATCAGCAGGTACTGGATTTGATCCCGGCATCGGTGCCTTGCATTCTGGTCATCAACAAGTCAGACCGCGTCAAGGACAAGGCGGTATTACTCCCATTTGCTCGCGATACTGCTGAAAAGCATAATTTTTCAGCAGTAGTCCCAGTATCGGCGACACTAGGTTTTCAACTGGACGGCCTGCAGAAAGAGGTCCGGAATTTTTTGCCAGAAAGCCCGCCGGTGTTCGGACCGGACGACATCACAGACCGCAGCGAAAAATTTCTGGCGGCCGAGATCGTCCGCGAAAAAGTCTTCCGGTTTGTTGGTGACGAGCTACCTTACACGAGCACGGTACTGATCGAAAAGTTCGAGCAAGAGGGCGATCTGCGGCGCATCTTTGCAGCGATTCTGGTGCAACGAGATACCCATAAGTCGATGTTGATTGGTCAGAAAGGTGCGCGCCTGAAAGAGATCTCGACCCAGGCGCGACTCGACATGGCACGACTGTTCGGCGGGCCGGTGTATCTGGAAATCTGGGTAAAAGTCAAATCCGGTTGGGCTGACAACGAAGCCGGCTTGCGCGCGTACGGCTACGAATAGGTTTCAACGGAGCGGGATAGCGTAGTGGTGACAGACTCCAACAGCGATGCCATGACGGCGACACCTTCAGGCGTGGCGCAGCCTGATGCACGCGAGACCGAACCGGTTGGTGGCGATCCCGATCGCCGTGCGGCGCCGACTCGGCTGCGCTTAACACGCGCTGCCGAGAAGGAGTATCGAGTACTCGCGCAGCCTGCCTTTATTTTGCACAGCTACCCCCACAAGGAAACCAGCCTGATTGTCGACGTGTTCAGCCGGGATTTTGGCAGGGTCGCGCTGGTTGCCAAAGGTGCCAAGCGACCCCATTCGCGATTGCGCGGCGCTCTACAAACCTTCCAGCCGTTGTCGGTAAGCTGGAGCGGCAAGTTCGAAGTACGCACTCTGATCAATGCAGAATGGGTCGGTGGCCTGCTGCCACTCGAAAAATCCGCGCTTCTGTGTGGCTTTTATCTGAACGAGTTACTGGTGAAGTTGCTAGCCCGCGACGACCCCCATGCCGGACTGTTTGATCACTATGTGAATGCCCTGAACCAGCTGGTGCATGGTGAACCGGCGCCGATCGTACTGCGCAAGTTCGAACGCCGGCTCATGCACGAAACCGGTGTCGGCGGTGATCTGACCACCTGCGCCAGTACCGGCCAGCGGGTCATTCCGGAACGCAGTTATGTGGTTGATCCAGAACGCGGTGCGAGACCGGCAACGCCGTCGGATAACTGGCCGCGTGTCACTGGCGCAACCTTGATAGACATGGATAATGAAAACTACAGCGATGTCCGCACGCAGTCGCAAAGCAAGATGTTGATGCGTTTTCTGCTGGCGCATCATTTGGGTGGTGTCCAACTGAATACGCGCCAAATACTCATCGATCTGATGCAGCTCTGATCCATTGCACTCTACTATTTCTGCCCAATGAGCTACCTGAATCCCGCGAATATTTCGACCGACCTCGGCGTTGATCTGGACCCGTTAAGGCGGCTGCGCAGTAGCGCTGCGGTCAACGCCGGCCCGGACCGCATCGCCCTGGCGCATGCCTCCCAGGCGGCCGGAGCCGACGCTGTGTTGATATCGCTATGCGACCCACTGTCGAATGCCGATGTGGCCGAGTTCGAACAGCTGATGGCAAGCATCATGGTCCCAGTTGATCTGGCGATTACGCCGAGCGACGCCAGCACTGCTTTGGTCCGCCGACTGTTGCCGCGCACCGTCAAACTGACGCCGACGCTTCGTGCGGCAAATAGCAACCAGGGGCAATTTGAGGCCGTCGATTTCGGTCCTGTCAGACAACTTTCGGCGCAACTGTACGGTACTGGCATCAACGTCATCGTATCGCTACCGACCTTGCTCGAGGCCGTGGACGCGGCCCACGTCGAAGGCGTGCGGATCATCGAACTCGACGCTAGTCCATTTGCGATGGCCAAAAATCCAGCCGAGGCCAGCGCCGCATTGACGGCCCTGCATCAAACCGCCGCAGCAGGCGTGCGGCACGGAATCGGCGTGCGTTTGGCAGGTGGTGTGAATTATCACAATATCCGCGTGCTGGCTGCACTCGACGTATTCAGCCAGATCAACTGCGGCCACGCGATCGCGGTGCACGCATTGACGGTCGGGTGGACGCGCGCCGTTGCCGATATGAAAGCGCTTACGGTACCGGCCGTTGAACGGCGGGCTCGCGTCGGATGATTGCTACGCGTTCCTTTGATTTCGCAACGCCCATTTGCTTGCAGCACTGCAAAACGCCGAAGCGGTTCAGCCTGAGAGTACTCCAGTGATCTATGGTGTCGGTACCGATATCATACGGATCGACCGTATCGAAGCGGCCATGGGGCGCTATGGAGAGCGGTTTGCAGAAAGGATTCTGGGGCCGCAAGAGCTTGAAAAATATTTTGTTCGCAGGGACCGCGCCAGCGTGTGCGGACTCCGTTTTCTGGCGACCCGTTTTGCCGCAAAGGAAGCGTTTTCAAAGGCGATCGGTCTCGGTATGCGTTTGCCGATGCGCTGGACGGCGATGCAGACGCTGAATACACCCGCTGGTCGACCGACCATCGTAGCCAGTGGTGCTCTCGCTGAATGGATGACCGCGCGTCGTCTGGTCGCACAAGTTTCGATCAGCGATGAAGTCGAATATGCAATCGCGTTTGTTGTTGTGGAGAAAACATGCAACGAGTAGTCACTGGCAGCGACCAGAGGGTGCCGCCCGGCCCGGTGATGCTGGACGTCGAGGGGCTCACCTTGAACCACGACGATCTCAGGCGCATCGGGCATCCGCTGACGGGTGGTGTGATTCTGTTTAGTCGAAATTTTACGGATCGCGCGCAGTTGGCAGCGCTGACCACGGCGATACATCAGGTAAGACCTGGTCTGCTGATCGCTGTCGACCATGAAGGCGGACGGGTGCAGCGGTTTCAGACCGACGGTTTTACGCTCCTGCCGCCCATGCGCCTGCTCGGCACCTTGTGGGACCAAGACCCTATTGCGGCCAGCAGTGCGGCTACGGATATCGGTTTCGTGCTGGCAGCGGAACTGCGCGCCTGCGGTGTCGATCTGTCGTTTACGCCGGTGCTCGATTTGGACCATGGCCCTTCCTGCGTAATCGGCGACCGGGCGTTTCATCGTGATGCAAAGGTAGTTACGCATTTGGCCAAACATCTGAATCACGGCCTTGCGCTTACCGGTATGGCCAACTGCGGCAAGCATTTTCCGGGACATGGATTTACTGCGGCAGACTCGCATGTGGCGACGCCCTTGGACGAGCGCACACTGGCGCAAATTTTGCGCGAAGACGCCGCGCCCTATCAATGGTTAGGGTTGGGTCTGGCCGGCGTCATGCCGGCGCACGTGATCTACCCGCAGGTCGATCCGCATCCGGCCGGATTTTCCAAAAAATGGTTATCGATTTTGCGGCATGATTTGGGCTTCGATGGCGTGATTTTTAGTGATGACCTGAGTATGGAAGGTGCGAGTGTCGCTGACGGTGTCGTAGCGGGCGCGACTGCAGCGCTGAATGCCGGTTGCGATATGGTCCTGATTTGCAACGCACCGCAGTTGGCGGACCAGCTGTTGTGCGAGCTGGATCCAGTGCTGGCATTTGGCAGCGGGATCGGCACGCAGCGTATCGTAGCATTGACACCAGGCACTACGGCACCCGACTGGAACGACTTGCAGGCGGATCCGCGCTATCGCGCAGCGCGCAGGCGCATCGCTCAGCTGACACAGGTTTAAGATGCAATTGAGGCGGATTTTTTCGGCACGACGCATGTTTCACATAATTCGCGGGATCAGTCCGACATGAGCACGACTGTGGCACCGGATGCACGCCAGATCATGCTGGAGACGGTCGCAAAGCTGCCGCACTTACCGGGCGTTTACCGCTACTTCGATAGCGAAAATAATCTGCTGTACGTGGGTAAGGCGCGCGATCTCAAAAAGCGTGTTTCCAGTTATTTTCAAAAGACTCATAGCAGCCCGCGTATCGGCATGATGGTCGAAAGGATTGTGCGGCTCGAAACCACCGTAACGCGCAGTGAAGCCGAAGCATTGCTACTCGAAAATAATTTGATCAAGACGCTACAACCGCGTTTCAATATTCTGTTTCGAGACGATAAATCCTATCCCTATCTCAAAATCACCGGGCAGTCGTTTCCCCGGATGGCCTACTATCGCGGCGCAGTTGATAAGCGCAACCAGTATTTCGGACCGTTTCCGAGCGCATGGGCCGTCAAGGAATCAATGCAGATCTTGCAGAAGGTATTTTTGCTGCGTACCTGCGAAGACAGCGTCTATGCCAACCGTACCCGGCCTTGCCTGCTGCATCAAATCCACCGTTGCAGTGCGCCGTGCGTACAGGCCATCAGCCAGCCCGACTATCAACTCAATGTCGACAATGCGGCGCGGTTCCTGCGGGGGCGACAGGGCGAAGTGCTGCAGGATCTGGAGCAAAAAATGCACGGCTACGCAGCCGAACTGAAGTTTGAGCAGGCGGCTGCCGTGCGCAATCAGATCGGTGCATTGTCACGTGTCCTGCATCAGCAGACCATGGAAACTGGCGGTGATGCCGAGACTGATATTATTTCCGTCGTGGTGCAGGGCGGACGCGCCTGCGTCAATCTGGCGATGGTACGGGGAGGCCGGCATCTGGGCGATCGTGCGTATTTTCCGAGTCATGTGGATACCGCGCTGGCAAGTGACGGGGAGTCGATCGAGGTCGCCGTCATGAAAGCGTTTCTGGCGCAGCATTACATCGAGAAATTTATTCCTGGCACACTGATCCTGAGTTTGGAATTGGACGAGCCGGCACTGATGCTGGCTTTGATGGAGCAATGTGGTCATCGCATCAATCTAGTATTTCAGCCGCAAGGTCAGCGCCGTCAGTGGCTGGAAATGGCCGCTAAGGGCGCCGCCATCGCGTTGGCACGCCTGTTGTCCGAGCAAGGCTCGCAGCAAGCGCGGACCCGCGCGCTGATCGACGCACTTGGGCTCGAATGCGAAGAAATCAGCAGTCTGCGTGTCGAGTGTTTCGATATCAGTCATACCCAGGGCGAGGCTACCCAGGCATCGTGCGTGGTGTTCCACCATCACGCCATGCAAAACGGTGAATATCGTCGCTATAACATTGCCGATATAACCCCTGGCGACGACTATGCAGCGATGCGCCAGGTACTGACGCGTCGCTATGAAAAAGTCGCCAACGGCGACGGCGTCATGCCTGATATCGTGTTGATTGATGGCGGCAAGGGTCAGGTTGAGATCGCCCGTCAGGTGTTTGCGGAACTCGGACTTGATATCGGACTAATTGTCGGTGTTGCGAAAGGAGAAGGTCGCAAGGTCGGACTTGAAACACTGGTATTTGTCGACGGCCGCGCGGCCAAAGAACTCGGTAAAGAGTCGGCTGCACTCATGCTGATTGCGCAAATCCGCGATGAGGCACATCGGTTTGCGATAACCGGGATGCGTGCGCGGCGCGACAAGGCGCGGCAGACCTCGCGACTGGAAGAAATCGAGGGTATCGGCGCCAAGCGCAGGCAAAAATTACTCGCGCGTTTTGGCGGGTTGCGCGCTGTGATGAATGCGAGTGTGGAAGAACTGGCCACGGTCGATGGCATCTCACGTCAATTGGCGGAAGACATTTACCGACAATTGCATTAAATTACGCACACCGTCGCGATCGCCGCAATTTTTCTGGTGACCGTGGCCCTGGGTTCAGTTGCTGCTTTTGCGGTTTCGTGTGTATCACGCCGATTCATGCCTTTGATTCATGTCCTCGATCCATGCCTTTAAATATTCCGATTTTGCTGACTTGGTTGCGGGTCGCACTGATCCCTTTGGTGGTGGGCGTGTTTTATTTGCCGGACGCGTGGATTTCGCCCTTCGACAAGGGAGTTGCATCGACCTGCGTGTTTATCGTAGCTGCCGTCACCGACTGGTTCGATGGATTCCTGGCGCGGCGTTGGAATCAAACCTCCGCCTTCGGCGCCTTCCTTGACCCGGTCGCGGACAAGTTGATGGTCGCCGGCGCGCTGTTGGTGCTGGTACAGCTCGACCGAGTCAATGCCGCGGTTGCTTTCGTTATCATCGGGCGCGAAATCGCAATTTCCGCGTTGCGCGAGTGGATGGCACAACTAGGCGCTTCTAAATCGGTGGCGGTCAGTTCGATCGGAAAAATCAAAACCACGGCGCAAATGATTGCAATTCCAATGCTGCTGTATTACGGCAAACTGTTCTGGCTAATTGACACCCGTTTCTGGGGCCAATGTCTGCTGGCCGTTGCCGCAGTACTAACGGTTTGGTCGATGCTGTATTACCTGCGCAAAGCCTGGCCGCTGATCAAGGCCACTTCCGGCCATTTGCCGTGAGCTTCATGCGCAAAATGCGGCCGTGCCAGCTTGACAAAAGGTCGCATACCTCTATAATATGCACCTGTCGTTGACGCGGGAGTAGCTCAGTTGGTAGAGCGCAACCTTGCCAAGGTTGAGGTCGAGAGTTCGAGCCTCTTCTCCCGCTCCAGATTCAAAAGGGAAGCCGTCACTGGCTTCCCTTTTTGTTGATAGACATCGGGAGGTCGCTTGCTTTGGTTATAGATTGAAAGCCTCTCGACGGAACTGATTGCAGTGCCATAAAATTTGTACGCAAGACGATGTTCTCGCGGGAGTAGCTCAGTTGGTAGAGCGCAACCTTGCCAAGGTTGAGGTCGAGAGTTCGAGCCTCTTCTCCCGCTCCAGTTTTTTTAGCATGCCGCGATGTTGTCGCTGTTGAGTCTAAATTTTCCGGACCAGAATCGCCCCGCTGATTTGGTCCGGAGGTCAGATTCGAAGCGCTGCGCTATCGAATTGGCATTTACAATATGCCCCTTGGCGGGGTAGCAAAGTGGTTATGCAGCGGCCTGCAAAGCCGTTTACGCCGGTTCGAACCCGACCCCCGCCTCCAACTTATTCTCCACAAAACCAAGTGCTTAGCTGGCCATCGAGAGAGGTCGTGCGGCAAGCTTAGGCGGACGTTTTCGTCGGAATTCTGCTCAAATGAGAGCGCACCAAATGCGCAATAGGAGCAGAGAAGATGAAACGGTTCAGGATACTGGATCCAATTGAGATTCAATCTGCCCGCAGAAACGATATAAGCTCGGCCACCGTACTGCGCGTAAGTGGATCGAGCGTCGCAGTACGGCGCTCCACTTCGTTGGCGATGTCGATCATCAGCCAGTCCAGTTCGTCCAACGTTGCCCGAAGTTCAATTAGCACTTGATCGTCCTCTCCGGCAAGTTCCAGCAAAACTTCGACATCGGCAGGATTGATCCCAGATTGCAACACTGATGAGCGGAGCATCATCATCCGTTCGTTAAGAAATTGCAATTGCGGCGTGAAAGACTCCTGCTTTGCCAGCGAATCCTGCACTCCTGGCCAGGTGGAGAGCACACCCGTTAGCCGAGCTAACTGAGTAGATGCATCGTTTTTAGGCGAGGAGACTTCTTGTTCGCCGACCCCGTTCCGTAGCAGATCGCGAAGCACTGTTACCACCTCCGGATCGAAACGCTTTTGATTTAACCGTAGCATGACGTCTAGCCGTTGTCGGTCGGCATTCCTGATTACGCCGACCATGACTTCAGCCACGCACAACAGTTTTGCGAGCGGATGGATTCTATTTCCATTTAAACCGTAGGGATAACCGCTCCCGTCGAGCCGCTCATGATGATGCAGTACTGCTTGTAGGGTTGCAGGTGGAATATCCTCTATAGCATTTAGTATTATGTAGCTGGTGATCGGGTGGACATGGATGAAGCGTCGCTCCTCGGGCGTAATGCGATGCCCTGAATCCAGCATTTTCGGGTCGGTATGCATTTCTCCCAGGTCATGGCACAGAGCTGCCAACAACACATCTTGTTTGTCACGTTCGGAAAGCTTTAGTCGCACTGACATAGCGTGGGTGATAAGCGCCACGCGTAGCGTGTGTCGGTAAAGTCCATTGCGCTTCTCGCGCATCACTGTGAGGCGAAATGCAAGCGGGCGCGATAGGGGGAGGCTGCCTAGTCCTTGGCGAAAACCTCGCGGGTCGCCGCTGCGTTCGGCCAACCCAACCATTACAGGGTCTTCAGCGAACATGTGATTTACGTCCGCTACGAGTAGGCCGACATCAAGTGAGTTTTCCGTCGATAGCACGAGGTCCAAGGGTAAAGCTAATTTGTGGATTTTAAGTTGTTCTACTTGCTTACGATTGATATGAGCGCCTTTAGCCAAGAGCTTCATGCCGTTGGCGGCGTAAATATCTTCGTGCGCGACGATGTCGCGCTCATCACCGAGATCAGCGACTGCTTGTAGGTAATGCGGACTCTGGTCAGGAAGATCTGAAAGATCAATTGAATGAGGCAACGTCGGTGGTATGTCGCTTGAAGAGGCTTTGTTGGCTGGGGCCATCAGATTATTACCATTATGCAATTGGTTAACGACAACATATAAGCACTAACCTATTGAAAAGAAACTTTTCATTACTTTATGGGAATTCACAAGTTGTGTTATCAACTCTATGTCCCTACGTGCCGTGTTCCTTGGTTGCTGTGTAGACGTGCACTTGTACCGATGTCGCATTTTGGCCGAACTCGGATGTTTAGAACGATTCTAGGCGCAGCCAAGTCTTATGATAACTGTTATGCCAGATATTTTTGGTGCATCCAATGCGAACGCGCTGCGTAGTTTTTAACGGACGGGATTGGTTCATTCTCAAGGGGACCACGCGATTATAAATACTCGGCGGTCTTTAAACTGGAGTGCAACACCCAATTCAGATAGTGCTGCGATGGTGCGAAACCATTGCCAACAAATTCAAGCCAAAGAGCGCGGCGTGATCACGTTTATGTGACAGCCACGAAGTAGCGTACGCGAAATTGCCGTTCGCTGTCGCGTGCGCTTAGGAGCATCAGCTGGGAGGTCAACCGCAACCAGTTGGCGAGTCCTGCCGGTTACGATCCGATACGGGCAGGCGCGTGAGCCAAGTGTATGAAAAATGTGGTGCGTCAGCGCAGAAAACTTGCCCCTGACACGCCGCTGTTTGGTATCGCCGACTACTTTCTGCGGCAACGGTGGTCGCCTTAGCAAATTGGCGGCACGCTGCGTCGATTAGAGGTTCAGCACTTTCTGGCTCAGCATGTGACTAACGACTTGATCGGTGACGGTCCGGCTTCTGCAGCGGCCACCCAACTCTGCGAACGCGGTTTTAAGGCGCGCGCCGCACCAGCGCTGCGGCAGTGATGCCGCTTGTCACGGCAGATTCGAGCGTCGATGGGTAACGTCCTGCCGTGTAGTCGCCAGCCAGGAAAATGCCCGGGATCGCAGTCGCGTTCGTCGGTCGCAACAAACCGGGCGTACAGCTGAACGTCGCAC
>JAYVEF010000306.1:0-2625 GCA_043748965.1 Burkholderiales bacterium
ACCCGAGATATCGCTGGCCAGTACGGGCACATCGCTGGTAACGGCTTCGATAATCACATTGGCGCCCCCTTCCATGATTGAGCTCAGCACCATCACGTCGCTGTGCTTCAGACGCTGCCGGGTAGCGGCATGCGCCTGATTGCCCAGCCACCGGTAGCGCTGGGTGCTGGCCGCAGTGGCCCGTACATGGTGTGCAAGGGCGGGTTCCAGTGCGGCACCGATATGCGTGAAATAAATGCGCGGATTGCGCACGAGAGCAATCGCACGTAAAAACGTCATCGGATCTTTTTCTGTTCGCAAGTGACCGATCATGATGACCTTGAAGCGGCATGCTTGCGACGATTTGTGGACGGGCTGCAGGGCTGGCGCCGATTGATAAATTACGCACGCCTTGTGACGCCAGACCGGATCCAACTCGCGCATGCCGTCACCCTGCAACAGGATCAGCCGATCGGCTATCTGTAATGATTTCACTGCCGCCGGATTGTCGTGAATATCTCGGTACAGGTCGGTACCGGTCAATACCAGCAACAACGGTACCGCAGGTTGAGTGCGGTCAAATTCAAGCAACGCCGCGGCCGAGCGACGTGCATGCAATGCGATGATGAGTGCTGGCGCCAAATGGGCGCTCAGCCCGTCGCGCCAATCGGTGCACGTGACCTGAAAACGGGGGCGCAAAAAGGTCGCCCAACGGGCTGCGGTTTGCCAATTTCCGTTGTTGGCTTTTGCCAGCGCTGGGCTGATAATAAGAAGCTGTGGCTTTGACAAGATAGCGGTTCGGTGAACGCCGGATTCAGACGGCTGATTTGTGCAAGTTAAGGTAATCAACTATAACCGGAGTCGCGCATCACGATGACTGCTTCACCCGCATCTTTTCGTACACTTGGCAGTACCGGTCTGGCCGACGCCCTCGGCGTAGCCAGAAATCATACGCTCAGGTTGTTTGATCGATTTCAGGCAATGGGCATGGATCAGGCATCGCGCGTGCCGCTTCTGGACACGGTCAACCCGCCGCTTTGGGAACTCGGTCATCTGGCCTGGTTTGCTGAATGGTATTTACTGCGCGATGCCGACAGCAGTGCAGCCGATGCAGCGCGACGGCCCTCGTTGCTACGTCATGCCGACGACTGGTTCAACTCCAACACGGTACCGCACGCTTCGCGCTGGACTCTCGATTTGCCGCGCGCTGGCGCGTTGATGACCTGGTGTCATGAAGTGCTTGACCGCAGTCTCGACAAATTGTCCCGCACCGCATCCGACAGCGCAGCGCTGTATCCGTATCGACTGGTACTGGCGCATGAAGACATGCATGGCGAAGCGTTGCTGATGACGATGCAAACATTGGCGGTCGGGTTGCCCGCCAGTTTTGCGAATTCTGCATCAGACGCTGCGCCGCAGCTACAAATTGGATTTGCCGGCGGCACCGTGGTGATGGGTAGCCTGCCCGATGACGGCTTTGTATTCGATAACGAAAAGTGGGCCCGCCCGGTAAAAGTGGACGCCTTCTCGATCGATGCAACGCTGGTATCGAACCAGCAGTTCACTGAATTCGTCGATGACGGTGGCTATCAAAAGCCGGCATTCTGGAGTGCTGCCGGACGTGTCTGGCTGCTCGAGCAGGAGCGTAGCGCGCCACGCCACTGGCAGCGCGAGGGCCATCAGTGGCGCTGCGTGCGGTTCGGCGAAACACTATTATTGAACGGCAGCCAACCGGTGCGCCATATCAGTCTGTTCGAAGCGCAGGCGTACTGCGTCTGGGCCGGTCGACGTCTGCCCACCGAAGCCGAGTGGGAGGCCGTGGTCGGCAGTGCGCATCCGGCATTACGCTGGGGTGATCTGTGGGAATGGACCTGTACGCCATTTTCGCCGTATCCGGGCTTTGTGGCAGATGGATATGGCGAATATTCGGCGCCTTGGTTTGACACGCACCAGTCTGTGCGGGGCGCTTCGTTCGCGACGCCGGCGCGGCTGCGCTCGCCCCGCTTTCGCAATTTTTACTTGCCGCAGCGCGACGATATTTTTATTGGCTTTCGAACCTGCGCTTTGTAAATCTATTGTGACATCCAAAAAAAATCCCGCGACGGCAAGGCTATCGCGGGATTTTTTATGTGGCCTCTATTGGGCTTTTTATGGGGCCGATATAGCCATTTTGTTGCGATTAACGATCGCCATACGAACGCCGCGCCGTACCACTTTCGGCTGCACGTGGGCCTTTGCTGAAGCCGCCGCCATCTTTGCGTGGTGCTGCGGGCTTGGTGAAGGTACGCTGGCCTGGCTTGGCTGCCGTACGATTGTCGCCTGGTTTCCAGCCGCCTGGCTTGTGGCCGGTGCGCGGTGCCGAGGCGGTGCGCTTTGGCTCGAAACCTTCGATTACTTCGACCGGGATCAGTTGCTTGGTAAAACGTTCGATGCGCTTGACGTTGATGCCTTCGGCGTGATTGACCAGCGACACGGCGATACCGTTTCGGCCAGCGCGACCGGTACGACCAATCCGGTGTACGTAGTCTTCCGGAAATTTCGGTAGGTCATAATTGAACACGTGCGTGATGGCTGGCACGTCGATACCGCGGGCCGCGACGTCGGTTGCGACCAATACGCGCACCTGACCGCGACGCATGCCGTCCA